>DHBS01000032.1:100311-108365 GCA_002398825.1 Syntrophomonas sp. UBA4922 | reverse complement strand
ATAGGTTGGTCATAAGGCGGGCGCCTGATTTTTAGCCGGAAATGGCGTTAACTATGAATATCCTGCCGGCGGAAAAGTGCCATCCAGGTCAGTGCAGGAACCGGCGCTGAATTTGCCGGTAGTCTTCCATTGTATCGATGTCCATGAGTATGCCGGGACAGTCCACCTCGGCAAAAACACAACCCTGTGCTGTGATGAATTGGTTGAGGCTGGGGAATTTCCCCTGCAGGATCGGAGCTATCAGAGTGCTGTGCATCAAGACTGGATGCCCGGGCCGGTTCTGGTAGCTCGGCACCACGATAGGGGCATCGATCTGCAGCATTTGTTTAAATACCTGTGGGGTCACGCACGGGCAGTCGCCGGGCATGAAGAAGAACCGGGAGGCTTTTATATGCACCAGGCCGGCCTTCACTGAAGAAAACATGCCCTTTTCATAACTGGGATTGAAGACCATCTCAACATTGCTGTATTGGCCCAGTAATTTTTCCAGGCTCTCCCGATAATGGCCCACCACCACATAAACCGTACTGCAAAAGGCCAGCATGCTTTCCAGGCTTCTTGCCAGCACGGCTTTGCCGCCCAAATCCAGTTCCAGTTTATTCAGCTCACCGGTGCGCTGTGATTTCCCTGCTGCGGCTATTACGCCTTCAATCACCTGTTTTCCCCCCCGGGTCTATATATGGTTCTATTATCCATACTAAACAATACTTGTAAATAATAGTTCTCCACCAAGGTCCCGCTATCCTCTCCAGAATCAGGTCTAATTTGAGAATACATCACCGTTCAGACCGTGGTGCCATAGGCCCCGGCATATACAGAAATATACTGCACATACTGATAAACAGCAGGGATTTTACGAGCAGTCAGCGAATTTTGCTAGAGTTTATCAAAACAGAGGAGGTACGTTATGGTCGACCCCGGTAAAGGACGGCTGACTGCCATCCTTATGCTCATCCTGTCGCTGCTGGCGTTAGGGGCGGCATCGACTGGCCTGCTTCATCCGCAAATCTATTGGGAGGCCTTGGCGGAGAGCTTACTGCCCGGCGCCTTTTCTCAGGATGTGATTTCGATCCCGGCAGCCGTCATCCTGGCCTTGATGTCGTCTCAATTCCTGAAAAGGCAGCGCTATAAGAGCTTCATCATCATGCTGGGCTTAAGCGCCTATTTCTTTTATGCCTATGGCTTATTCACGATTAGCGGTAATTTTAATCAGCTCTATCCTCTATACTTGTTGATCTTTGCCCTGGCTATATACAGTCTTATACTGGGGCTGAGCAGCTTCAAGCCCGCTGCGGTGTGCCAGACTCAGCTGCCCAATTGGATGCGAAAAACCATCGCCGGTTTTCTCATACTGATTATAGCGGTATTTGTGCCCTTATGGCTGTCGATTCTCATACCCGGAGCTGCCCGGCAGGTACGTCCGGATACCTATGCGGTACTGGTTTTGGATCTGGCCGTAGTGATGCCGGCACTGGGAGTTACGGCTTATATGCTGTTGCGCAAAATCCCCTTCGGCAACATTCTGGCCGGGGTGGCCTTGCTGAAATGCCTGACCCTGATCTTTTCAGTGGCTCTGGGTACAGCGGTTGCCCCCATCTACGGCCTGCCTCTGGACTACCCCATGCTGGGGGTTTATTGCCTGGTAGTCTTGTTTAGCCTGGTTTTAGGCACCTTCTATATGCTCAATTTGATACGGAGATGTTAAAGACGGACAAAAAACTGATTATAATCGTGCTTATCGTAGTAGCGGCCCTTGCCCTGCTTTATTTATCGCAGGAGATCCGCCGCACCTACAAAAAAGAGGTTTTAAACGGACTCGGCCGGGTGCAAGGCGCTGATCTGTCTTTACTTACAGAATCCGATATTCAGCATTTGCCGGAGATAGTACAGAAATATCTGGCTTATACCGGAGTAATCGGTAAGCCCAAAGTACAAAACTACCGCATTGTCCTGGAGGCGGAGATGAAGACCGACCCCCGGAAGCCCTGGACCCCGGTAATTTTTGAGCAATACAACTTCCTGGATCAGCCTACCCGCCTGTTTCTGGTCAGGATGAACATGTCCGGCCTGCCGGTTATCGGTCTGGATTCTTATATCAACACCAAAGGCAACATGCTGATCAAAGCGGCCGGGCTGATCAAGGTATCTGATATTGGAGGAGAGTTCATGGATCGGGCCGAAGCGGCGACGCTCTTCAACGATATGTGCCTGGTGGCCCCGGCCAGCCTGACCGATCCCCGCATAGAATGGGAAAACATAGATGATTTAACTGTTAAGGCTATCTTCACCGACGGCCCCAACCGGGTTTCGGCCTGGCTCTACTTCAATGATATCGGGCAGCTGGTCAACTTCGTCACCGATGACCGCTCCTATACCACCATGGACGGAAAGAACATGCAGGTGCGCTGGTCGACCCCGGTAGGCAATTATCGTGAAATCAGCGGGATGAGGATCTCCACTTCCGGAGCAGCCACCTGGCACCTTCCTGAAGGTGATTATACCTACGGCAAGATCAAGAATATCCGGGAACTGGAATACAACCTGGAGAGTTATAAGTAAAGACAAACCAGAAGCTGTTGAAGTTATAACCACGCAGCCAATGCTGCGATGTGAAAGTAGATAAACAGGTAAGGGGCATGGTTGATTTATACATGCCCCAGTGTTTAGTCCAGCCGGCCTGGGCGTCGCCCTTCAGACCCAGTTACTGCTGCCGCAATTAATTGCGGGTCTTGAATTTCGCAGTTGGGCTGCAGTTGCTGGATTTTGGAACTTATGAATCCCCAGTTTCCTGACGCTACCACTGGCGGCCGGGATCATCCGCCATCATATTAACGGTTCCAGCCGGATAAAAAACATTGATATGATCAACTGCGGGCTCAGACCGCCCGTCTGCGGGAGGGTTGAAAACGAACTCCAACCGGTAATCCCCAGCCTGATAACCGAACATCTGCTGACTGCCCAGAGTACGGAACATAACCGGCTCGCCCAGAACTTCCTTCACATCCCCTGAAGCCAGCTTTTGCACCTCGCCGGCAGAGGTTCGCACTTCAAATACCTGCATGCCTTTATTGAATCCAAAAACAATTTTGCGGTCAGCATAAGTGGCATAAGTACCTTTGGCCGCACCAACATACTGCAGTTGGGCAGGCTCTCCCCAGGTCTTCTCGATGTCGTCAAAGGTGGTGGATTTGACTGCAAAATCGCAGTTTATTACCTTGCCCGCCTGTGCAGACCGGGCGATCTCTTGCAAGAGGGCGGTTTCTTCCCGGGTGGGAGACGCGGGAGCAACCGGGGTATTACCCGGTTCTGCGGCCTGCGGCGGAGCAGACTGCCCGGGAGTTTGGCATCCAGCCATAGCCATCATGGCCATAACCAGAGCCAAGACCAGTATTGGCTTGATGTTCATTAATAATTGCCTCCTGTCCATTGAAAGGATATTAATATTATTATGGTTGGTTTAACTCTATTTACGCCTATCTAAGGAGGTGTCTTGCGGGATGGCGGAACAGAATGGATGGCAATAGCCGGCAGTACTGGCATAAGAATACAGCGGTCCCGTTATCTCCAGGAGCAGATCTTTCTTTCCAGATAGTCGATAGATACAAACAGGCAAAATCCTATAAAACTGAGAACCACGATTCCGGCATACATGTCCAGATAATTGACCCTGAGCCAGGAATCCATAATGAAAAAACCCATGCCGTACTGAGTGCCAAAGGTTTCGGTAAAGAAAAGTATGGAGATGGCTGTGCCCAGAGCCAGGCGGGTGGCGGTCAATACCTCAGGAAGTGCGGCCGGGGCCACTATTTCGGTGAAAATCTGCAGCCTGCCGGCTCCCAGCGATTGCAGGGAATAGAAGGTTTGAGCAGGTATGTCTTTCACCGCATCGCGAGCGGTGATGATGATCTGGAAAATAATGATCAACACGATCATGATGATTTTGGAGGCTTCCCCTAAACCGAATAAGACCATTATAATAGGGAGAAGCGCAATTTTGGGGATGGGGTAGGCAAAATACATCAAGGGGGAAAAAATCCTATCCCATTTATCAAAATACCCCATCAAGAAACCCAGCGGAACTCCGATCAGGATCGAGATAGCCATGCCTTCCAAAATCCGGCTTAAACTATAAACCACATGGATGGCCATCTTGGTCCTGAATATCTCTCCAATTTGAATAAAGACATCCACCGGGCTGGGGATGATGGGCAGATCGACCATGAGGGCCAACAGATACCAGGCCAGCATCAGAATCAAGCCGCCAGACAAAGCCCCTCGCCATTTCTCTTTTGAAAACATATTTACTCACCCACGGATGATTTTAATATATCACGCTGCATAAAACCAGATTATTCGCAAATTAATAACACAATAAGCCAGGGTTTCTTCATCTAATGCCCATTTACCAATAGAGTATAACCGCCTTATGAACAGCAACAGACTTGGCCCTGTCTTTTTTCGCTCCTTTGAGCATAGGCGTGATATAATCTAAAAGACATCCGGATCATATGCATGCAAGCGGGGCAGTAAGATGATGTTGCCAAAAGCAAGAAATCTCAGCGGAGATCTGTCGGGTTCGATCGGGGACCTGGGCACATTTCTTCCTTATGTGATCGGGGCTATCACCGTAGCCAGCCTGGACGTGACCAGCGTCCTGGTGATGTTCGGTCTGATGTACCTTTTCACTGCCTGGTTCTACCGTCTGCCGGTGCCGGTTCAGCCCATGAAAGTGATCGGCGCGGCCATCATCATCCATCATTTTAGCGCCTTTGAAATCGCCGCCGCCGGTATCCTGACCGGCGCCGTACTGCTGCTCGTCGGCCTGACCGGACTGATCGAAAAAATAGCCGGGCTGACGCCTCTCTCAGTAACTATGGGCATTCAGACCGGGCTGGGCATCAGCCTGGCCATGCTGGGCATCAAGATGGCCGGCAGCGACTGGATACTAGGCCTGCCTATTTTGCTGGTGATACTACTGCTGATGAATAACCGCTATTTTCCGGCCTCCATCGTTGCCTTGATCGGGGGAACCGCCTTATCACTGCTGTTACATCCGGAAATAAACCTCCCCGTTTTGAATTGGCAACTAAACCTGCCCCATCCGATCTGGCCGGCTTGGGCCGACTTCAACCGGGGATTCTGGCAGGGAACCCTCCCCCAACTGCCTTTGACCCTTACCAACTCGGTACTGGTGACCACTTATCTGGCCAGCCAGCTATTCCCGGATGCTTCTCAGCAGGTCAATAATAAAAACCTGTGTCTCACCCTGGGGATCGGCAACCTGATTGGCGCCCCCCTGGGGATGATCCCAATATGTCACGGCAGCGGCGGGTTGGCGGCCCATTATCGGTTCGGAGCCAGGAGCGGGTACACCCTGGTTTTCATCGGGCTTTTGCTGCTGTTCATCGGTCTGTTCCTGGGCGCCTCAGGCCTGCAGATCCTGCAGCTCATTCCCCAGGCGGTACTGGGGGGGATGCTCTTCTATAGCGGGCTGGATTTGATCAAACCCATCAAGACCGAGGATAATAAGGAAATGTTCGTATTCGCCGCCGTGGTGGTATTGAGCATCGCTCTCAATCCGGCCATAGGATTCGCGGCGGGAATCGCTATGTTCCTGTTCTTTAAAAAATGCCAAATCGATTGATAGACTCTTTATTTGCACTTCTGATACCAAGCCGTTTTCTAACCCCGATTCAAATCTCCTAGTGCAATCATTGCTGCGCTCCCTCTTTTCTTCTTTCGGTTGGCGCCTTTTCGCCTGAGACCCGGGTATAGGCTCCTAGTGCAGATATAGCAGGAATTCACAACCTGAACTCCCTGTATTGGGCATGATCCTCCGCTTATCCTGCTAAATATCTATCCCGGCCAAAAAGCCCTCCCATCAACTTCCTTGGGAGGGCTTTGGAGGACTAGCTGCGCTCTGTTTCCTTAGTTAATCAAGTTCCAAATTACGGTCATGGCTTCAGCCCGGGTGGTATTACCCTGCGGCCTGAAGCTGCTGTCCGGATAACCGTTCATGATACCGTTCTGTACTGCTGCTGACACGCTGCCTTTAGCCCAGGAGGAAATCGTGTTACTGTCGGTAAAGGCAGCCTGTGCCGGGCCTTGATCCAGTTTAGCGGCCTTCACCGCCATCACCGCCATCTGCTCCCTGGTGATCGAATCATCAGGACCGAAATGGTTCTCATCATAACCGCCGACTATGCCATGGGACTCGGCAATAGCCACTATGTCTCTGGACCAGTGTGTGGCGGTATCGGCAAATACCCTGCCGTCCCCTGCGTTCTGAAGCTGCAGGGCTTTCACCAGCAGTGCGGCGAATTCCGCCCGGGTGATGCTCTGCTCCGGTCTAAAGGCGCCGTCCCCGTAACCCTGAGCTATGCCCTGCCCCGCCAGTGTCTCAATGGTTTCTTGGGCCCAGTGCCGGCTGATATCGCTGAATACCGGGGAAGACGGCTGGGGTTGAACAGGAGCCGCTTCTTTCGCCATAACAGCGAAAACTGTGAAATGGTCGACAGTTACGGTTATAGTGTTTCCGGCTACGGTTCCGCCCAGTTCAATCCAGGTAGAGGTCGACCTGTCATAGAAATACACCACCGGGGTGCTGCCGGCGGGAACCTGTCCAGGATCGAAACTGAAGGTCAGGCTGACCGGTTTATTAAAGGTGTAGGAGCTGTGGCCTCCCACGGTGACTTCAAAGGCCTGGCCCAGGAATATGAATCCCCCCGGCTCCTGAGGCAAGGACCCAGCCCGGCTTATCTCCACATTTACCCTGGCGCTGCCCTGCAGGGCGCCATCCGGTATATTTAGGGAGACTTCACTGCCCAGGCTGATCTCTCCGCCGGCCGATGGACTTACAAATGCCGCGCCGGTGTCGGTTTCCACCCGGGCGGCCGGAGCCAGGGAACCGCCGCCCCCGCCTCCGCCACCCCCGCCGGTGGCGCGGTTTTTAAATGTTACATAGACATCTTCACCAGAGGCCAGACTATCAATGGTAAAGGTAAGTTTGTCATTGGAAAGGGTTCCGTTATCAATTCCGCTCCATTCATCGACTGTCTTGCCGCTGTCAGGGTCTGCGCTGAATACCACCCGGCTGCCCTCGGTTACAGTGTCGCCGCTGCTGATGGGCGCTCCCTCTGCAGTTGCGCTTAGGCTGCCCCCGCTTCCAGCTCCAAAGTATACCACATATAGCTGCAGCTCCGGATCTTCCGGCTTTAACTCGAAGAATACTCTGATATACTCAGGTTTGTCGAGGCCGTCGATAATATAGGTCTGAATATCGCTGCCAGATTCCGGCTGCCCGCTGACCTCAAACAGTCCGCGGAACCAGCTTTGCACCCGATAACCTTCCGCCGGCTGGGCGGTGAAGATTAAGGTAGCTCCGCCTGATTGGTCGCTGTCCGAGGTGATATCAGCACTGTCTGCAGTGGCGGTAATGGTGCCGTTGCCCTCCGCAACGAAGATCACGTTATAGTACTGCTGTTCGAAATCGGCTGTCACTTCGGTATCCTGCACCATTGTAAAGCTGTAGGATTCTCCGGTCTGGTCTTCCAGGAGGACCCCGTCCGCATACCAGGCGGTGAGCAAGTATCCGGCCGGAGGCGATGCAGTCACGGTTACAGTTTTGTCGCCCTGTACCAAATCATCATCCAGCTCGGCGCCAGCCACAGAAGCTGTCAGGTTTTCTCCCAGGGTCAAGATATAATACTCACGTTCAAATTCAACTTCCACAAAGCCTCCGTTGCTCACTGTCAGCTCATAGGTATCGTTGCCGCCTGCCACCTGCTCCCCATTGCACCTCCATTCCTTGACCTGATAGCCTTCATCGGGTATGGCGGTAAATGTCACTTCAGTGCCGTCAGCCACCTCTGTGCCGCTTAAAATCTCTCCATCGGCACTTGATGCTGAAACGGAGCCCTGGCCGATGGCGGCAAATGTCAGGGGGTTTATACCCGCTTCGAATTCCACTGTGATCTCATGGTTGGCTTGAATAGCAGCGATACTATATACGGGATCGGCGCCGGCAATCGCGCTGCCGTCTATCGTCCATTCCT
>DHBS01000032.1:90917-100133 GCA_002398825.1 Syntrophomonas sp. UBA4922 | reverse complement strand
GTATAGCCGGCTTCAGGCACAGCAGTAAAGACTACCTGGCTGTCCTGCAAGATATCCTCCCCGCTTCCGTATGGTTCGCTCACCCCGGCGTAGGTGGCCAGGGCGTTGATAGTGCCGTTCTCCCCGCCTTCTTCATCCGGGAGGGTATCGATCACCCAATAATCCACCCAATAGGTATTGGTGGATTCGAACTCCACGGTTACAGTGACACTTGACTGAAGATCCTCCAGTATATAGGTCTCGCTTAACAACGGGGATTCCCCGCTGTCATCCATAATGACCGCAGAGCCCAGTTTCCACTGTTTGACCCGGTAGCCTTCCGGCGGATAGGCGGTGAAGAGTACATCTGCGTATCCCCTGACCCGGTCGCCGCTGGAGATATACTCCCCGTCCACCTCGGCAGTCAGGGTGCCGCTACCATGACCGATAGCCCCGAAGTCAACCGTATAGGTGATGGCATCGATAAATACCGCTACAACATTCAAGGCTTCTTGTATATTGGCCGCAGTGTAGACCGGGCTGCTGCCCTGCACCACCTGTCCGTTGACGATCCACTCCTTGATCATGGTGTTGGCGTCGTCAGGGGTTGCGGTGAATACCACCTCACTGCCTTTAGTGACCAGGTCGCCGCTCTCCAGGGCTGATCCGCCGTTGACTTCAGCGGCGACCTGCCCGTTGCCGGTGGCTGCATAGCCCACTGCCACATATTCCGCCGGGGTGAAGGTCACTTTCAGATCAGTATCTTGAGTTATGGTGTGAAAATAACTATTCTGCTTATAGCCGTTGACTACGCTGTTATTCACTTTCCATTGATCCACCATAAAGCCGTCATCCGGTGCGGCCAGGAAATTGACTACTGTCTGCGCCGGCAGCACCGCTCCCGAGCCCACGTTCAGACTGCCGATCCGTGCGGTCAGGGTGCCGTTGTCACCGGCACTGTAAGTCAGATTACACATGTCGGGTACAAAATAAACCTCGATCTCCAGATCAGCACTCAGGCTGTTGAAAGTGATATATGCCGAGGTGTCGTAGGACTGGTCTTTCATCAATTCGATACCGTTGACCACCCATTTCTCCACCCGGTAGCCGGCATCAGGCACGGCGCTGAAGCGCACATAGGCTCCGGCAGCGATATCATAACCGCTGTTGTAATCTTCATCCAGGACCCTCCAATTGTTGACCTCGGCCAGAACTGAACCGTTGGAGACCCCGCGGAATCTGATATTATACTTGGGGCCCTCGATATTCACGATGCCTTTGCTTACACTCAAGACCTCATAATTATTTCCCGCCTGGGTGATATTGCCGATGAATACATCGTAGACCCCGGCCGGTGAACTGCTGTTGACTGTATACAGATACTCGACTGTAAAGACAGTATCCAGAGAATCCTCTAGCTTCATCTCGCCGCCGGTCAGTTCCAGGACAAAAGGCTCCAGGGAATCTCCCTGGTTTAGCATCTGATCCTTCACCTTCAGTGCGATCTGGGCTTTGTTAACAGTGATGTTCTTGGTCACTTTCAGTACCGTGGCGCCCATGGTGGCGGTGGCCTCCAGTTGGTAAGTTCCCGCCCGGGCTGCGGTCAGCTGCCATTTGGGATTGCTTCCTTCCGATTTTACAACGGCCAATCCTTCCGTATCCGAAGAAACGAACTCCACTTCATCAACTAACAACGTTTTCATGCTTCCATTCTGCCATGCGGTTGCGCTCAGATTGACCACATCCCCGTAATTCAGGGTGTTGTTTTCGATCCCGGTGATCCTGAGTCCCGAAGCCCCGGCCGCGCTGCTGTCAACACAGGTAAAACTGCTGGTGGACGAAGTGCTCTTATGATAATTACCGTCTCCCAGGTAGACGGCCACGATGTCATAACTGCCATAGAAGTTCGGTGACCAGCTTATCTCGGCCCCATTTCCGTTTACCACCGCTGCTTCTATGATTGTCAGTACCGGGTCGGGATACTCTATCTGCGTCCCCTCTTCGCCTTCGGTCACTTCCGGATCCGGATAAAAGGTAAGCAGGAAATTTATCTTGCCGGTGGGCGGTATGGAAGCATCGATATTATCCAGGGTTGCCGTTACAGTCAACGGTGTATTGATATCGCCATAGCCGTCGGATGGATCCAAACTGAGCAATACCGCCAGGTTATTCTTGTTCACCGTCAGGGTTACAGCCTGTGAATAAATGGTGATAGGCTTATCTTTTACATATTGGGAAACTGCGCAGCGATAACGGCCGGCATCTGCTTTACTCACCCCGTTGATGGCCAACAGGTTATTGCCGGCGCCTTCAACCGACTGCCATTTGCCATCCACATAGCGCTGCCACTGGTAAAAGATGCGGTCGGAGACAGAAGCACTGGGCGCCGGCTGGGCGATGACCTGGAACACCGCCCGGCTGCCGGCAGCGACCTCCACTGATTCAGGCTGCTGGGTAATGATCGGCGCATCGGAGGTGGGATTGGTCCGGGCAACGCATTCCGGTCCCAATACGCTTTCAGTAACCTGGCTGCCGTAGCCGGCCCCTATGGACTGGATTTTGTAGCGGTAGTTGGTGTAAGGCTGCAGGCCGGTGTCGGTATAGGTGGTTGTACCGACCGGTATTTCATCCCCGATCTTGTAATATCCGGCCAGGTCTCCTTCAAAATCATAGTAACGGTAGAGTTGATAACCGCTTACATGGGGATCGACATTGTCCCAGCGCAGGGTAACGCTGTTTTCAGTGGAGCTCTGCATCTCCAGATTCTGGGGCAGTAAAGGCGGCCTGCGCACCTGGCTCACCGCATAAGTTACCACCGGGAAACTCTGCTTTTCACTTATATAAGGATAGGCCACCAGCTTCCAGGCGTAATTATATCCATGATCTTCGGCCTCCAGCGGCATATTGAGCAGAGTCGCGGTATAGCCCACATTTTTAATGGTAGTCTCAGCCCAGCCTCCCCCGCCGCCGATACTGTAAGTCACCCCGGCAGTGGCTCCCACTGCTCCCCCGCCAACGCGGCCGGACAATTCAGCTGAGAAGGTATGGGAATCGGTATCGGTTTCTGTAATTTCTATATTTTGTGTGATATAGGCGTTGCCGAAGCCCACTGTTGAAAACAGCTCATATTCAATGGGGTCTTTCACCTTAAACATACCGAGGCTGCTGCTATGATAAGTTTCAGGTCTCCCCAGGGTATGCTTAAACAGCTCGCCGCCGATGCGGGGCAGGCCCGGTTCGCGGCTGGCAATCTCATCGTATTTATCGGCGGGAATCACCACGTAAGCCGCCTCATAGGGGAAACATTGGTTCATGGAGGTCCAGTAGCCGCCTTTGCCGCCGACCCCGGGGCACCACACGTCATACATAAAGACATCCATGGGGATGGCATATACGGCCACGCTGTCCTGGCCTCCGAAGGTGCCGTAAGATATAGCGGTGGTAACTTCCGTTTCATGAGAGGTGTCCCAGGTATAGCCGGCAGTAAACGCTGTTTCATACTCAGCCTGGGCAATCTTAAAGCCAAAAATAGAAACTTCCGACTCCAGGCTGGCATAGGCGCCGGCTGTGACCGAAACATTGCCGTGGGTTTCTGAACCACCGCCTTCACCGGAGGTGATTTCAGTTGTACTGCCGCCGATGTAGCTCTCACCGCCGTCCAGGTGTTCCAGGTCTCCGAAATAGGGCGGCGAGGCCAGGGCGGCCAGTACGGTCGGAAACGAATATTGCAGGTCATGGCCGGTGTATCTGATAATCACAGTGTCATCATCGGTATTGGGAGCTGCCAGGGCCGCACACGTGGTGATGCTGTCCAGTTCCGTCACGCTGCTTGGGCTGCCGTAGGTGGCGATCTCAAAACCTCCGCTGTCCCAGGATTGGCTGGCTGAATTCCAGTTGAGCTTTTCCCGCAGGATTTTCAACTGCTCGAACTGATAACTGTTGCCGTCGAAATTTCCGCTGACAATCCCGTAGTCTGCATAGTTTGGGCCTGTATACGTCCCGCCCTGGCCTTCATAAACGTCATCCATTTCATCAATGATGATGCCATCGATATAAGTGTAGGCTCCTTTCGTTGTAAGAGGATCTTTGCCTAGAAAATCAACACACGCCAGGGTGGTCAATTTATTCTCGTTAATATTGAGGACGTTGAACAATTCGGCACTGCCCAGGTCCATTCTCCCGTAAACCTCTTGAAAATCCCAGCGGCCGACAGCGCCGTCATAGCGATAGCCCAAAACCACCCGGGAAACCTCACGTTGACCGTTACTATTGACTCTGCTTCCGGCCACCACCAGCTCCATCTGCCCGTCATCACTGTCACCCTGCACATTCCCGATGGCAGCCGCGGCGTTGTTAATACGGCTGGTATAATAGTCTTTGCCATTATCCTCGCCCCTGGAGAGATGGTTGAAAACGTGGGGGCTGGCCAGGGAAAAGTTCTGGCTTTTGAAAATATAGATGTGTCCGGTATATTCACTATAGACCTGCTCAGTACCGGGTCCGTTGTAGCTCACCGCCAGATCCGCCAGATTATCGCCGGTAATGTCCCCAGAGGTCATATATACGAATTCAGAAAACCCCGGCAAGGAGAAAGTCTGTTCCGGCTCGTCCTGAATGACCCCGTCAACGATCTGATAGAGAGCCAGACGGGGATCAGCCGCATCAGGCACATACACAACGATCTCACTGACGCCGTCATTGTCGAAGTCACCGGCGACCAGGGTTAGAAAGCTGTGCTGGTTGCGGTAATCCGTAATCAAAGGGGTCCCGGCTTCGCTGTTAGAAAATACCAGGATCTGGTTGCCTGCCGGACCGGCCAGATCTTCTATGGGGTCGACAATCGACAGGTACAACTCACCATTGTTGGCTTCCCGGTAATATAGTTCGGCAACGGCGTGGGGTTTGCCCACGTCGTTTAAATCCAGGGCCACCGATTTGACATATTTATTGTCATTCTCATCCGCAACGGTCTCGGTAACGGTTTGGGCCAGGTTATTGTCACCTATCAGAGACCTCTTGACCGCGCCGACTGATTGTGGGGGCTGCCCGGGATCAACCGCCACTTCCATCGTACCTATCTCCGTAATGTAGGTCTCGGAGACCGGGTTTACAGAAACATTCTTGCTGTTATAAGGCTGGCTTTCCGCGCGCTGGTCATAGTTTTCCAAATCCTCGCTGCTGGTGCTCAGACCCAGATCGGAATACACATCCGCGTAAGCCAACTGCCCCGATATCAGCGGCACTGCCGCCAACGCCATTATCAACGCCACTACAATTCCCAAAACCGTCTTTCTCATGCTCTCCCCCGCTTTCTAGCTTCTTATCCCTGAGATTGCATTTTTTGCTAATTTCCGCGCCAATCTACCAGGATGATAACAAGGCGGCCTTAAAAAATCTTAAATATTTTCCATAATTCGGGTATAATACAATTCCGGTGCTGTTGCATTTGAAGTTCGGCTAAGGCAGCCTGGAACGGGGTTCGGCATGATGTTATTTGGGGACCGCAAGCTCAGAATATAGCTTCAGGATTCCGGGGTAGGCAATAATATGGGGATGGGGGGCAGACAAAGCAGGCGTGGAAAGTCTAGGCTTTACGGATCCAATGATAATAGCGGGTGTATTTTTCCGGGGGCTCCTCAAGCAGTTCCCGCTTCAGCATATCGGTGTATTGTTCATAAATCAGGATGTAGTCCTGTTTTTTATCATTTTTAATATAGACATCCAGAAGCAGAGTAAACCCCTCTTCCGAAATGGGATTGCGGGCAACCAGTTCCAGCAGGACTGTTTCCGCAGGCTGATAATCAGAATTACCCAGATAAAACCGGGCCAACCCCAAAGCGATGCGTTCGTACTCCAGTTCTACAATGTTGGCGGTTTGTTCCGCCCAGTCATAATCTACATCCTGCAGGTAGCCGCCCCGGCAGGACTGCAGCACGGCTGCGGCAGCCCGGGCATTACCGGAGTTGATCACCGCATTGCTGCGCGCAAAACTCATAAAATCGGTGTAGTCACATGTCCCCGGGGCTATGTCCAGAATCATGTTATCCTGGAAGCGCAGGCGCTCCCCCTTTGGATCGATATCCCGCAGCAGGCGGCGAAAATTATGGATGGTCACATAAAGATTGTTCTGCGCTTTTTTGTCCATAACTCCGTTGAAGATGGCTGATGCCAAGTCTTTGTGCGATACCGGGGCCGCTTCCAAATCGATCAAATACATTAAAAGGTCTTTTACCCTGCGGGTACCCCACCTGATCTGATCCTGGCCTGAGACCGTCATGCTAAAATTCCCGAAACATTTTATACGGATAGCTCCATTGTTAGACCTGCTGCCGGCTTGCAGCAGCCCGACCTGTTTTCGGATTTGTTTCACGGCGGCATCCATTTGCGACTCCTGGATCGGTTTCAATAGATAATCCAGGGGATGGACCTGGAACGACTCCAGGGCATAGGCACTGTAGGCGGTGACAAAAACGATGATCATGTCTGCGTTGATAGTACGCATTTTTCGAGCGGTTTCCAGACCATTGCTATAGGGCAGGTCGATATCCAGGAAGACCGCATCGGGAAGCGCAAGATCCCCGGCCGGTCTTTGCTGTAAATACTCAATAGCCTGCCGCGGATCGGTGAAAGCGCCCATGACTTCCACATCCGCATATTTGCCCAGCAAATACCCCAGTTCATCCAGGATGGGCGGCTCATCGTCAACCAGTAGCACTTTGATGACCATCTACCTCCTTGTACGGAATCTCCAGGTATACCTCGCACCCACCTTCCGGGGGGCTTAAAAACTGCAGCTGACTGCCATAGAGGTTGTTTAAACGGCGGTTTATATTGGCGATACCGATGCCCCGGCGAATTAGGTTTGAATCCTGGCTGTCCATTCCGCAGCCGTCATCCCGGACTCCGATGCGCACCATATCTCCGCTCCGCTGTGTATACACTGCCACAGTTCCTGAATCCTGCAGGCGCAAACCATGGGTCAGAGCGTTTTCTACCAAAGGCTGCAGGGTCAGCGGAGGGATAAGAAAATTATCGGTTTCGATGAGATAATTGACCCGAAATCCATCTCCGAAGCGGGCCTGTTGCAAGGCGACATAGGCTTTAACCATTTCCAATTCCTGCTCTATAGTTATCAGTTCGATGTTGGTATAGTCAAAGTGGCCGCGTAAATAGCTGCTGAAATTAACCAGGAGCTGACGCGAACGGTCGGGATCGGTGCGGGAAATCGAAATGATGGCGCTTAAAGCGTTATGTATGAAATGGGGTCTGATCTGTTCTTTCAAAGCATATAATTCCAATTGCTGCGCTTCTTTAAAATTACGGGCTATTATGACACACTCCACCAGAATAATAACTCCAAACACCAGCCCGCTGCCTGAAAGAACCTGGTAGGCCAGTGAACTGTCGGCCATTACGTCGAATAAAAACAGAACCACGACGGAACTCAAAAGTATCAGCAGCGCGGCAGATCCCGGTCTGTTTTCCAGAACTGCCCTGATCAGCGCAATAATTACCACCAATACTATCAAGGCCATTAACATGTCAAAAACTATACCGGCATCGCTCTGCATCACTCCGGGAGCTGCTGCGACACATAGAAAGAGCCCTAAAGTATAAATCAACAGGGCCGGACTAAACCAACGGGGCAATAGCCGGGGATAAATCGCAGCTATGGAAGCCGGGCCCAACAACTGAATAAGAAGGCCTGATGCATAGTCCATTTGGCTAAACCTGATCAGGGACATTTGCGGAAGCAAGTCGGCGATCAAAACCTCTTGAATAATCATAACCCGCATCATTGTGGTGAAACCAAACAGACCCAGGAGCAGGAGGTCTGTTCTGCCCGGCACCAGAAGCCAAAAAACCAATAATAATATGGATATGGTCAGAAGGCCTCCCACCATCAGATAGTCAATAACTGACTCCCAATCATCAGTGTGCCCCGGGGCATCATAATACTCCAAGACCAGCGGCCATTGCAAAAGGCCTCTGGTGTCATACTGGTTGGCGGTTTGCAGGATAATATCGAAACTGTCTTTGTCTGTAGAAAAATGAACGCGCTGAGATCGGTAAGCGGATATAGGCGCTGTGAGGTCATCACTCAATTTACCGTTGGCAGCCAACAGGCGGTCGTCAACATATAGCCGGTAGGCCGCGCATAATGGGCCTAAGCGCATGGTATAGCCGCTGTCAGTGGGTGCGTTGATGACCCGAATGCGGTAGGTTGCGGTATTATACTCAGGCAGAGGCTGCCCGTAGGCATCCACCTTTTTAAATAATGAGTACGGCAGCGGAAAAAGCGTGAAATTCCCGGTCCCGCTGTTGATTGCGGCTCCGTCCGCAAGCTGATCCGCATATAATTCCCACTCACCGGACATATGGAAGCTGGGGTACCCAGCGGCAGACCAACCGCCAAGGTCCAAAACACCTCCATTTATTCCCGGTACTCTATACTGGGCTGATGTATGGCCGATGTACTGGGCGGTGAACAGCAACAGGGCAGGCAGCAGGAGGAATATAACTTTTAGAGTACCATGCTTATTCATAAAATTCTGACCTTACAACAGCAAATAATATAACGAATAAGTACTTTTTCGCTGACAAAACCTGATTATCCTGTAAATTTATATGAAGATTTCGAGCAAAAAACATATGAGGAGCATGAAGGGGGACGTTTCGTTTGTATTATTCCTGTAGGGATAATACAAACGAAACGTCCCCCTCAACACCCCCGTCCTCGCTTGCGTTAATAAAACTAGTGCTTGATAATGGTCCGCAATTGATTGGACATCATCTGGTATTCATCCCGCGAGCGCAGGTTATCCATCATAAAGCAGGGGTTTTTGATGTTCTCCAGAACCCGTCCCGGAGCCGGAGAGAGCACTACGATGTTGCTGCCCAGGTAGAGGGCCTCGTCTACACTGTGGGTGATAAAAACCGTTGTCACCTGATGCTCTTTCCAGATGTTCAAGAAAAGCTCCTGAATCTCCTCACGGGTGATGGCATCCAGAGCGGAGAAAGGCTCATCCATCAGGAGCAGATCCGGTTTTAACAGAAATGCCCGGGCAATGGCCACCCGCTGCTGCTGCCCCCCGCTCAATTCCTTGGGATAGCGGTGCAGCAAATCATCGATCCCCAGCTGTTGAAAAATATAGCGGCTGTATTCATCGAGAGCGATCCGGTCCTTTTTGATCTTGAGGCCTAACATGGCATTCTGATAGACCGTTTTCCAGGGCA
>DHBS01000032.1:90095-90743 GCA_002398825.1 Syntrophomonas sp. UBA4922 | reverse complement strand
TCTGATAGACCGTTTTCCAGGGCACCAGCCCGTAATTCTGCAGGATCAGCCCGATGCGCTGCGCTTTGGGGTCCACGGCCCGCCCGTCTATGGAAACCTGGCCGCCATATTGCTTCTTTATCCCCGACAATACGTACAACAGAGTCGATTTGCCACAGCCGGAAGGACCGATAAAAGTATAGATTTCTCCGCTTTCGATGTCGATGCTCAGATGATCCAGGGCCATGATCTCCTGGTTTTTCCATTTATAGTACACCGATAAATCCTTGATCTTGATCACTAAAAGCTACCTCAATATTGATTCATCCACCAGGTCTTGATATTCATAATTCCCTTTAATGAAATTTTTAGCTTTCATCCACTGCACTACATCATTGACGATCTTCTCATCCGGTTTCACCGCCACGGAGTATTGGGGCAAAACCAGGGAATCTCTGATATTGGCCGGGAAGCCCTGGGACTCGATCACAAAGTCCAAGTAGCTTTCGGCCGGTTCTTGCTGCAGGTAAGCCACGCTGTCATTGTAAGCACGGAAAACCGCTTTGATGGCTTCAGGGTTCTCCTCAAGGCTTTTCGCGGTAAAAGCTATAGCCCCGGGCTTGTTGGCCAGCTCATCGGTGCTGGCAAGGACTTTAGCTCCATTTTTAC
>DHBS01000032.1:89123-89948 GCA_002398825.1 Syntrophomonas sp. UBA4922 | reverse complement strand
TTAGCTCCATTTTTAACCGCCAGGCCGGCCAGGGGTTCAGGCAGGATGCAGGCGTCAATTTTGCCCCCCATAAGCATTTCCAGTCTGGTGGGCAGCGGTGGAATGGCTACTTTTTCCACATCTGCGGGACTCATCTGATCGGCTTCCAGCATCTTGTCGACCATGTATTCCATGATGGTATTGGTGGACAGTCCAACCGTCCGTCCTTTTAGATCCTGCATGGAATCGATTCCCGAGTCCTTGCCGGCCAGCATTTCCACATTGCCGTCATTCCTGGCAATAATCTTCTGCTTAAAACCGCCTTCGTTGGCGAACACCACCGCCAGGACGTCGGTAATCAACCCGTCCAGCTGCCCGCTCTGCATGGCGCTGTCCCTATCCTGGGCGCTTTTGAAATGAACTATTTTCACATCAACGCCGTGGTTTTTAAAATAACCGTTCTTCTCCGCAATAATAAAGGGAACTGATTCCACATCGGGCATCACTCCGATGGTGATGGTTTTTGACTCCGCGGGAGCGGGTTCTTTTTGGGCGCAGCCGACCAGATTAAAAGCGGCGGCCAAGATCAACAAGCAAACCAGAATTCTTTTCATCTTCTAATCCCCCACACTTACATATTTTTTTCCGTGTCTATTCACGCCTGATTTTAATACATTATGCCAGATAAGGCCATAGATTTGGGAAACTTAATCCAAATAATTGTGATAAAATAGCTCAAAAGCATTTGTAGAAGGAGTATAGAATGATCACTGATGAATTAATTCAGCGTATCAATGAATTGGCCCGCAAAAAGAAAAGCCAGGGGTTAACCCCGGAAGAACAAGT
>DHBS01000032.1:72968-88976 GCA_002398825.1 Syntrophomonas sp. UBA4922 | reverse complement strand
ACTTGTTCTTCCGGGGTTAACCCCGGAAGAACAAGTGGAGCAGCAAAAGCTTTACCGCATCTATCTGGATTCGGTAAGGACCCAGCTCACCACTCAACTGGACGCCGCCGGCCTCAAGCCCAAAGGCCATGTCTGCCATGACAGCTGCGGCTGCCAACACCACCACCGCCCCAACGGCGAATGAGGCAGTGCGTCCCTGTACCCGCGATAAAGAACCCTGTCCCTGCGGCAGAAAATAAAAAGGCCGGGGAGTTTTTTCCCCGGCTGTATGCCAATAAGTAAGCTCCAACGAACCTTTATCAACTTCTTCCTATCATTACCTTCCAACTCCTGTTTCCCATCTCTATCTTCCTACAAGCCCTTCGTCCATTCCGTTCTTCCTTACTCATCGTCTACATCAGCTTTACTTCACTTCCGCTCTTACCTTCCAACCCTTTCGGACTTTCCAGCAATCACTTCGATGTCGTCAGACCTGCTGCACACTACTTTCCGGCTTACTTCCTAGATATAGTGAACCCTTTTGATCCACTGGCGCCTGTATTCCGACTCGATGTTCCGTTTCCGTTTTCCGGCTCTGTTAGGAATCCATCTTAGGAATTCCTTGGAGCTTATTTATATAATACTGTGAATACCCGGGGTAATCCAGGTCCGTATATGCCCGTATAAGTCCATATATATCTGTTAGATGCGTTTTTGACCTTATTTCTCTTTATTCCTCACTATAAATATTTATTTAATAAAATCTTAACAAAATCATAACATTAGTATAGATATAAGTATGTAACAGGCTATGGTTTAAAGGAAGCAGGAGGAGATTAAACAATATGAAAAGTCTCAGGACTTAGCAGGAAAGGCAAGCAAAAAAAGCGTAATAATAGGTTGATGGGTGAAATGGAATAATGGCCTCATCAGGGCCTTTAAGGATACGTAAATAACCGAAACCGTTTGCAGCACTTCCCTCTGCCGGGATCCATGCAAACACCCCGGTTAGCCCCGCATACTGTTTAATGGTATAATACAGGATAATTCAGGGGCATGCGGAGGCCCGACGATCAGCAGCGAGAGGTGACTGGTTTGCTTATCACCATATCCCGACAGACTGGGAGCCTGGGCGAAGAAATTACACGACAGCTGGCAAAGAATCTGAATTTACCGGTGATCACACGAGACTCCATATTAAATCAATGGTTTGCCGAAGTGGCCGGCAAGCATGAACTGCATATGCTCACAGAAAGCCCCGCATTTTTTCTGACCCCTTCATCACTGGGCATCAGTTTCGCCGCAATCCTGGAAAACAAACTCAAAGATTATGTATCCCAACAGTCCGCCATCATCGTCGGTTTGGGGGCGCAGATCATATTTGCCCCAGATCCCTCGGCACTTCATGTTAAAATCACCGCCCCCCCGGAGGTTCGCATCAACAGGGTTATGCAGACCCATAGCCTGGATAAAAAGGATGCGGAGAGATTTCTGGAGCTCACCGACCGCAAGCACCGGCGCTATATTTCCACGATTTATAAACAGGATTGGTCTGACCCGGCATTGTATCACCTGACCCTTAATACCGGTTTATTAAGCGTCGATGAGGCTGTCGCCCTGTTGCGGTATGCGGCCCAGAACCGGTCCGGCTTATCTCCCGCCGAACCTGAAGCGGTCACTGACCATAACCGGAAGCCAGTGGTTTTCAAACATCCCTCCGAAGAGGAGTTCGCCACCATCCTGGATATGCACGGCATCGAATGGCAGTACGAACCGCGCACCTTTCCCATCAAGTGGGATGCCGAGGGCAATATCACCCTGGCCTTTTCCCCCGATTTCTATCTGCCCCGGTTTGATACCTATATCGAGCTCACCACTATGGATCAGAAATACGTCTCGGAAAAAAAGAAGAAGGTGCAGTTGTTAAAGAAGCTGTATCCGGGCACTAATATCAACATAGTATTTAAAAACGACTTCTATAGCCTGGCCAGAAGATTCGGCCTACGGGAGGAATCGTAAATAAATGACTTCATCAGGTATCGGCAAAATCATTTTTTCTCAGGAGCAAATCCAAAAACGAGTCGCTGAGGTAGGCAGTGAGATCACCCGTGATTATAAGGAGCGGGATCTGGTGATCGTGAGCGTGCTCAAAGGCTCTCTCTACTTTGTAGCTGACTTAACCCGCAGCATCGACCTGCCTTTAGAAGTTGATTTCCTTTCCATCGGCCTGTCCCCGGAAGCCGCCCCCAAGGCCGGGGCAGTACGCTTCACCAAAGATCTGGACATCGATATTAAGGGGCGGGACGTCTTGCTGGCAGAAGATGTGATCGGCACCGGCCTCACCCTGGGCTACATCTGCCAGCACCTGGAAGCCGCCCGGCCCGCCAGTTTAAAAATCTGCACCCTTCTGGACAATCCCGCCGAACGGCTCCTGACCATCAACATCGACTACCGTTGTTTTGTGATGCCAGACACCTTCCTGATCGGATACGGCCTGGATTACCATGAGAAATACCGCAACCTTCCTTATATAGCCGAGTTTGTACGGGACAGAACCGGCAAACCGGTTTGATCTGACTCGCACTGTCATATCGGCATTGTCTATAACCCGCTGGTTAAAACCTCGCTGCCAGCGTGGCGCCAAGGCCTCTTACCTTTTGATCGCAGGATTCTCCACCGGTAAAGCCTGCTACTCACTTATCAAAAGGTGACGTTTCTTTATGTGTGGTTATTGATCTTGGAATAAGTCTTCAAGCCGCTGAGTGGATTTTATGTATTTAAGTAGCTCGTTGGTAAGCAGTCCGGTTATGTATCCGGTAGGAATGGAAAACAGCAGCATAACCGGCAGATAATAAAATATGCCCGAGAAATTAAGAATCAATGCAGCCAGGGCCAATTGCCCAAGGTTATGGGCGATGGCCCCTAATATACTGATGACGGTGATGCTGAGCCCAGACATGGCCCGCAAAGAAACAGCCATTAGGCACAGAGCGCTGAGCGCACCGGAACAACTCATGAAAAACCCCACCCCGAATAAAGTGCCGCTCAGTAAAGCACCCAGTACGGTTCGCAAAACCGTGATCTGCAAAGCCGTCCTGAAGTCCAGTACTATCAAGGCCAATAAGGTGATGATGTTGGCCAGGCCCAGTTTCACTCCGGGGATCGGGATGGGATTAGGCAAGAGACTTTCGACGAAATGAAGCACCGAGGCTTGAGCAACCAGCATTGCGACAACAGCGAGTTTTTTGGTGGGTGTCAAATCCTTCAACTCTCCCCCAGGCACAACTTGATAAGCTGCATTGTTGATGGTCCATACTTGGATTTCAGAAATCTGCTCTTTGATATTATAATATACGAGATGGGATTTGTCTTTTTGGGGAGATTGTAATATGGTCGGAATTAAGCTAGGCCAATACGTTCAAGGGGATTCTTTATTGCACTCGTTGGACCCCCGCACCAAAATCATTTGCTGTGCGCTTATGGTTCTGGGCGTACTAATCAATCCCGACTGGCATTTGCTGATTTTCTACCTTTTAACAACCGCGCTGGCTATGAAGATTTCTGGAATGGATTGGCATTTCGCTTCCCGCAGTCTGCGCAGCATCCGCTATCTTCTGCTGATTACTTTCGCCTTTCAGGCTGTGCTCACCCCCGGCAACCCGGTTTTTGAGCTGGGCCTGCTCAGTGTTACCAGGGAAGGATTGAGGCTGGGCAGCATCAACCTGGCTCGTTTATTAATACTATACTTTGTTTCCATGGTTTTATTGAGAACCACCTCCCCCTTTAAGCTATCCGCAGGTATTGAGGCGCTTTTTCTACCGTTGAGCAAACTAAAGATACCGATACACGATTTTATTACCATTCTGAGCATCTCTTTTCGTTTTATTCCCACTTTGATCGATCAGGCGGTAGTCATCAAAAATGCCCAGCAGTCCAGAGGAGCGCAATTTGATGCACCAAAGCTCGGAATCAGGCTGAAAAGCTATCTGGCCATATTGATCCCATTATTTGAGACCTCATTGTCCAGAGCCGGGGATATCGGCGAAGCCATGGACAGCCGCTGCTATACGGGGCGCCCCAACCAATTGCGCATCAGCCGCTTGCATATGAAGCCACTGGATCTGGCAATAATCGTTTTTTTATTGCTGGGATCGGCCCTGGGAACGTTTATCTCCCTGATGGGTTAGGAGAGAGTCACACTATGGATATAGAAGGCATTGAACTGTTAGACGTAAGCAAAAAATATAAAAACGCTCGGGCGGCAAACGCTGCGCTGAGCAACGTCAATTTGACCATTCTTCCCGGCCAATATGTCGGGATAACGGGTGTGAACGGTTCCGGCAAATCAACCCTGGTACGACTCTTAAATGGACTGATCCAGCCCGGCAGAGGCAAGGTCTACGTCGACGGGCTGGACACCAGCAATCCCGGCCATTTACCCCTAATCCGGCGCCTGGTGGGAGTAGTATTTCAGAATCCCGACAATCAGCTGCTTTCTCCCTTGGTGGAGGAAGAAATCGCCTTCGGTCTGGAGAACCTGGACTTGCCCTTGCAGGAAATCAGCCGGCGAATTGAATGGGCCCTTCAGTTAGTGGGGCTTGAAGCTATGAAGCACCATTCCCCAAATTTGCTCTCCGGCGGACAAAAGCAAAAAGTTGCTCTGGCGGCGGTCTTGGCAATGAAGCCAAAATACCTGGTTCTTGATGAGCCCACCTCCATGCTGGACACCATCAGCAGGAAAGAACTGCTGGATCAACTTAAGACCCTGCATGGTGAAGGCATGACCATAATTTTATCGAGCCATAACCCTGAAGATTTGGTCCAGGCCGATAGAATAATAGTTATCGATCAGGGCTCAATCCATTTGCAGGGCGCGCCCTGGGAAGTCTACCGGCAAGAGGCGGAATTGGCAGCCATCGGATTGGAACCTCCCGGCCTCTACATGCTGCTCAGCCATCTAACCCGGAATGAGTACAGCATAGATGGCGGTATAAAAACTACAGCAGAGTTGGTGCAATACATATGCTCCCGATTATAAATGTAACCGGCCTTCACTACACCTATTTGCCGGGTACCCCCTATGAACGCGAGGCCCTCAAGGACATCAATTTTTCACTGCAGCGGGGAGAGCTGTTAGGGGTTTTCGGTCCCAACGGCTCGGGCAAATCCACACTGGTACAGCACTTAAACGGCCTGCTCTATCCCACCAGGGGCTCGGTGACAGTCTGCGCTGCAGATACTTCCGACCGGCAACAAAGGCGGGAGCTATGGAAAAAGGTAAGCCTGGTTTTTCAATACCCTGAACAGCAGATTTTCGGGACGACGGTCTGGGAGGAAATTGCCTATGGGCCGAAAAACCTGGGATTGGATGATGCTGAAATCAATGATCGCGTGAAAAAAGCCATGCAGCAGGTGGGCCTGCTCCCGGAAGATAGCGCCGGAATCCCTCCCTACAGTCTGAGCGGCGGTATGAAAAGAAGAGTGGCTATCGCCGGCCTACTGGCCATGGACCCGGAGATACTAATCCTGGATGAACCTATGGCAGGACTCGATCCCGCCGGACGCAGTCTAATACTGGATATCATAAAGCACCGTCACGACAACAGCCAAACCACAGTCATGATTTCCCACAACCTGCAGGATATCATGGCTTTAGCTGATAAAGTAGCCATTCTCCATCAGGGCTCGCTGGTTTTCTTTGGTGCCGTGTCCCAATTGCTTAAGGACAAAGAAATACTATCCAGGTATCATCTGGAGCTTCCCGATTATTTGCAGGTTATTTACTCCCTGCAGCAGCAGGGCTATATGTTGAATAGTGCGGCCAGGAGCATAGCCGAAGCCGCTAAAGAAATGGCCCGGCTGCTGGGTTCGAAATTGTAGAATCAGTTAGAGAGTCACCCGGCGGGTTGGTAATCATTCGGCAATAGCGATCACGGCCCGGTTGGGGAGACACACCGCGGTATCACCGGGGTTTTCCAGCCACCCGGTTTTTACGCAGATTTTGTCGGGGCAATCCGCCTGTTTAAACCTGATGCGCCCCGGTTCCACTTCCACGATTTCATGATATTTGCCCGGGAGTATGATCTCCCTGGGTTCGGTAACGGCATCCAGGTTAATTTCTTCTATCACTTTTTGATCCTGTTTGATAATGGCAATTCGATTATGATCGAGGGATTTATGGTTTTCAAAGCTTCGCCAGGCCCCCCAGCCCGCCCATATCAAAAGCATTACCAGCCCGGCCATAAATAACTCACGTCTATTCATGGGTTGATGTTCCGTTGCTCTCTAACCGGGGGTGATATCAAGGAACTGTTTCTATGCTGGCGGCGCGCCAGCAACTCAGCAGTCTCCCGTTCCACCTCCTGCTGAAAGAAGTTAATATCGAGGGTTGACGGTGCCTGGATGATATCCAGCCAGAAGGCTCCTAAAGCTTTTTTCCTGGGGGTGAAGGCCGGATCATAGTGCAGCAGGAAAACGTAAAACCTGGCCAAATCAGACTCGATCCTCCCCTGGCGGCATTCCTCAAAATCGATCCCATATAGCTTTTGTGAATCGGGCTGATACAAAAAATTGCGCAGGTGAACATCGCCCAGTATATACTGCTGCCCTGTCATCTCCCGGGTCAAGGCATAGAAGTCCATCACCCATAGGTATATCTTGTGGACGATTTCCTCAGCCAGCTGCAGTTCGCTGTCCTCAATCAGATCTACCACCGGAATTGCCTCAATGAAACGATAGACGTTGATATAGGCCGTCTGGTTTACCGACAGACGAGGAGGTGTCAGTATATCGGATTTTTCCAACAGACTGCCGATCTCGGTTTCCATGCGGAATCTCTCGGCATCGCTGAATTTTTTGATGACCACATCCCCATAGCGGTAAACATCGTTCTTTTTGCTGGGAAGCCGCTTTGCACCCTTATACTCATTCATGACTATCCCCCTGCTTGGCCATTCCTGGGCCACCGCTCCAATCCGTCACCATCGCTTCGATCAAGTCTGCCAGGCGAGCCGCTGCGGTGACGGCATTGATTACCGGCAGCCCTTTATACTCTGCCAGGTGATGGGAGATCTGCCCTGAAACTGCAAAAATCTCTGGCCTTAATCGTTCCTCAATTTCTGATTCAGAATGTGCAGCAATGATTCCCGGCCCCAGAAAATCATAGGCTCCTTCCAGCAACACAAAATCATGGTCATAAAAGCTCAATATTCTCTCTAGAGAGAGGCGCTGCGGGAACATCACATCGGTTTCATACAAACCCCGAGCAGTAACCAGCTGCGAGCCCGCCATTTTGTGGCGGTGGGTGTTGGTTCCCTCCTCATCCATGGCAAAGCCCTGAAAATGGATATCCTTTACCGAGCCCACGCTGTAACCTCTGCGCCGCAGTTCAGGTATTATGGCCTCTATTGTAGTGGTCTTGCCCGATTTGGAAGGGCCAATGATAGATAATACTTTCATGCTGTCTCCCCTCTGCTGTTTTTGGTCACGCTCTAGTTTCCCGTAAGCCGGGGGTATTGGAGGGAGAAGCTTAGCGCTCCATATCCCCTGTACAAATCCGTCAAAGGATAAATCAATATAAATAAAAATAATATGCCAAAGTCAATGCCATCAACAAAAGTCCTCCAGATATCAGCACATAGTCTTTCACTCCCAGAGTCAAAACCAGATAACTGCTGCGAGTAGAGTACGCCCGGAAAGCGCGCATCTCAATAGACATTGATATCGCCCTGGCCTTAATCAGTGCCCCGGCTACCACCGGCTGAAAAAGGCTGGCTGTCACCTCCAGCTTCTGTCGCCAGGAAAGTTCCCTCAGGTTAACCCCGCGCAACTGAATGGCTGTCATGGCCTCCCTGGCCTCCCCGGCAAAGACCGGCAGGAAACGGATGCCCATGGATACCATGAAGGCAATCTCATAAGGAAGCTTGCATTGCACCATCCCCTGAATTATCTCCCGGCTGTTGGAGGTAGCTAGTATCCCGGCTGAAGCTGCTATTATCGACATGCGCAGTATAAATTCCGCTGCCATCATTAACCCGCCGGTGGTGAGCAGATTAATACTGCCCACAGTGAGCAGCGCCTGTCCACCGGGAACAAATATGCTCTGCATCAGGGCTATGAATATCACCATATTAAAGAGCACCCGGGTCTTTTTAAGCATATCCCAGGGGTTGACCCCGAACAATAACAGCAGTAATATTGACGCTGCCAGAAGTCCGCTCAAAAAAGCCCAGTGGCTCATTATCACTGCGCCCGAGGACAGACAGGCTACCAGTAACAGCTTGCTGCGCGGATCCAGGTCAGAAAAAGCGGTCATCACGGATCTCCCCTCCCTCCATCCGCAGAATGCGCTCCGCATTTTGCTCGATAAAGGTTTGATGGTGACTTATCAAGAGTATTCCTGTACCTTTGCGCCTCAAGCTGGCAATTATTTCAGTTAATGCTTTAATTCGTTCTTCGTCAAGTCCAGTTGTGGGTTCATCCAAAATCAGGTATTCCGGATTCTGGGCCAGGCAAGCGGCCAGGACCACCCTTCGTTTTTCACCCCAGCTCAGATTTAGAGGGAAGGCCTCTTTAAGATGTTCAATATCAAAAAGGTTTAGCAGATATGCAGTTACCCGGGAAATATGTTCTAAATTTGCGCCCCGGTATTTCAACCCAAAACCGATTTCCTCCGCCACCGAGGATGCAAAAAGCTGTTGATCCGGGTTTTGAAAGCTGTATCCTATTTTTCTCCCCATCAGGTATAAGGGCATGTCGCGAGTGTTTTCACCAAAAAGAAGAACCTGTCCACGAGCAGGCTTTAAGATCCCTGCCAGGAGTTTGCCCAGGGTGGTCTTTCCCACCCCATTCGGTCCTGTAAGCGCGACTGTCTCGCCTCTGTATAAAGTGAAGCTCAGGCTATTTATTATACTGCTTTCCCGGTCATAACCAAAGCCTAAATTACTGGCTTCGATAGCCGTTTCTCTAATCATGGCTGATTACCTCTGGAGATGATTGGCGGTTAAGACCGCCCCGGCTTAAAAGCCAGATCTGGTCGGCTACCTCCAGATTGCTCTTGTCATGTTCGACGAACACTATGGCTTTGCCTTGTCTCTTTAGTTCCAGCAAGACCGTTTTGATTCTTCCCCGCATGGCATCATCCAACTGCGAAAAAGGCTCATCGAGAAGGATTATATCCGGATCCAGTGTCAATACCCCACCCAGGGCCACCAGCTGTTTTCCCCCCCCGGAGAGTTTGACCGGATTGGCGAGGCGCAGCCGGTGCAGGCCGATTAGCTGCAAAATGCTTTCGATCCTGCGACCGATTTCTTCCCGGGGAAGGCAGAGATTCTCCGGGCCAAAAGCCAGTTCATCCTCAACAGTGGGCAGAAACAACTGGCTGTCCGGGTCCTGGAAAACCATCCCTACCCTGCCCTCAAGGCTGACATCACCACTAAACTCACCTTTGATAAACCTGGGAATCACGCCTGAAAGGCAGTAGCACAGAGTGCTTTTTCCACTGCCGGATGGGCCGGTAAGGGCTGAAATCTGACCGCTTTTCAATTCAAAAGATATCTGCTCAAAGAGCCACTGATCCTGTCCCCTATACCGAAAAGAGAGCTCTCTGGCTCGTATGCTCGCTATCAATCCGTTTATCCACCCTTGTTATTGTACATCCAATTCACACACATATTTGGCCCAGCGCTGGCTGAAACGGTCTCCCCGGATAACAATCATGTAAGGGCCCTGCCCGTCCGCATCACTGTAACTGCCCAGAAATTCCCGGTTGTCTTTATAAACCAGGTAAATATTGTCCAGGGCCTCTATCTCCTTAATAGTCAGAGGAACAATATATCCGTCCACGGAACGGACCATAACCCGCTGCCTGCCTTCAAGAGATATAGCGGCGGTTTTGAAAAGCTCAGAAAGAGCCACCCCCGTATAAAGATGCTCCTCGGCTCTCTCCATAATGCTGCTCTTCAAGTTGGCCGTGAATTCTATGGCGGGCAGTGTGCCCAGCGTATCCATGTTCAGGCGGGCCGCCTCCCGGCCCCGATCCAGAACCACAATCTCTGCGGCTGCCAGCAGCGCGGCCTTTTCGCGGGCGTATTTCATGTTAAAACCTGCACCCATAGCGGTGGCCAGGAATAAAACCGCCAGAACCATAATTATTATCTGATTGTCTTTTTTCATAATATCCTCTGCAAGGCCTGACCAGGCTGAGCCTGGCGTAACTTTTATTACAGGTTGAATCTCTTTAAGCGGTCGGCCAGCATCCAGGCCAACAACCCGCCCAGCGCCCCTGATAAGGCCCCGGCGCTTAACGCCATTAATAACGGCGCCAAAGGCAAACGGAAGAAAACCACATTGGTCAGGAAAACCCCGCACAGGTTGGAGCCTATGCCGCCTGTAAACATGGCCAGCTTCTCATCGGGCTCTTGCCCTGTCAGCCACAACAGAACATCCACGGTTAATCCAGGGAGGGTATAAGTCAACAAACTGACTATACCGTGGGTTCCATACACCCCGGCGGCAATAACCATTATGGATTGAACAAATCCAATCAGGGTAGCGGTGCCGCGTCTCTTAATCAGAGCTGCTCCCAGAACCAGCCACATCATATAAAACCCACCGGCCAGAGACCCTCCGGGGATAACCAAAGGCCCGGTTATGATATGTGCCAGGGCTGTTACCACAGGCTTGACCGCCACCCCCAGTGCGGCCATCATAGCGATAACCACCAAATCGAAAGTCCCGAAATTTGCTAAAAGAGCCTTCATTTCCGAATTTTCTCCCGGAGAAGCTGTATGGTTACGGCAGCTTCAGCCCGATTGGCCACGCCCTGAGCATCCATTGCCAGACCCGGACCGGATTCTACTGCCAAATGACCATGCTCCACTATTTCCTTATCTTCGGCATGGGCTAAATAGGGTCTGGCCCAATCGCTGATTCTGGCTTCGTCCTCAAAAGGCCTCAACAGCTCCGCAGAGACGGTTTCGTTTTCCACCTTGACCCCCATGGCCCGCACCGCTATGGTGAGCATCTCTTCCCGGCTCAAGGGCCGGTCAGGACCGAAACTGCCATCCAGGTAGCCTTCTAACAGCCCCAGCCGGGCAGCCTTTTGCACATACGGCCAATGCCAGTCGCTGTTTTTAACATCGCTGAAACCAGAGCTGAAGGATACGTCCGGTGCTTGACCCAAAGCCAGTATCATCATTTTGGCGAATTGAGCCCTGGTCAGGGGCTCTGCCGGGGCGAAACGGGCGTCTCCCATGCCATCGATAATCCCCTCCCGGTTTAACTCTGTTATGGCGGACTCAGCCCAGGGAAAGGCCTGTAAGTCACTAAATACCGCACCGGCGGCAGAGTCAATACTGGAGGCGGTCTCGCTGTTTCTCTTTCCGGCCCCCACAGCGATAGCTCTTATTTCTGTATTCTTGCTGACTGTGATCGGCCGGTTCAGCTCGGGTTGGTAGTAAGAGGCGCTTATATTGTATACCTTGCTGTTAATGGAAGGAGCGCTGCCATCTGTAGTATAGTACATCTTCACCAGATCAAAATTATTGTGTTTGAGTTCTACGCTGATCCCATCAGCCCCGGCTACAGTCCGGAAGGATACAGCAGGCCATTGCTCCGGCTCTCGGGTACTGACCTCGATGGTTTGCAGGTATTTCACAAACCAGGGATTGTTCTGCTCCCCTTTGATCCTTTGTCCCATGGTCAAGGCCAGCTCTATGTCCTGCATGGAAGCATAGCCCTGGCTGCTGTCGGCAAATGCAATCATCGTAGGGACTATCGCCCGGGAACCATCAGCGGCGAAACAATAGCGGGTATCGTCTATGAGTTCTTGATAAGTAAAACTGCGGGTATAACCGTCGGATGAGATGAATTTCAGCTGTTTGGCGGTGTCCAGAACTCCGGCCTGATCCAGCAAATGTTTCAGAGACACGCCTTTACGATACATTACCTTATCGGTGGGAAAATTGTTGGTCACAGAATATTTGTGCTGGGAGATCCCCGGGTTCATGGCCTCCAGTTGAACCCGGTCAAATGTAACCGCCTGTCTGACACCATCCCCTTTGATGGTCAAGGTCTCCGTAGAGGCGGCCATGCTAATTACATTAACAGTCAGCAACAAGGCTAGCGCGCATATGCTGATAAGTATTATTCTGGCAGCTTTGGACTTCATAATAACCTCCTTATGCCCGTTAAACCAAATCAATTTTATTTAATCATACCTTCATCAGGGAAATTAGAAAAGACAGGGCGGGTTCCCGTTTAATAAAGGGAACCCGCCCAATTCATCAACATTTATAATCCTAATTTACTTTCTACATAACCTTTGATCAGGGTAGCCGCTTCGGCTCTGGTAGTATTAGCCAGGGGCGCGAACATACCTGCATTTCTGCCGGTCATAATGCCGAATTGCTGCATTCTGGCTATTGCTGGCCGGGCCCAAGCGCTGATTTGAGCCTGATCAGTATAGCTGCTCGGTTCTTGTTCGCTCTGCAATTCAACGCCCATCGCTGTGATAAAGTTGTCCATCATTACCGCTACCTGCTCCCTGGTTATCAGGTCATCCGGCCCAAAGCGACCGTCGCCATAACCGCTGACGATGCCTTTTCCGACCGCCCAGTTCACCGTATCGGCATACCAGGCTCCGGCCGGCACATCATTGAAACCGGCATTGGCTGAATCAGCTGCGTTCAAGCCGCTGACCGAATTAGCCAGCATGGTCAGAAACTCGGCTCTGGTGACATTGCCGTCAGGCGAGAACACCCCTTCAGCCCTGCCGTTCACAATGCCTCTGGCGGCCAGGAATTCGATATTCTCCCGGGCCCAGCTGCCATCAATGTCATTGAAGCTTATGCCGTTATAACCCACGGCATAAAGGCTGAAATGCGTGGTTTCGAAAACCATAGACTGATTCTGCTGGTCGTACAAAGATACGACCACCGCAATGCCTTGACCCTGATCATCGATATAGTAGATGAGCAGCCGGTCAGGGCTTTCTTGACCTGACATGGTATAGGGGATCATGATCTTGAGCTGATTTCCGTCCAAATCAGTCAGCTCCTGACCGCCTTTGAATATCATTACATCCAAAATCGGTCTCTGTCCGATCACGTCCTGGATAGCTGTGTTCAAATCGGGATCAGCGGCCTCACCCATCACTATCTGGATCTCATCAGAGCCCCCCTGGGCCAGGAACTGCAACACAGCCGGCGGCAATTCTATGATGCCCTGGTCGGTTTTGATTGTCAGGGTGACATTGCCTTCCCGGGCCAGGGCTTTGACGGCCTCCGCCGCCAGGGTAACCTCAGACTCTCTCACCTCGTCCGGGGAGTCGCTGACTGCATCGATCTCCAAGTTCAGCGGGGCCAGCGGGTCTGCCGCCGCTTCCTTCAGAGCTTCCAAAGCAGCTTCCATATCCTCGCCGGAAATAGTGGTCTGAGCTGTATCCCCTTGAATGGTCGGGGTTATCATCAGTCCGCCAGCGGGCTGCTGGGACTGGGGCGGCTCATATCCGCCTGCTGAACCCGAACCTGATTCAGTTTTTTCAGTTTTTACAGTGATAGTTTCGACATCATTTACCCACATGGGTTTGTTTACATGATCCGAAGCGGTCTGACCCACCACCAGTTGCAGAGGGCAGGAAGAACCGTTTCTTTCCCAGGCCAGCATGATCTGGTTACCCTGTATATCGGTCCAGTATACACCTAATGCGCTGCCGTCCAGATTGAAGCTGCGGTGGTAACCGTCACTGGCGGTCACGGTCACGCTTTCGGCCGAAGACTTCAGGCCTACCTCATCCAGCAGGTCTTCCAGATAGACCCCTTCAAACTCGTCAGTACCGGTGCTGCCGAAACTGTTGAGCCAGAAATAGCTCGCTGTTCTGGTTGTGAGATCATTTTTCAATTCGGAAATACTGTAATGCGTAATTTGGTTAACCCCGGAACCATTGATGGTTAAGTCATAATCTCCAGGGTCTACCCCCCCGCCGCCGGCATCGCTTACGGTAATGCCTACCACGCCTTTGATGCGGTTGTCCTTGAGGCCGGCCGTTCCGTCATCCAGGTTGCGGTAGATGCGATATGAAGCGGTGACGCCATTGCCGTCTTCATCGGCTACTTTGCCTAAGGTCTCGGTGTTCTCGCCCACATCATAGGCGACGAAATAGTTCTTGGCTACGATATCAGCATAAGGGATATTTTGATAGGAGGCTTTGGTATAGCCATCACTGGTGGTGATGGTAACCTTGATGTTGTCTCCCGCACCGGCATCAGCCAGCAGGTCTTTTAGCAGCGCGCCTTTTACATAATGAGTGTCTCCGTTATACGGGTAGCTGCTTAAAACCTGGCCGGCGCCAGCCGGCAGGCCTTTAAAGGTATGCTCATGGCCGCTGCCGCCCACATAATAGCTGATTTCTCCCGCATCCAGGCCGGCGATGGTGAAGGTCTCGATGACTTCCGGTTCCGGGGGAGCTGCTATATCCGCCAGGGCAGCGGTCATAACCCCGCCATCACTGCCCAGATACATCACCCCATCGATGATGTCCATGGCGTAGATGTTATTGAAATATACGTTATCAGGCCAGGCCGCGTTGGCCCCGCTGTACTGCGCGGTGATGGTCAAGGGCGCAGTCGTTCCCGGGTCGGCTATGTAGAACAAACCGTCTCCAGAGGTTCCCAGCCATAACCCGCCATTGGCATCCACATTGACCATGCGGATCTCCACATTGCCGGTCAGGCTGCCGGCGCCCAGGAGTTGGTCGCCGGTAAACCTGGTGGCGGTTCCGTTATTGTCCACATACCATACTGTGCCACCTACGTTGGCCATTTCCGGGTAAGAACCCGAGGCTACCACCCAGGCGCCGCCATTGGCATCCACCGCAATATCCCTGACCCATACCTGGGCTAAAAGGGAGGTTGCCAATGTACTGTCATAATCGGCGGTATACTGGTAGGGGGTGATGTCCCCATCCGCGGTCATATGGGCAAATCCGCCCACGAATGGATCGGTTTCAGTCCCGGCGCCGGTGGGATAGAACCCCAGCCAGACCCCGCCCTGGCCGTCACAGATGAGATTATCCACCGAAGTGGCCGGGAAGTGGTCTCCCTCACCGTCGGCATAATTCTGATCCCAGCTGGTCCAGGTAGCGGTGCCGGGATTGTATCTGGTCAAACCGCCGAAGGAGCCGAACCAGACATTTCCTCCGCCATCGATGCGCACTTCCTGAACATAATTGTCGGGAATGGTGCCGGGCACATCGGTGTTGTAATAGGTGATGGCGCCGTCCTTCAAATAGGCTGCGCCTTTATTGAGATGAGCCTGGCCTGGATTATAGGTCTTGCTCTGAGTAAACCAGACGCCTCCCCCGCTATCAATAGCGATAGCGTATACCAGATTGCTTTGCAGTACATAGCCTTCACTGGTCAGGGTATTGATGGTGAACTCCTCGCCGGCCGCCGGTTTGTACCAGGCGCCGCCGTTGTTGGTGCCTACCCACATGCCCCCGCCGGCATCGATCGCCACGTCGCGCACCGAGGCCGTGGGAAGCTCCCCGGCCTGGCCGCTGCCCGGGTAGACGGTGAAAGTGTACTCGGGATCAGCACTGCCTGCACCGGTGACAGTGATGCCTTTGATGTTGGTGAGGCGGTTCATCCAGGAACTGCCGTCATCGTAATTGCGATAGATGCGCACGGTGGCTTCCACGCCGTTTTTGTCTTCATCCAGGATATCAGTCATTGCACCTGCGCTCTCACCGGCATCATAGGCCAGGAAATAGCCCTGGCTGCTGATATCGGCCAGGGAGATTTCCCGGTAGCTGGGCTGCTTGGATTCGAAGCCGTCGGTGCAGTTTATCGTCACCTTGGCCTGAGCGCCGGATATCCCGGCATGAGCCAGCAGATCGGCCAGGAAAATCCCTTTGACATAGTCGGTTTTCAATACCGAGCTGGAGGTGTAGAGGTAGCTTGCGGTCGCCTCTCCACCGCTGCCGGTGGTGATGGCTTTGATATCGGATATGTCATAATTGCTGACCTCACT
>DHBS01000032.1:53193-72838 GCA_002398825.1 Syntrophomonas sp. UBA4922 | reverse complement strand
ACTCATAATTGCTGACCTCACTGCCATTGGTCAGAACAAAATCGTGAGTCGGAGGAGGTTCTACGCTGCCGGTCCCCACCACGATAGCGGTCACCCATTTGCTGCACCAGCCGGTATTGTCGTGAACCACCAGGCGCAGGGGACCGAAGGCATTGCCGATATCGGAATCAAAGCCGTCCCTGATATCATTGGTGTCATTGCCGTCTACCAGGGGCAGTCCATCATCGGCAGATATACCCTGGCCGTAAGCCAGTATGATAGGCTTGCCGTTTACCCCATTGGTCAGGTCCGTGGCGGAAAAGTCGATGTGATAGCCATCCTTGGAGTAAACCGTGATATTGGAGGACTGCAGGTCATTGCTGAAACCGACATGATCCCTCAACAGTTTCAGGAGGTCCACACCTTCAAAATAGAGGAAATTGCCCATCTTATACTGATCGAATATCTTATAGGTGCTGCTCAGGGCTTCTATTTGTTCTACGGTCATATGTAGGGACCGGGCGCTGTTGGAACCCGAGACGCTCAGGGTTTTGTTCTTATAAGCCGCAAAAGCACCGGCGCTGTGGGTCCAGCCCGTGAGAGTCGCGGCCGTGACCGCAATTGCGGTTACATTCTCGATGCAGTCGTCCTCTGCAGACCCGTCGATGATCAAGCGCAACGGCCCGCCGCTGTTGAGGTATTCCCCATCATAACCCGGGCTGCTTTCATCCGGCACCAGGGGCTTGCCGATCGGATCCGCCCCGGTTTTGCCGATGCCGTAGGCCAGGATTATGGGTTTGGCAGCCCCGTTCATATCAGCTACAGTAACCGTCTTGGACCCGGAATCACCGTTGCTTACAGTGACTTGGTCGAGCAGGGCGCTGGCCCCCACACTGCTGCTGAAGAGCAGACGTTTCAGGTCGATGCCGCGATAGGTCTGGCTGACTCCGCCCACGGTATAGCTGCCAGTCACCATGTACTTCTGCAGTTTTTCCAGGTCACTGACGCTGAGGGTGACAGCTCCGTCCTTGACTGCGCCGCTGAAAGCCACTTCATTTTCGCCATAGGCGGCATAATCGCCGGTATGTGCATAGATATCCGCTTCCAGATTGATTACGATTTTGGTCAGATTCGTAACGGCTGCCCCCGGGGTACCGGCATCTTTCTGGGCTTCGGTCTGGGCGCTGACGAACATCAGGGGACCGTCGCTGTTTTCGATGGTCTTGCCGGTAACGGTATCGGTTGAAACATAACCGGCGGCATTCTTGTCAAGTACCAGAGGATAGCCGTTTTTGGCGAAGGCCACCATCATCCCCAGGCCATCGGTATTACGCAGGGAGTTGAAGCCTTCGCTCTGCAGGTCAGTCAGGGTCAGATCCAGAGCACTGGTTTCACTGCTTCCCGAGTACAGGGATACATTCCCTAAGACGCCCTGCATACCTACATCCTCAGACAGGAGATACCACAGGTTGACCCCTTCAAACAAGTCCTCGAGAAGGGCTTCATTAAATACTTTATGGGCATAATACGCTTTTTCCTGGCGGCCTTCCTTTTCCATATCACCTTTGGAGATTCCGGCCCCGTAGAGCAGGCTCTCCAACTGGGCCAAAGTGTAGGTCTTGGTAGTGGTTGTTCCTCCCTGCACCACTTCCACGGTCAAGGCGGTGCTGTCCGCCATGGCGGTGTATTCCGGGTTTTCCATATGGGTGCTGTAGCGCTTGTCATCGCCCACATAGATTTCCTGGGCGCGCTGCAGCTGATTGGAACCGTTGTTGTAGAAGTAGGCGTAATTCGTTGGATCTTCAGGGTTGCTGCGGTTCATACCGTCGGTTTTGCCGAAAATGACCCGCATCGGCCCGCCGTCATTGCCCAAACCGCCTGCATAACCAGGCAGGCTGCTGTCCCTGACATAAGGATAGCCGTTGACGCCGTAAGCCAGCATGACCGGGTAGCCTTTTTTGACCGGATAGCCGTTGCTGTCGGTGTCCCATTCCCCTACGGTATTGTCGGGCTGGTATTCAGGAGTGGCCAATTGTGCCTTGGTAGGCCGGGTAGTGCCGATATCCAGGGGGGATTTCTCATAGAAATAAAAGCGGTCGGGATCAGCCAGTTGCGCCATGGAGAACTGAGCCGTGGTCTGATAATTATCCCAGGCGGCGAAGGACACCAGGGTATTGTTATCGTTGGCGTAGGTTCCCGCATTCAGGCCCATTTTCTGGGTCAAAAAATCCCACAATTTGACGCCTTCATATTCGTTCACATACCAGTAGGTGGTATTTGACAGTCCGTATTCATCGCGATAGCCCAAACCTCCTGCAACAGGAAGATCGTCCGGGCCATACTCCACCATGGCTTCCAGCTCGGCCACGGTGTAGTTGACCTCACGGCCCAATGCGGTACCGGTGAAGGTTAAAAGCTGCTCCGTATTCGCCACATTTTTATAGGCATCATCGCTGGCTTCACTGTGTTTATAGCCGGGCGGTTCTCCGCCCTGTTCAACGTAAATATAGGCCACGCTTACGAACTGATCATGCAGTGACAGAAATGGAAACTCGTTCTTATTATAGACCAGTTTCACGCAGCCGTCTTCATTGTCCAGTCCGGCTACCGAACCGAGATCATTGTCGTAGACGAAGGGCGCCACCGTGGCCCCATCGGCGGTGCCGGTCCCATAGGCCAGTATCACCGGGGTTTCAGCGTCCACCAATTGCTCATAGCTTATGTAGCCAACGTTCTGCCGCCAGCGGTTTTTGAATATGATCTGCACATCTTCATCGACTATTTCCACATTGCTGTTTACCAGCCCGTCGATGATGGACAACACTTTGACCCCTTCATAGCTGAATTCAGCAGGGTTGCCTTCTCTGACGTCAGTGTATAAGCCTCTATAAATGTTGGCATTAGCGGTGGCTTCCAAATCATAAATCCGAATGGGGGTGGTGCTTTCAACACCCGGGCCTTCCACGGTCAGCGTAGCCCCGGTGATGGCATCGATATTGTACGGAGCGTCTCCGGAAAGCCCGCCGTTGTTGATATGCTTGTAAGAGCTGTCGGTGTAGTCCACATACTCGGGCGAATTAACAGTGATCGAAGTGATCATTTTTGCAGGGCTGACAGCATCACCATATAGTCTGAAATATCCATAGACGGAAGCATCGTCCTTTTTGGTGTCATATATTCCGTCTTTTGGTCCGCTTTCACTGTCTCCCTTTTCATAAGCCAGCATATAGTTGCCGCTGATCAAATCACCTACCGTCATACCGGAGGCCTCTACATCCCAATTATCAGCGGTTGTGAAGTTGACCACATAATCATTATCATATCCGTCCAATAATACTGCCAGGGGTATTCCCCGGACGTATTCTGTCGCGGTGATATCGCCACTTTTGGTATAGGTATAGCTGCGATCCGCCCTCTCCATCATTAGGATTTCGCCTCTGGTGAATTCTTCTCCAGCGATGGTAATTAGCGTGTTAGTGAGAACATCACCTACTATTAGGTTTCTCACTCCCGTCCAGTACAGGCTGTTATTTACATCATTGATATTCTGCTGGCCAACCATCAGTGTCAGCAGATCTTCTTCTTCAATATCGTTTGTATCCTGGGGAAGGACGGGTGAGCCCCCGCTTTGATCCTCCCTGCTATTTGCCCATGCTAGTATAGCGTCAACCACTACACTGTCACTTTCAGATCCAGTGCCGATATGAGGATAATAATACCTTCCTAAAAGAGGCTTACTGCCATTAAAACTAACCCCTTCGTCATCTCCCATCATGCTGATTTCGCTATCCGTTGACAAAGAAAATCCACTTTGTTCCAATAATCCTTCTACCGTGATACCATCGCCCAAATGAATTCTTTTGGTACCGGAATTATTGATAGTGGAATAATAATTGCTCTCTACCAGATCCGTCATACCCTGCAGCTCATCCAGGGTATATGATTTCTCATTTTTGACATTGGCCGCAGTATAGATGCCACTAGGTATAATGTCATCGCCGCTGACCAGCAGGATCGGCTGTTCGGTCTTGCCGCTCAATTCATCCTCAGCCTGGGCCCAACCGCCGCCCGGAATGATCACCGAACAGGTCATCAAGGCCAAGGCCAACAGCAGCGATATGCTTTGCCTGAACCATCTGCCCGTCTTCCTGCCCGGTCTCATCAAAGTGCTCGCTCTCAAATAGATCCCTCCCTTGTTTACTCATTCTCTCTCATAAACATCTTTTATCCATAAAAGGGCTTCAGGCCTAACGCACCGGCCTGTCCCTGTATTATGGGTAACTATCCTGCCATGCTACGGTTGAACTATGTACTGATCCAAATTCCTTCCTACCATCTGTCCATCTGTACTTATCATCATCACTGCACCCACCCCGGGCATATCCGCCGCCATCTCCAGGCCCTTCTGCGGACCTTTTATAAAAAGGGCGGTGGAGAGCACATCCGCAATGGTGGCGGATTCCATTACCACCGTGGTGCCTGCGCTGGCCCGGGAGGGAAAACCGCTCTGGGGATCGATGATATGATGATATCGGACCCCATCCACTTCAAAGTAGCGCTGATAATCACCGGAGGACACCAGGGCCTGATCCCGGCCTTGCAGGACTGCTTTGATGCCCTCGGGGTTGCGGGGGTCCTGTACCCCTACCCTCCAGGGAGTTCCGTCAGCTTTGTTTCCTAACACATAGACATTGCCTCCGGCATTTATAAGGGCGTTTTTTATGCTCAATTCCTGCAATGTGGACACTGCCTTATCGGTGGCGTAGCCCTTGGCTATCCCACCCAGATCCAGGATCATGCCTTTTTCAGGCAAAAAAACTGTAGACTTAGCTTCATCCAGCACGATTTTGCTGCAATCGGCTTTGCTCAAGGCCTGCTTAACATCATCCTGCCCCGGCACTGCGGGATGGTCGGTGCCGAATCCCCACAAGTCCATGACGCTGCCTATCAAGATATTAAAGGCCCCGTCAGTGCGCTGATACCACTCCACACCCGTTTTTACCAGTGTGAAAGTGTCCTGGCTCACCTTGACCGGGGCTATCCCAGCATTTTGGTTTATCAATTGCAGTTCCGACTGTTGATCAAATCGGTTGGTCAGACTATCGATGTCAACAAATGCTTTCTCTACCGCTCCCAGTCCCCGCTCGGCCAGGGCCTGGTCCTGTGAGGTTATCTTGCAGGTTATGTAGGTGTCCATGGCGAAAAAATCCCGGCTGTAGGTCTGTAATTCCCGCTGTCCGCATCCCGAGAGGCTTAAAGCCAGAATCATCAGGCATATAAAGAATACGGTTCGTGACTCAGGCATAAGGTGCTTCCTCTCTTGATCAATAAAAAAACGAGCGACTTATAAAAATGCCGCCCGTTATTTACACAACACGCTTTATTGAGTATTCCTTTCCAAAACGGGAGGCACAGCCGTTTCCAACTATACCCATCGGTTCATTCCCATAATCCTCTTATGATCTTAGGAAAATGAACTCGGAATAAATTTATCTAATTTTCTGTTATTTTACCACATTATACTGAAAAAGGGGGGCAATAATTTAATTGGCACAACCAGCTTCTATCAAGGTTCTATAAGTTCTTTTTGAGCGCGGTTTTAATTTCCCGTGCATAGAGCCGCCAGTTTAGCACCAAATGTGCAATAATGCCAAACCCCATAATCAAAGCGCTCAGTGCATGACTGTCCTTAATAAACTTGCGGGTCAGACCCAGCCACATCCCATAGTCTAAAAAGTATAGAACTGCGCCACTGGACATGGAATACAGGGCGGTCACTATTAATAGTGTAGAAATGATGGCCTTGGCCTTTGCGCTCTTCATAATCATCACCTGGTTGTAGTAATTGGGCTGAATCGTTAGCCCGTAGTTGTCACATTAATCAGGGCCATAGCATCACGGCTTATGATCGTATGCCGGAAAACCTCAGTATTTGCAGCAGCACGGTTCTGATCAGCGCACTGTTTCTGGCCCCAAACCTATCATTCCACCACGATCTCGATCATATAATTTGTGAAGCGCTGCCCGAAGACATCATCCAGAACCACCACCCGCATAGCTCCGGGTTTCCCGTCTTTGGTTTTGAGCGGCTCCCCATTGTCCTCGTACATAACATAGACCGCGTTCTCTTTTAAGACCTCATCCATAGAGATATTGGACATATAATCATCCACGCCCACCGGCTGCACCATTTCACAGCCGGTGAGCAGACCGGGATCCACGATTGCGATGACGTTGGAAAGCAGGGTACCCCTAAAGCTGTGGCTGGTGGTGCCGGAGGTGGAATGAATCATCATAGTGCGTTTGACACTGGGCATCTCCCGGATCTGTTCCAGGGTGACCTCCCCCAGAATGGTTCCGTATGACCTGACAGCCAGTTTACCGTTCTCCTCAGGGCCTTCGGCATCGGATTTCTCAAATTTGACCATGTAAGGCACTGCCTCAGCGCTCTGGCCTAGAACCGCCTCGCGGAATATTCCCATGCAGGCATTGACCCCATTGGCGATAGCCTCGGTGGTCACAGTTGCTCCGGTTATAATAATAATCTCATTGTCCCGTTTGGCCTCCAGGTGAACCAGCTGCAGGTAATCCTGACTGGACTTGTCAGCGAACCGCTGGGTAAACCAGCTGTTGTTCATGTCGCGCACATAATGTTCGGTCTCCATATGGCTGACTATCCTCATACCTGTAGTCTTGTCACTGTCCTTATCAATGCCGATGGCCAGGGTAATAGGCCCGTTGTAAGCCACCGGTTTGCAAATAAAAGCATAGTCGCCTTCAGGGGTGGTAAAAACCTTCTTGACCGCCTGGAATTTGTCTTTTCTGTCCGCAGTCATAAACTCATCAGTGATAACGGTCAAGTCCCCGGCGGTGTAATCCTGAGTAAATATTTCGTTGACAGCTTTCAGCTCTTCCGCGGTCGGCTGCGATGACTCCCCACAACCTAAAAGCGCAGCGGCTGCCATCAAAACCAGCAATAACCCCAGCTTTCTAATAAGCATAGCTCAATACCCCGCTGTCGTATTTACCGTAGCCGATCACTTTCACCTTAATAACACCGGAGCCGCTCACCGGGATAGGCTTGATCAGTTCAGGCTGGAAATATGAGGTGCTGGGGTTATATACCGGGCTATTTTCATTGGGCTCCTCCCCGTTCAATGTATAATGAAGCTTCACTTGATCCATGCTATCATGCTGCAAAACGATCTGACCGCCGTCTTTTACAGCCTGTGCCTTGCTCCAGCTGCCCGGATTTGAGGTGGAAACTGTTATTTTAGAGACCATCTGCACTGACACCGCGGTATTTACATCATTTAGACCTTGCTGCCCGATAACCAGGCGCAAATCCCCTTCCCGGGCCTTCGAGAGCTCCTGTCCTTCGCCAAAAGCCCAGGCCAGCATGGGCTTGACTTCGACCGCGGCAGCGGTGCCGCCGGATAACAGGTCCGGATAGCAATAGCGCTTTCCCAGGAGCTGTTCCCGGGTGAGCGAAGCCTTGTAGCCGTCACTGGCCTCTACCTGTATGCTTTTCGCGCCGCTTTTTAAACCTGCTTGTTGCAAAAGATAGGCCAGGTTGACTCCTTTGGCTACCGCGAACTTGCGGGTAGGATAGTTGTTGACCGTGGAAAAACGCTGCTCGGTATATGCGGCTTGCATTCCTTTTAAATCGGCCAGAGAGAGATACATCGTCTTGCTGATCCCATCCCCGCTGATGGTCAGTATGGTGTCCGCGGCGGGGCCGTCAGTCCAGGACTGAGGTACTGTCTTGTCGCCGGCTTCCCCGGTTTTGTCACTCCCCGGCGCCGATGGCGTCACCTTCGCCATACGGATGCGCAAAAGGTTGTTGATGTTCTGGTGTCCGGTGCCGGGATCCCACACCACCCCGGCGGTGCCGTCGGCCCGATTGACCAATATGCCCCGGCTCATATCCAGACCGCTCACGGTGATTTTCTCTCCAGCAGTCCCCAGTATGTCAAAGCTAGTCGATTTCACCGATTCCACTTCGGTTTCATACAGGACTTCTTCCAGGGTGATGCCTTTTTCTCCCCCTATCTCGCTTACATCCATGTATTCCAGCATCTTCTCCGGGAATATGGCAGCATCCGCGTTGGTGGAGACCCAGGCGATATTCTGAACATTCATGCCCAGTTTTATATAAGGAGAAATGTTGGTGGGTGCGTCAGCCCCTTCTATCTTGATATAATAGCGCGATTTCACCATATTGATGACTTCATTTTTCTTGAATCCGTCCGCCGATTTCATGGTGAAAAAGGCCTTGCTGTCTACATTATCCAGGCGGGAGAAGACCTGTTCCAGGTCGATGGCATCATCCTTGCTGCCATAGTATTCATACTTATATGGCTCGATGCCGGCCGCCAGGTTGCGGAATACCCATACAGAAGTGATAGACTTCTCCGGTATCTCTTTATAAAGAATGATTTTTTCGACCTGTTTTACCCAGTAGGGCCCGAATTGCCCCTGTACCGCCAGACGCGCCGGGGCGTTGTCGTCATCCAGTTTGGCTTCGCCGTCTATGACCAGCGCCAACATCAGATCGGGGGTGGCATCGATTACCTCTTTAGATAAAAGGCAGTAATAACCATCTCTACCCACCACGCCTATGCCGGCATATTCAGCCAGATTCCCCCCCAGGTGCCGGATGACATCCTCGAGATAAGGACCTGACATTTTGAATTCTTCGGTGAGCCCGGTGGTTCTTTTATAACTGGCATTGAGGTCATGCTGCTCCAGCTGGCGCAATTCCGCAACCGATATCTCAGTCAAGGACACATCGGCCTCATCCTGAGGCTTTAAGCCTTCGATGGTAATCACCCGGGCCTCGTACTCAGGATCCCCGCTGCTCTTGCTCTTGCTGCAGCCAGAGTAAACCGTGATGGAAAGGGTCAAAATCATTAAAGCGGCGATGAGTAAAGTTTTTTTCCTGCCGAGGTTGTGCATAATACCCTCCTGCTACTTGATTATCATATTTATTGGGCATCAAATGTGAAGGCCTTAATAATGCTGTCCTTTTTTCCATAACCGGTGACCAGGACCTTGATGACCGTGTCTTTAGTAATAACTATGGGTTTATTAAGTTCCGGCTGATAAGTACTCACATTATACATAGGGGAAAGCATGGTGGGGTCGCTGCCGTCCAGGGTATAGTGCAGCTTGAGCAGGCCGAGCGATGAGTGCTGCAGTTTAACACTTTCTCCGGAGGCGATCCTCCCCTCAGCCGGGAAGGTCTTGGCCGGTTCCCAGGCTTCAGCGTCCGCGCTGGACACTATTATTTCATTGACGTTTACCACAAAGGCCGGATTAGTATGTTCTAAAGGGTTGCTCTGGCCGAAGATCAGGCAGGGGGAATCGTTCACGGCTTCCCCCAGATCTCCGGACCCTTCTTTATATTCATATGCGATTATGGACTCCACACGCTCGGCTCCGGCAGCAGAGCCTTCTTTGACAGCGGGATAATAATAACGAGGCAGGCCGATCAACTGCTCTCGGGTGAAGCTGATTTCATAACCGTCCGGAGAGCGGAAAGTGATGAGCTGAGCTGAATCCAATACCTCGGCCGCTTTTAAAATGGTCCTTACGGTTAAGCCCCGCGCTGCGTAGAACCTGGGAGTCGGCCAGTTGTTGATAGTGGAGTAGACATGTTCAAAGCCAGAATACGGCAAAGCCGCCAATTCTCCGAAGCTGAAGTTCTTCTCACCGTCAATGCCGTCTCCTTTCACTATGATGCTCAACTGCTTTTGCTGTTCGGAAAGACTTGGCCCCCGGTTGGAATCCACTATCGCTCCGCTGCTGTCCCGGGTCTCCAGGAAAATACCCTTCTCATTCAGGGTTATTACGGTATATACCGGCTTGCCGCCAATGCTCGCGGCAGCATATTCAAAACTGCCCGGAGTGTACTGCTTACCCCCGGAAAAACCCATCAGGTAAACGATGCCGTCATCATCCCGCACCCCTTTTTTTAGAGGGTAGGTGCGCATATAAACATGCTGATGGCCTGATAAAACCAGATCAACCCCGGCTTCCTCCATGACAGGCACAAAGTACTTTTGAATGGTTTCAGCCCGCTGCATATCTTTGGGGATATTTATGGCCGGATAGGCTGGATGGTGAAACATGACGATTTTGTGGGTCTTGTCAGTTGCAGACAGATCATTTTTTAGCCATTCCAGGTCTTCGGGATTGGCTGCCCCCATGGCATTGCTGTCCATGACCGTAAAGTGCGCGTCCCTGTAGTCAAAAGAGTAGAAGGCTTCCATTTTCCCGGGCGGACCGTTTTGAGGGAGGTCAAAAATAGCTTTGTAGAGATCAGTAAGGTCGTGATTGCCGGTGGCGGGATAGAGAGGCAATTTTTTCAAGGTCTCGCCTCCGGCCGCCATAAAGGCATCCCATTCCCTTTGGTCACTTCCGTCATTTACCAGATCTCCCCCGATCATGACAAAGGCAGGCCGACTCTCATGCCGGGCAGCCGTCTCCAGCAGTTCACCCCAGGCTGTATAGTCGCCGGTCTCGGGATCAGCTTGAGAATCACCCATATATATAAATGAAAATCCTTGAGACGTATTGTGATCTTCCGGCTCAGGAGAACATCCCGCTATGACCAGGAGAGGCATTAACAAAATAATCAAGCCCAAGGTGAAATAAAATTTGGCGATTTTCACATTCATACAACCTTTACAAATATTTCGATACAACATTTGTTTCTCCCCGCAGGTATTGGCCCCACATATTTTCTTTGATGCGATATCTCAAAATTCACACACCCCAGTATAATCGAATCGAAGAATATATGTTTTGCACAACTTTTGTATAACTTTGACATCAGAAGTTAAAACCCTGCATTATTTTGTATGCAAAACCAGGATTGATATCATCTGTCCTATGTAATCATATCGGCAACTTGGAATAATCCGGTTTTGAGCAGATCTTTTCTTTCGGACCCCACATTACCGGTAACGTCCCAACCTTGGGGTCACCTTGCCGCCGCTTGACGATCGATTTCTTCCAATCCACCAGCTCAGCAGACATCCTGGCCAAACACCAAAAAGCGCCTCATAAAAGAGGCGCCTTTTGGCTTGAACATGAATCCTGTTTTGCCAGGAGACAAATAATTTCTGGTTTCTATTTCTGGTAAGGAGTTACTATCCACTTCAGACAGCCATCTTTCTTGCCGCCAAAGATATCATAGCCTTTAACAATATCATTTAATGGAGCGCGATGGGTGCACAGGAAGCTGGTGCTGATCTTACCGGCCTTGATCAACTTGATCAGTTCTGGAATGCGATTGGCGTTGACCAGACCCATGCTGATTCTGATGTTCTTGATCCACAAGGTGTTCATGGCCAGTTCCTGGGGTTTTTCAAATACGCCGATCAGAGATACTGTTCCACCGGGTCTGACAGCATCGATGGCCATATCGAAAGTGGGTTTGAAACCATTGGCTTCGATAGTAGCGTCAGCGCCGCGTCCTTCAGTCATTTCTCTGATAGCATCGCCGGCATCCCCGTTGAGGGGATTGACTCCAACGTCAGCGATACCGTTCTTCACTGCCCAATCCAAACGTTCCTGATTGATGTCGACAGCCACTATCTTGGAAGGCCCCCACAGCCGGGCGGTGGTCATAGCGCACATTCCAACCGGTCCGCAACCCATAACCGCAACAGTATCGCCCGGTTCAATCTTGGCCTGTTCGGCGCCAAAATAACCGGTTGACAGGATATCGCCGACGAAGAGCACATCTTCCTCCGTCAGTCCCTCAGGAATGCTAAACATCCCCAGGTTGGCATGAGGTACCCGCACATACTCGGCCTGGCAGCCGTCGATCATATAGCCGAATATCCAGCTGCCGGTGGTGCAATGCGAATAAATCCCGCGTACACAGTAGAAGCACTCGCCGCACTGGGTGACACAGGAAACCGCTACTTTGTCCCCTACCTTGGCGTTCCTTACCGCAGGGCCTACTTCCACGACTTCACCCACAAATTCATGGCCGATTATTCTTCCCGGTTCTACTTCCGGCATACCCCCGTGCCAGATGTGAATGTCGGTGCCGCAGATAGTGGAAGTGGTCACTTTTACTATCGCATCATCGGGTTCGATAATGCGCGGTACCGGTACATCCTCCAAACCGATTTTTTCGGGGCCACGATAAACCAGAGCTTTCATTGTGTCAGCCATTAAAAAACCTCCCTTTTCTTTTCCGAGGGACTGCATGCCCCTCATTTTATCCACCCCTAATTAATACAGAAACAATAAAAGCCGATGGGTTAATTACGCTTAATAAGCGCTTATAACACATCGGTTTTCTTTGGAGCCCCCTGCAGGGTTCTCTACAGACCACCAGGTAATTTGTTGCAGGTTTTGCTCAACGTACCATTACAGGTTAACATGCGGCAAAAACCGCCATATTAACCCTAAAAACAACAAAAGCCGATGGTTAAACGCGCATAAAAGCACTTATAACACATCGGTTTTCTTTGGAGCCCCCCGCAGGGTTCTCTACAGACCACCGGGAATTTCGAGTATACTCTGATTTTAATCTACGCTCGATTTTTCAGTTAATATGCGGTCGAAGACAATCACATGCATCCAGAAATCGTTTTCCGGTTCCAACTCATAGGCATGGTGAATGGCGACAGCGCTCAACCTGTTTTCGAAATAGCCTACGTTGTCAATAGCATGCTGTTTTACCACCTGCATTCGAGCTGCTCTTACCACCTCTCTTCCAGACGGAGTCTTGTTTATGTATTTTTCCGGCTCGGTTAGAAAACCTTCGCCGCGGATAACCAGCATATCGTCCCAAATAACGATTTTGGTCTTATCGACCCCTTTGCCAAGCTTGTCTTTGAAATATTTTTCCATGTAAATTTTAAATTCGTGTTGAAATTGACGGCGTTCCTGGTCATTCAACCTGCGCCCGGACATGCCGGTAGGAATGATAGCTTTATCATCTACCAATTTGAATTGAGTTGACATAATATTACCCCCAAACTCCCTTATCAATATTATGCAACAACGCTTTTGTTTCTGCAGAGTATTTAAAATCTCTATGCAATGACGCTTTTATGTTCTGCAGAATATTTAATCTCTCTCTGTAAAAACAATAAAACCAATATTAAATATGCTATATGTAACACGTACAGCACTTAAATATTGGTCTCTTAAAGAGCAACCGATGGTTTCCCTGTCAGCCACCGTAATATTAAGTTTTGTTAAGTTTTGTCGTGTTTAGAATTGATATTTGCCTCTATTGTTAGAATAGTAAAGCATTGTTGAATTGTCAAGAACAAAAATCCCTTACTTCATATCAAATTAGGACCTGGTTTGGTTTATTATATCTATATCTGGGCTAAACCAGGTTTTTATAATTCTTTTTCCCTGGTACGTCTGGCACGCTGTTTTCCATAAATATAGCGCAACAGCAGGAACGCCAAGAACAACACCAAGGCCCAGGGCAGGATAATGAACAATGCCACTACGCTGTGGCTGGCAAAATTGATTAACCCGTTGACACTGGACACCAATCCCTGCATAGCCTTGCCCATGGTTCCCTGAGGCGCTTTTACGGCGCCGGGGACGGCTTGCACAAGCTCTATCTCGATGAGGCTGTATTCGGTGGCATTGGCAAGGTATTTGAGGCGCCCGGCCAGAACCTCAATCTCGGCGCGGGTTTTGCCCAGTTCATTTTCGATGCTGATGATATCGTTGATACTGGCTGCTTTGCCCAATAAGCCCACCAGGCGTTCTTCCTTGGCCTTCAGCACCTTCAGACGCGCCTCGGCATCATAGTATTCCTCGGTAACATCCCGGGTAGATATGACTTTGTCGGTCACTTCTCCCAACTGGGAGATGGAGGAGATAATGTCGTTCAGCTTCTCCTGCGGGACCTTTATGGACAGCTGCGAAGAAACCCTTTGATCATCTCTGTACAAACGGCTATTGACGGTATAGCCTCCATTTTCGGTGCATAAGGCGGTAATCCGGTCTACGGTTTGAGAAACATCCTCAACCTTAATGTCGAGGTTGGCATTTTGTATTATTTTACGCTCCATGCCAGCCGATTCTAAGGCCGAATCAGACTGCGGCGCTGTTTCCGGGCTGCCGGGGGCGCTGTCTTTCGCCATCTCGGCGCGCTCATTCTGGACCAGGTCTTGCGACTTGGCGGAACCGCATCCGATCAGTGAACCGGTTAAGAGCAGTATAAGCAGAATGACAATGATTCCTGGCCAGCGATTCAACTGATACCTCCCCTTTCTAACCTTGTTAGTAAAACTATATCATAAAGTTCGTAAAGATAGCCGCACCCCACCCGGTTTCCCCGGAAGCCCTGCGGTGATAAATCGAGAAAAGCTTCAGGCTATATCATCATTACGCAATTATTGCAGTCAAACATTCAAGTGTAGTGCAATTTTTGTATTGCCGCTGAGAATGAGGACAGCAGAGATCATATTCTCCGGGCCGCAGCCTGTCTCCCCGAAATAGCTGTCAACACCGGTGCCGACCGGCTCGTTTCCCGCCAGATAAGCCGCTTTATGCGTCGGCGGTTTGATGCTTCACCAGCCCAAAAGCTTTGGAAAATTCCAAAACCGCGATAGGGATCAGGGCCAGACCCAATGCCAGAAGGTATGAGGCGGCAGACAGCAGAACCAATCCGAAGGCAGAGGCCACAGCCGGTATAAAGGCAACCACTCCGATCAGGGCAATGGAAATCACGGCGGCGCCATTGAGATATTTGTTGGAGAAAAACCCGATCGAAAACAGCGAGTGGTTGGAGCGCATGTTGAACGCATGAAAGACCTGGGCCAGGGCTAAGACCAGAAATGCCATGGTGCGGCCGGCTTCTATCTCCCCCTGGCTGTTCCAGCCGGCATTAAACCCGATCAGGGTCAAAACCGCAAACATCACCCCCTGCAGGATGACCCGCACTCCCATCCCCTGGGCAAATATGCTCTCATTTTTGGGTTTGGGCCTGCGCTGCATGACATCGTTTTCAACCGCCTCCATGCCCAAGGCTACAGCCGGCAAGCTGTCGGTGACCAGGTTGATCCACAAGAGGTGCACCGCCAGGAGCGGCGAAGCCTGCCACAGCAGCATAGCGATGAATACGGTTAGAACTTCACCGATATTGGTTCCCAACAAGAAGCCCACGGTTTTTCTGATATTGTCATATATGCAGCGGCCCTCGCGCACCGCATCCACAATAGTGGCGAAGTTATCGTCGGTTAACACCATGTCAGAGGCGCCCTTGGCCACGTCGGTGCCGGTGATGCCCATAGCGCAGCCGATATCGGCAGCTTTCAAAGCCGGGGCGTCATTGACCCCGTCCCCGGTCATGGAAACCACTTTTCCCTGCCTCTGCCAGGCCCGGACGATGCGGATCTTATCCTCGGGCGCAACCCTGGCATAGACCGATATATGAGAAACCCTTTGATTGAGTTCATCTTCTGACATCGCAGTCAGATCACAACCGGTGACGGCGTCATCCCCCGGCTTCAAAATGCCCAGCTCCCTGGCGATAGCCGAAGCGGTGACCACATGGTCGCCGGTGATCATGACCGGCTTGATTCCAGCACTCCGGCATACCGCTACCGCATCCCGGGCTTCAGGCCGGGGCGGGTCGATCATACCCACCAGGCCCATGAAATGAAGATCATTTTCCAGTTCTTCTGTGGTGGGAGTATCCGGTACGGTTTTAATTATTTTGCAGGCTACTGCCAAGACCCGCAGAGCCTGGCGGCTGAGTTCCTCGGTATAGCTCCGGCCGGCTTCCACCTGTCCGGAGATACACCGCCCCGCCAGCACGTCGAAGGCGCCTTTGACGATTACTACATTCTGCCCATCAATGACATTGACCGTGCTCATCAACTTGCGGTCAGAGTCGAAGGGCAGAACTGCCAGGCGGGGGTAGAGACGGTTCAATTCCTCTTTGGGCATGCCGTTTTTATAGGCGGCCATGATAATAGAGGTCTCGGTGGGGTCGCCAATATGCTTTTCCTCCCCGTCCTCAAATTCGACCACCCCGTCGGAACACAGGGCCGCGTACCGCAGCAGTTTCTTAACGGGAGCGGAGTTGTTTGCGCTGATATCTTCTATTATAGAATTCTCCGCAGCAAAGGCTTTGACCAGGGTCATCTGATTCTGGGTCAGGGTGCCGGTTTTGTCCGAGCAGATCACTGAGGCGCTGCCCAGGGTTTCCACGGCTGACAACCTTCTGATAATGGCGTTGCGTTTGGCCATGCGCTGCACTCCGATAGCCAGGACAATGGTCACAATGGCCGGGAGTCCTTCAGGGATGGCTGAAACGGCCAGGGCTACTGCGATCATGAATATCTCCATGATAGGCATTCCGTCCCACAGGCCGATCGCGAATATGATGGCGCACACCGCCAGGGCCAGAAATCCCAGGTATCTGCCCAGAAGATGCAGTTTATGCTGCAAAGGGGTCTCCCCGTCGGCCTCGGACTCCAGGAGGTCGGCGATCTTGCCCATTTCAGTTTGCATGCCGGTGGCGGTGACCACGGCCTTTCCGGTTCCGTAGGTAATGCTGCACCCCGCGTAAAGCATATTAAATCTATCCCCCAGCGGGGCGTTGGCAGCCACTTCCGCCCGAGCATCCTTCTCAGCGGGCACCGATTCCCCGGTTAAAGCCGCCTCCTCGGATTTAAGGCTGGCGCTTTCAATGATCCTGGCATCGGCCGGGATATAGTCGCCGGCTTCCAATTTAATGATATCGCCGGGTACTAATTGGGAGGCTTCAATGATAGTCTCTTTGCCGGCGCGGATCACCCGGGCATGAGGGGCGGAAAGCTTTTGCAAAGCCTCCAGGGCCTGCTCGGCCTTGCTCTCCTGCACCACTCCCATAATGGCATTGAGCACTACGATAAGCAAGATCAGAACCGGTTCAAAAAACCCTTCACCTTCATATATGGACACCACAAATGATACCGCCGCAGCGATGATCAAAATGATGATCATAACATCTTTGAACTGGTCTAAGAAGCGCTGCAAAAGGCTTCGCTTTGGTTTGGCCTTGAGCTGGTTGGGGCCGTACTCCTCCAGGCGGCGTGAAGCCTCCGTGGTGCTCAAGCCCTGCTCCTGTCCAACCTCCGTCTGCCGCAGAACTTCTTCAATGCTGCTGCTATGCGGTATCAATTGATCTTTTCCTCCTTAGCCATCAAAATACAAAGCAATATAAACATATTTTTTTGCATTAATTATATAACAACATATCAAGCGCCTCGATACACATATTTACTATTATTATAGACAACCAATTCTATAATACTGATTAATCACAATACCTGCTTGCCATAATCATGCAATTACACAACCGACATCCTGTTACAAAAAATCACCCCCGCTTTGCTACAACTTACCATGGGTGAGGGATGCGTAGTAATTATGGACATCCCTGTGAGTCCTCAAGGTTATTGGGTCATAATCCAAGATGTCCGAAATTTAGCAGGTTTACAAGCTTTGCAGTATGATGCATAGGTTTTTATAATTGTAAAAACAATAGCTAATGTGTGATTTTGAGATGAAAACTTAGATTTTTTACGCAATCAGAGGAGGTAGATCTTATTCGAAAGCGCACGAAAAGCATCATCATGATCTTGACATTTTCTCTGCTTTCAGCGGTTATTCCGCCGCAAGGCGCCCAGGCAGCTTATTTGGGGGACAGGGTCCTGGTGCCGTACTCGCAAGGTTATGATGTGCAGCAGCTACAACGGGATTTGTCCTATCTGGGTTTTAGCCCGGGCAGTATTGACGGTATATTCGGGCTCCAGACTTTGGCTGCAGTAAAACGATTTCAGGCCCAAAGCGGCCTTGAGGCTGATGGAGTGGTTGGAAAAGCGACCGCCAATGCCATCATTAGAGAGGTCAGCAAACCTGTAAGCACCTTAGCCAGCCCCACTCAAGCGGTATCAACCCCCGCCCCCTCCAGATTCTTATCGTTTTCCGGCCGCGACATTGAAAATCTTGCCCGCCTCATCTATGGAGAGGCCCGGGGTGAGTCCTATGAAGGCAAGGTTGCGGTGGCTGCAGTGGCTTTAAACCGTTTGGACTCCAAGAAGTTTGGGCAGTCGCTGAGTGAGGTCATTTTCCAACCGGGCGCATTCACCGCAGTGAGCGATGGCCAGTTTTACCTGAAACCCGACGCCATTTCTTACCAGGCTGCTGAAGCTGCCCTGCGCGGATGGGACCCCACCGGAGGAGCAATTTATTATTGGAATCCGGCCACGGCTACCAGTAAATGGGTTTGGTCCCGGCCTCTTATCAAGACCATCGGGCGGCATGTTTTTGCCAGATAATACCGAGGTTGACCCGGATAATCTCCTGCCCGGCGCCACAGCTTAAAGCAGTGCCGGGCGATAAACACCAAAACGATTTGACACCACAAATTCAAATCAGATGTCTGTTCTATGCTTAAGCTGATGACGTGTCTGCGGCGCCATATGGGCCAGGCGCCAGTGCAAGAGGACAAAAACAACCGGGGTTAGCCTAACTCTTACTTAACAAAGGGAACCCAGCAAATCCTCAATACATACGAAAACCGTTTTCCGGCAGTAAGCCTAGAAAACGGTTTTTTATTGGTTGATAATAATCATTTATATAGTCATAAACCTGGACGGCTGAATGCAGAGTATTGAATTAAAAAATCGGCAATAGAATCTTAAGGCCTTTGAGGTACGGCAGCGATGCAGCAACTTCGCCGGAGCCGTCCTGATTGTTGTGTTAAAGAACAAGTTTTTGTGGGAAAATAAGGAATGTATACATATGCCCAGCAACACAAAAAGGAGTGGGTTCCGATCAACATAAAGACCAGAAAAGACCTGATACTGTTAATAACCTACGCTGCCGTCCTGATACTGGTGGTAATCAATTTCGGCCCCATAATCAAGGCTCTGGGACGGTTTGCGGCTTTGTTTAAATCTCTGTTCATCGGCATAGCCATCGCCTTTGCACTTCACAAACCATGCCAGTATATAGAGATGCTTATGCGGAAGATGTTCCTGAAAAACAGCAGCCCCGGCTTGACCCGGGGATTGGCGGTGCTCAAAACCTATTTTCTGGCTTTGCTCGTTATAATTATTCTGATGCTCTTCATTATCCCCCAATTGATCGAGAGCGTTCGCCTGTTCGCCGCCAACATCGAATCCTATCTGGAAAATACGCAGAGCTTACTCAACCAGGCCGCCAAACTGCTGCAGATCGCCCATATCGACCTGTCCGAACTGGTGGATCGCCTGTATGCCTTCTTGAACCAGTTCACCAGCAATCTGGGCGGCCTGTTGGCAGGGATCATCGGCGTCACCGCCGGAGTATTCGGTTTTCTTGCCAACCTGCTCCTGGCGGTGATCTTCTCCATTTACCTTCTGAGCGGCCGGGAGAAAATCCTGGTCAATTGCAGGGCTGTAGCCCAGGCTTATCTGCCCCCCGCAATATACGGCAAGGCACTGTACCTCTATCGGGTCACCGTGGACAGCTTTGACAAATATGTCTACGGTCAGCTGGCAGAAGCGGTTATTCTGGGGGTGCTTACCTTTATCGGCATGGTCATTTTCGGATTCGAGTATCCCTTAATGATCGGCACCCTTATCGGCATCACCGCCCTGGTGCCCATTGTCGGCACCTATGTCGGCGGTTTTAT
>DHBS01000032.1:29614-53045 GCA_002398825.1 Syntrophomonas sp. UBA4922 | reverse complement strand
GTTTTATAGCTTTTCTGGTCTTGCTCATGGTTTCACCGCCACAGGCCTTGTGGTTTCTGGTGTTTCTAATCATCCTGCAGCAGTTGGAAAACAATCTCATCTATCCCCGGGTGGTGGGCGACAGCCTGGGGCTCCCGGGCATCTGGGTCCTCCTGGCAGCCATCGTGGGAGGAGGCCTGGCGGGTCCGCTGGGCATCCTCCTGGGCGTACCTGTGGCTACCGTGTTCTACAAATTGCTGAAAAACGATGTCCGGGAAAGAACGGCTATTGAAGAAGCCTGAGGTGCAAAGCAATCAAATACTGTGAAAAAGATTCCGGTCAGAGGGCCGGCACGATAACCGGCAGCTTCAGAAAATTGCTTGAATCACATACTGCTGCGCCGAGCTGGCGCTTGCATTGTAATTGGCTCATCAACTGCTCAATATTATTCAAAAACATTAAAACAACTTATCGCGTTTTTCGTTCTCCGAACTGGCTTGCTTGACGGCGACAAATCCCCCGGTACGTTTATATTTTACGGCCTGAATCTCGGCCATTGCCGCCAGGGCTATTTCTGCCGCCAGCTGCCCTCCCAGATCGAGGCCGATGGGTATGTGCACCCGCTCGACCAACCGCCTGTCGGTCCCCAGTGTCTCCAGAGCGCTGAAATATGCGGTGACCTTCCGTTTATTGCCCATGATTCCGATATAACGGGCCGGGGAATCGATAACCGCCACCAGGGCGTCTTTATCGAATTCATGGTGGTGGCTTAACAGTACGATGCTGGTAGCAGGAGTGATGGGGTATTGCTTGAGCAGCTGCACGATGTCCCCGACGAGCAGATTACCGGCCTCCGGAAACCTTTCTCTGTTCAGCATCTCGGGATTATCGTCTATCATGGTTATGTTGTATCCCAGGATCAACGCGAATTTATAAAGGTTAAAGGCAACATTGCCCGAACCGACTATGATAAGGCGGTCCCCGGTTGGCATCAAACTTGAGCTATCGGTTTGGGTTGCTTCCATGCAAAACTCCTTATATCCTAAAAGCCTTTACTTCTTATTTTCCATCTGCCCAGACTAATCATCGCACTATCCATGAATATGCCTTAGAATGACAGCATTATGCCGGGTTATATCTAGTTTACTCAATATGACTGGTTTTTTGGCATTTATTATTACTTATTTTCAGTTATCCGTATTGATGCTTACCAGCGGAAACCCTGAAATGACACCATATTTTGTCACAAAGTGTATTATTTATTTGGCATGGCCCTGGTTGAAGCCGGAGTCATAACTGGCAGCAGCCAGCAGCTCAAGCCGGACGCAACCACCCCCGGGCCCAGACGGCACAGGTGCTCTACAACCTGTTGACCAAACAGATTTAGTTTAAGCGTAAGCAACCCGACAATCATGAAAAGCCAGCAGCTCCTCCAGGGGATCTGCTGGCTTTAGCCATGCTTGTTCTGTTTTGCGCTCTGCGTTATCCACTCCAGGGCTGGTCCTCATAAGCCACCCTGTCTTCCAGCCTGACCGGACCGTTCCAGACGTAGACATAAGCCCGGGTGGTCCTGCCGTCTGCCATCACTACCCTGACCCGCTTGCGGTTATAAAGTGATCCATTGTCCTCCAGGATATCGATCTTATGTAAGGTCTTCCAGTCTATGCCGTATACCTCTCCCCGGACCTGCTCCCCCTTTTCGGGAACTACACCGGGATAGCTCCCCAGGCCGTAAAGGGCGTAACCCGAAATAACGCCATTGCCCAGGAACTTGTGCCCTGTGAGAAATTGTTGGTGATAATGTCCGCCTCTCATCAAGGTGCCGTATACGAATACCCGAATCATGTTATCTGCCCCGTATCACTTTACAACTCATTTCAGGCTGCTTTAAAGGTGTGAGCAGTTTATCTGCCTCGGCGAATACCGGTTCCGCTCTTAGTTTCTTACCCCGGAAACCGCCCAAGCAGGACTGCTGTAATATTCCATGCCGGTGAAGCTATTCCCGTCAGCAGCCATGGTCACAGTAAATTCCCATTCCGATACCGGGTTGGTGGTGGAAAATTTCCCGCTCAAGGTATTGCCGGCAACAGTACCGGCAAAAGCCTTCCCGGATTCGCTGTCATATCCGAAATAACCGCTGACAGCGGTACCGTCTTGGGTTAAGACCAGCTTCATGTCTCCCATATCTTCATCATTGACGACCATGTCCCAGGTGCCGGAGAAGTCGGCGGTTTCCACTGCCGCAGGAGGAGGAGTTATGTTGTCGGGGCCGTATTCAATAGTTATGGTTTGCGTAGGGCCGTCCCAGGCAACTTCAGAACCCAGATTTTCGGTGATAAACCGCAAGGGCAGCATGGTCCGGCCTGTTGACGAAATAAACGGAGCCGCTTCCAGGGTTTTAGTGTCTCCGTTGACTGAGGCCTGCAGACTGCCGATAGTGAGTTCAATTATATTGTTATTAAGCGAAATTGACACTTTTTGCTCCTGGCCGTTCCAGCTTATTGTACCACCCATGGACTCGATAATGGAGCGTATCGGGACAAATGTGCGGCCGTTCACGATTACCGGTGCAGTACCCATGCCAGGGTCTATTTCCTGGTCAACCCCATTTACCGATGAATTCGGCTGACCTACCTGCAGAATAATAGTCACATTGGGGTCATCTGCTGCCTGAGCCTGCGATGACAGGCCGCCAGCGGGCAGAAGCCAAACCATCAAAATCAAAAGTCCGGACAACAATAACAGGGTTCTCTTCATAACCTTTCCTCCTTGATGTTTTTTAATGGAAGGTAAACCTGCAAACAGTGATGTAAAAGACGGGCCTGATTTTCCTTCTTTTTCTATCTTATAATAAATATGGTCAATATTGAATCATTTGCCCGGAAATGTTAGCTATTTCCCTTGCAGAAGGCGTATAAATTGACGGGCCTCACCAGGAGGTATTTTACACCCTGCCATCTTTATTCTACACTTTCCCTATTTTGGTAATTAAATGTAACAACCTGCTAAAGCAGCGCATAGCATGGATTAAACCATATTTGTATTTGTTAAAAGATAGAATGTGTTTCATGAAAGGAGGAAGCGTATTAATGGTCTATCCAGCTCACTGGAAATATATTCCCCATTGCGTTCCGGGCAAGGCGGATTCAGATTCATGCATTTTCGCCAAACATCCTAAACCTCAAGGGATAATATTGGAATGTGGAACAAGTCCTCAGGCGGCCATATTTGATCCCAACCAAACAGAACCTGTAACTGTAGTCTTAGACAGGGTTACAGTGGATACCACCTGCCTATGCAGGCCGACTGTTAAAATTGAGTTTTCCAGTCTGGTATTCTTCGATGTCGCACTGGAGACTCCGGAACCGCAAAGAAGCTTTGAATTGATACTGACCTTTACATTAGTAAGAAAATGCAATGGAGTCGAAGATATATTAAGAACATGGACATTCCAGAGGTTGGTTGAGTTCATTCCGGTTGCAGGGAAAATCATTGCGGATTGGAGAGAAGAGACTCCGTTTACAGTGACTTACTGTGACCGGGCCTGTCCTGGCTGCTGCACATATGAAATGAGGGTGACATCAACCAGAATCAATGACGCCTCCGCTGCACCTGACTTTGATGCTGTAAGGGTAACATCTCCTGACATCAGCGCATTGGCTCAGGGTCAATGAAATCAGGCTCTGACTAAGTTCTATTTAGAAACCCATCTCATTTTTAGAGGCCAAACTATATAATAGCGATTTAGGGGCAGATAGCTGTTGCGGGTTATCTGCCCCTTAGCGTTTACCCACTTCCTGCCGCTGCGACAACACAACCGGGCAGCATAGTAGTCCGCCCTGTAAACATCACCATGACATTATGTCGATTCTTGACATTTTTTATCAATAAGTATATATTTAGGAGTATATATTTTAGTTTGGTTTCCTAAATATTCGGGAGGCAAAATAAATGTCAGACAACAATCATGTCATCAACGACCTGGAGCACCTCTTCTGGTCTCTCAACCAGATACTCAACCAGATCACCAAATGCTACCTGGCTGACAAAGGCCTGTCAATGCCCCGTTTTTGGGTACTCAGGCGCTTGAGCCTGGAAAAACCCATGACCATCGGCGATCTGCATCGCCAGATGTACCTGGCCCCGGCCACCATTACAGGGCTGGTAGACGGGTTGGTGGAAAACGGCCTGGTCAATCGTTACCGGGATGAAACCGACCGGCGGGTGGTCTATTTAAAGCTCACCCCGCAGGGCAAAGCCCTGGTAGACGAGGTTTTAAATTACCGCATCGCCAAGCTGAAAGCCGCCCTGGGAAGTCAGGGCAATGTCGATACCGCTCAGCTGCACTCCTGTCTGGAAGGCCTTTATGATTGGCTGCATGATTCTGTTCGCAAAAAATAATTAAGGAGATATCACCATGAGTCCCAATAAGGATAACTACAAATGGCTGGCTCTGTCCTGCACAACCCTGGGCACTTTATTATCCAGCCTCAACGCCAATACCCTGATGGTCGCCCTACCGGTGATATCCAGAGACCTGCATTCTTCTTTGGCCACTATAATGTGGACCATGATGATCTACATGCTGTCCATGACCATCCTGGTGCCGTCTATAGGAAGGGTAGCGGATATGATTGGGCGCAAAAAACTGTATGTGATCGGTTTTGCGGTATTTGCCTGTTCTTCTCTGTTGTGCGGGATAGTCAGCAGCGGCGGACAGCTGGTGGCAGCACGCTTCATACAGTCTATAGGCGGCGCACTAATGCTGGCAACCAGTACCGCCATCGTTGCCGACGCTTTTCCGCCTTCACAACTGGGTTTCGCTCTGGGGATCATACTCATGGTATTTTCGGTCGGGAGCGCGATCGGCCCAATAGTGGGCGGTTTACTGGCCTCCTGGAATTGGCGCTGGATATTTTTCTTCAATTTTCCGCTGGGTATTATCGGTACCATCTGGGCGTGGGCGCAGCTCAAAGAAATAGTGAAACTCCCTGAAGGGCAGCGTTTTGACTGGTCCGGAACCATGCTGTTCACCGTCAGCCTGAGCATGATCCTGGTGGCCCTTTCTTTTGGCGATGGGGTCGGCTGGCTTTCACCTTTAATAATAGGCGGGATAATTGGGGGCATTCTCATGATGGGCGCCTTCATCTATGTAGAAAACCGGGTTGAGCAGCCCATGCTGGATCCGGTTCTGTTTAAACAACGCCACTTGGCCGCCGCCTATGCCTGCAACCTTTTAAACGGCATCGCCCGGGGCGCGGTTCCGTTTCTGATGGTATTCTTTTTTCAGGTCATCTGGAGCATACCGCCGCTGCAGACGGCTTTTATGCTGGTGCCGTTTGCTCTGGCCATGATGATCAGCGCCCCCATCAGCGGACGTCTTTCGGATAAATACGGTTCCCCGGGGCTGAGCACACTGGGTCTGACTGTCGCCGCCGCGGGCGTATTGGGTTTAACACAACTGGAGTTTGATTCTCGCATGGGAGTGATAATATTGTGTATGGTTCTCACCGGCCTGGGTTCGGGATTGTTTTTCTCTCCCAACAGTAATGCCATCATGCAGGCAGTTCCTCCTCAACGGCGCGGCATCGCCGCCGCCACCAGAACCATGTTGAACAACGCCGGCTCATTGATCAGCATGGCCATAGGCCTGGCCTTGATAAGTTCCAGCATGTCGTCTGAAGCCATGCAGGCATTGCTGACCCATACCCAGGTCGGCTCTGAAGGGATAGTTATCAGCAGTTTCCTGGACGGACTGCGCCGGACCTTCTGGCTGTCCTTCTTTATATGCCTGGGCGCGGTAGCAACCTCACTATTGCGCAGTCCCGGCAAAGCTGTACATCAAACCGGTACTCAGATGCAGGATAACCCTGTGCCCGAAAGACCTTAAACCGGGTTTGATTTTGCATCGGATACAGCGGCTTTTGCCTGCACGGGCCGGAAAGCGCCGCTTCTATCACTCCTGCCAGCTTGGGTTTGTCATCTGAAAAATGCCGGGCTTGCGCTGAAAGCTGCTCTCCGGGACGATTTTGGCAGCTTTTCTGGCGGCCTGCAGATTGGCCAGATTCACTGTAGCTATGGATATTCCTTCCGCTCCCACGCCGGCGCCCAGCAATGTCTGTCTGAAGCCCGGGGTCCTTATGGGGCCGAATACGCCGCTGCCACCGAATTGGGCCACGTTGGACATGACAATATACTGATAGTAGCGATGGCTGTCGGCTATGCAACAGCGCTCATAAAGCTGGCTGTCAGGGTTGTTGGCCACGATGAAGAGCATATCCAGGGGCATATGGCAAGAATCGCCCCGGTTAATCTTATAGACGATATCGAAATGACTGTAATCATAACAAATCAACAGTCCAAAAGACCAATGCATGCCATATGAGAAACGCATGAGCTGGCTGCCTTTATCCATGATAAAATTGGCGGGCTTGCCGTTTACTGTTTCAGGAAGACGGGCATCATACTGCGATCGGGTCATTTTATTGTATTGGAAACGCTTTACTTCTCCGGTCTTGACGGGCACATAAATAAAACAGCGGTTTGAACCCTGGGCCATTTCCGGGGATTCCAGGGTTACAGGCTGGGGGTCGTATTCAACCCCGCCAATAACAATGGTATTGAATCTCCGGGAGAATTCCCTTATATCGGCCTCCATGGTCAGGGGAAGGAATACTTCGGGAAAGATCAAAAAATCAAGTTTTTGCCCGGATAATTCCAATTTTCCGGCCAGGAACTCCAAGTATCCCTGAATTTCTTTTATGAAGCGGGGGGCATTCGGCGAGCAGGAAATACAATAGAAATGATTGAGATAATCATCCTCGCTCATGCATTTCAATTGGGCAACACCTATGTTTAAGGCATCTTGATCATGGTTGGGAACATAACCCGATTCCGCAAGATCAACGTTAACCAGGTAGTCGGGTTTACCCAATTCCTGCTTATAGTGGGGATGTCCGTCCATCGAGTATTCTTCACTGGGCTGTATCGGGGTCCAGGGGCATCTGTTGTCCGCCGGATTGCGGCCCTGACGTTCTTTCTGGCGGAGCATTCGCAGCTCGGCAAGAGGAAGGTCAACCTCCAGAAAAGCGCTGCTTTCCCCTTGCGTATAGGCAACCGCCCCGCCTAGGGACAGGGAGGCCTTTTTGGGGCCGTTATAGCGAAATGGGGCAAAAACTCCGCTGCCTCCATAATTGGCAATATTCGATATAATCACAAAACAGGATAAGCGATGAATATCAGCCAGGGCGTACTGGATAAACAGGCGGGTTGCCGGGTTAAAGCAGGATACGACCAGAATTTCCAGATCATGTCGGGCAATTTCATATAAAATATCAGCGTTGGTATAATCATGACAGCTAATAATGCCGATATTTCCTATCGGGGTGAAAAATATATGGACTTCTTTACCCCGCTGGAGCTTTCCTTCAGCGTAAAATTTGAGGTCTTCCTCCGAGAAAGAAATCTGATCAATGATGACCGGGTCATTTCCCGGAGTAAATACCGCCGCTGAATTGGTGGCGGCACCACTCCCGGCATGTAAATAATGGCCCAGACGCGTAATGATGATTTGCTGACGGCTGTCGGCCTGCTCCTGAAAGATATCCAAAGACACTTTATTCCCAGGATGTTCAGAAATCAGTCCCATATCCGCCGTATCCGGGATCCGTTCCAGAAGGGAGCGCACATCGCTGCGCATTTCCTCCGGTTCCTGGCTGTGATCAAACCGGCCCGCATATATCCCCTGCCCCGCTGTTCTGCCGATGATCCGTTTAGGATATAGCTCTTGAACCAGGGCTATCTTGATATTATCCGCCGGCCTGCTCTCCCTGCGCACAAAAGAAAGCTGGTGCTTTGTGATCTGAAACACAGATGATTCCCCACTTTAATGTGTAATCCCATATGAAAAGCCTATCGATGATTTAAAGGTCAGTAGGTATTATTTCTGCGACCTAATCTGCTGCTATTTTCCATTATAACTGATTTCCGGTGGATCGGTATGACGTAAGGACCCATAATTGAAAACGATATGGCTGCCCTGAGAGGCAATGCTGGCAATTTTGCCTTCAAGGCAGCGAACACCGCTTCACAAGAGAGATAATCGGCACATCCCTTCAGCTTAGGATGATGGCGGGAGCCGTTCAGGAGAGATGATCATATCGGATCTATTCTTTGGCTACTTCTATGGCTTTGCGCAATACTCTTGTCCCATAACCAGCACGGCCAAACATATAAAATAAAAATTGCAAAAACACTTTTTGCGTTAGAAAAATCATGTTAAGCTGTTACCTATACTAAACAAAGGAGGCTAAACATGAAAAGAATCGGGATCTTTCTTCTGGTTAACCTCTTGGTACTGACTACCATCGTCATTGTTACCTCAGTTTTAGGGGTTAATCGTTATGTTACCGCCAATGGGATTGATTATTACAGTTTGTTGATCTTTGCGGCTGTAATCGGCTTCAGCGGAGCATTCATCTCGCTCTTTTTATCCAAATGGATGGCCAAGCAGATGATGCATGTTCAAGTAATCGATCCGGACAAATACCATAGCGCTCGGGAACAGCAACTGCTTAATATGGTTCATGGTCTGGCCCGCAAAGCAGGCCTGCAAAAAATGCCTGAGGTCGGTATCTATCCGTCTGGTGAAGTAAATGCTTTTGCAACAGGGCCTTCCAAAAATAATTCGCTGGTCGCAGTCTCTCAGGGCTTGTGCGATCGCATGAACGCCGATTCGCTAGAAGGCGTATTAGCCCATGAAGTTGCTCATATCGCCAACGGAGACATGGTCACTATGACTCTCATCCAGGGAGTAATCAACACGTTTGTGGTCTTCCTGTCCCGCATCGTCGCGTATACCGTGTCTATGTTTGTTAAAGAAGAAGCCAGAGGCATCGCCCACTTTCTCAGCATTATCATCTTCCAAATTCTATTCTCCATCCTGGGCAGTATCGCGGTGATGGCGTTTTCTCGTCGCCGGGAGTTTGCTGCTGATCAAGGAGGGGCATTGCTGGCCGGCAAACACAAGATGATTCAGGCTTTACAGTCCCTCCAGAGATCAGTCGACATGGTAGACAATCAACAAGAGGCTTTTGCTACTTTTAAAATCAGCGGAGAAAAGAAACATGGGCTGCGGCAACTTTTTGCCAGCCATCCCGGCCTGGAAGAACGTATTCAACGCCTGGAACAAGGGCGATAATCATTCACCTCGCATTATCAGCCTATTCAGATCCAAACCCCTGCTAATTTTATTTTAGCAGGGGTTTTTGACGGTCAGCGCAAACCTGCTGCCTTGACAATCCAGGGCTTCACTCATCACAGCCATGAATTTCCTTAGTTGGGCTCCCCGACCGGCAGGGCGTCGATCCATCCTTTGACTTGAGGATTCTCAGTCAGTTCGTAGGCCAGGGAGTAATAATATCGGGCTTCATCAAAGGACTGGGCTTCCCGGGCCTGATGACCCAGGGAAATGGCGATACTCAAGACCAAATCGTTAGCCCCGAATTGTATACCGTGATTGGCGAACAGCTCTGCGCATTTCTGAAAACTGGGCAAGGCCAACCTCCGCCCCATCTTATGCTGGATATATTTTAGGGCTGCCTCAGGGATCTGATTATCCTTGTCAAACCTGACGCTAAATGCGTACAAGGCAGTGGCCAGCTCATAATTCTCTTTCTCCACGTAATAATAGCCCAGGTTGCGGTAGCAGCGGGCCAGGTTCCTGGCGGTGTAAGCCTGATTGAGTGCTTTGAGGTTTATTTCCAGGTATCTTTTCAACTGCTGGTTCTGTTTATAGATCTCTCCCAGTTCGACAAGAGTCTCCACCTTGATGGGATTCCAGCGGTTCGACTTCAACAGGGCTTTGCGGGCTTCTTTGGGTCGTCCCATCTCCAGGAGCAGGTTGCCGTAGACCAGGTAGGTGTCGGCATATTCCTGGGGGACAAGACGGACTTCTTTTTCGGTATTGTAGAGCTTGCCATAGAGGATCTCCTCCAGCCGATTGTCGAAACACAGGTACTCATATTGGCCGTCCGATTCGAACTTGGGCGCGGTGGCGTCTATCTTCTCCACCAGGCTCTCCAAAAGGCTCAGGCCACCCTCGTAGTTGTTCTGCGCGATTTCATTCTGGGCCTCTTCCAGCACCACCCCCAGGACCTGGGTGTTGGTTGCCAGCATGTCGCTCAAGGCCGCCTTCTGGTCTTCGGGGAGCGCCTCAAATATCAGCCGCCCGATGCCCCAGGCCAGTTCCTCCGATAATTCATGTTCTTTGTATTTCCGCAATTGCTCCTGAAGATATATTATATCGATTTCCGCATCTCCGCTAAGATTCGACTTTATCTCCTGCATGATCTCCTCGTAATTCATTCCTATACCCCCGAATACTCATATTATTGTCATCCCGCAGTTTTTGTCTGTCATTGTCTATAATGCGGTTTAAAAAATGTTCTATTCCCCATATCCATTATCCTCCCCGAATGCAAATATTGACGGGATTATAGCGCGTATCTGCAGGATAAACAGGAAGCCGTCAGCCAAGCCACAATAACCTGACTGACGGCCACGTTGCCGTTTCTTATTAAATAAAAAATACTTTACCTTTGCCGTATACGATTCAACCTTCTGTCTTTTATTTCATAAACCACATCCGCCACATTATCAAGCAGCCGTTTGTCGTGGGTGATAAACACGATCGTTCCAGCATAGCCTTTCATCAGCGCTTCTAAAGCCTCCAGGCCGGGCAGGTCTAAAAAGTTACCGGGTTCATCCATTAGCAGGATATTGTAGCGACCCAACAGCATTTTGGCCAATAGCAGTTTAATGATTTCGCCACCGCTCAAAACAGGTAACTTTTTACCGACATCATTGGGTCCGAAACCCATTGAAGCCAAAACGGAACGGATTTCGGAGATGCTGTAGTCGCACTCCTCCCGCAAGAATTCCAGCACTTCTAGATTGCAGTTGCACTTATAACCATTTTGGGCAAAATGACCTATCACAGCCTTGGGAGAAACCTCGATCCCCTCTTCCTGGTTTAAGATCATTTGCATCAAAGTCGTTTTTCCAGTACCATTACCGCCGGTCAGTGCCACTTTGGCTCCCAGGGGGATGTGGAAAGATGTGTTTTCAAACAATACTTTATCTCCATACAGCTTACTTATTTCTGTACCTCTAATCGGATATGGGTTATGGAGGGCCAAGGCCTCAGTCTGCCGAAAACGGATCCTGGCGATGCTTGCTGGAGCTTCCACATCTTCAAGGGCGGCAGCCCTTTGTTCCATAGACTTGGCCGCCTTGTGAAGGGTTTTTTGCTTGCTTCCCATGGACTTTTGATGCCCCAGACGCCCACCGCTTTCAGAACTGTTTGGCTTAGCAGCACCCTTGGCCTTCTGATCTATCCTGCGGGCCTGCTTGCGCTTACCCTCAGCAGCTCGTGTCAGCCGGTCACGTTCCTCAACATACTGTTCATATTTGGCAGCCTGACTCCGGCGTTCCTCCTCTTGCTGACGAAGATAATCAGAATAGTTGCCCCAATACTCGGTAATCGTGCCGTTTTGAAGTTCCCATATTTTATCGACCACCTCATCGAGGAAATAGCGGTCATGGCTTACAACAAGTAATGCGCCGGAAAAACACTTCAATTGCCCGATTAAAAAATCAATTCCTTCGCGGTCTAAGTGACAGGTAGGTTCATCGGCAAAAAGACCATGCACCGGTTCCGATAGGGCCTGGGCTATTTTGAGCCTGGTTTCTTCACCGCCGCTCATGGTCTGTAGCTCTAATTGCTCAACTCCCAGTCTGCCCGTAAGAGCGAAATCCCTGGTCTCCTGCCAAATAGCCTCATCTAGCTGTGGGATGTAGGCAAATCGTCCCAACCGCTTGATCTTACATCCCGGCGGGGTTAATTCCCCCAAAAGAACCTTGAGCAAGGCGCTTTTTCCCGCACCATTTGCCCCCACCAGACCGATACGGTCATAATCGTACAGTACTAATTCATCGATATCCAGAATGTCACGTCCGCTGTATTCTACACAGACCTCTGTTGCTTTTATCAGTAATTCCATTTTCCTTCCTCCTGTGTGAAATTGCACGTTTTATAACTTGTTCGCAGGGAAAAACCTGCAATTTATACAGGAAGGACTACGAAAAGACATAATACATAAATGTGCCCCCTTTAACATCGGTCAGTCTTTTTGACAAAACCTGCTGATAGCTGGAACCAATCTGCTTGCGTTCTCAGGGAGGGCAGGCTTCTTGCTGCGGACAATAAAAAATGCAGCCTAAAACCGCAATGCGAGCTTTAGTCTGCATACCAATGTCTAACCAAGATGCCGGGGAAGATGGCACAACCCCAAACATCCGGACGCACTGTATCCACTTTCCTGATTCGTTCAAAATAAGCACAGCAAAAAAGCCCACCATTGTGGAGGTTATTGCAAGATTTTGAGCTGGCTTATCTTAAACGAATAGACCACATAGATATAATGTCTCCTATGATTTAAGTTAAAGCAATTTTAATATGAACATTGTATACCTGTCAATTTCAGGACCGTTATTGAGCCTGCCCAAACCCAGCCTGGAGCGGCATTATGAGGCTTGGTAAAAATGGCTGTTAAAACCTCTTTTCCTGAAGATACCTTATTAACCAAATACAGGTCAGGTTCATAACATATGGATATACCGTCTAAAAAGATTGTCGTAGGCAGGAAATGCCAGATCAAAATCAAATAAACTGGAATTTAAGCCGGTTGCGAGACCGGCTTAAATTCCAGACAGGTCAAAAACCGTCTCCACTTGCATCTGACCTGAATAACCGCAGCGATCATGGATAAAATAGGCCTAAACCAATTCATAAATGGAGGACTAAATGAGAACCCAATATGATCCAAACCTTATGGAGGACAGGGCCATTGCGCAAATTGATAACGTACCGTTAAATGCTACAGAAATTGGTGCGTTATGGAGTTCTTACATGCAGTACTCCCTATTTGTTTGTGTCCTTAAATACTTTTATGAAACAACGGAGGATTTGGAGATCAGGCCCGTAATAGAAGATGCGCTTCAGATATGCAGCATTAGAGTCAACCGGGCTGCCGATATCTTGCACAAAGAGGGTTTGCCTATTCCCCATGGCTTTAGAAACAGCGACGTTAACCTGGAAGCCCCCAAACTCTTCTCAGATCCCTATCACCTCTATTATCTGATTAATTCCAATAAGATCGCACTGGCTATCAACGGGTTGTCCTTCGTTACCTCAGGTAGAGCTGATATTCGAGATTTCTATGATCATTGCGTAAACTCATCCATCCACCTGTATAACACAACAGTAAACATATTGCTGTCCAAAGGTCTGTATATAAGGCCTCCCGTCGTCACAATCTCCAAAGAGGTTGATTACGTCAAGAAACAAGACTTTTTAAGCGGAGTTTTGGGTGATAAAAGAAGCCTGTTATCCCAGGAGATATCGAGTCTGTTTTATGGTATTGTTACCAATAATATTGGGAAAAGATTGCTGATGGGATTCAGACAGACGGCTGAATCGGAGCAGGTTAAAAAATACCTGGATCGTGGAATTCAATTGGCCGACGATCTGATCGCAACATTTAGTTCAACCATGCTCCAGGAGGATGTTCCTGTTTCAGGGCATTGGGACTGTATGGTAAACGATTCCACAACTCCGCCGTTTTCAGATAAACTGATGATGTTCCATACTATTCTAATTTCTTCCGCTGGCATTACAAACTATGCGACCTCCTTGACCACCAGCCCGCGTCGGGATCTAAGCGCCATATATACCCTGGCTATGACTAAAATTGCCGCATATACTGAGGATGGAATGAATATCATGATTGATAACGGCTGGTATGAAGAACCGTTTCGTATCGTCGACAGAAGGGATATAGAAGACCACCCCCAACATTAATAAACCGCGCTCGTTTATAAAGAACTGCTCGACGCTGCCCCCTTTTCTTCCGACCTATCAGCAGCCAGACTGCGCTCGTTTATAATCACTGCTCAATCTCATCATTATTCGAACTTCAATTATTTATAAATCGCCTTGGCGATAATCTACTCCTCAAATCCCTGACGGCCAGGGATTTTTCTCGGAAGTCTTCATCGTCTTTAATGGGGTAAAGGCAAAGATCAGGCCTTGGAATGATGAAATCCGGCCGGCGATTTATGTTGAAGAACTCATGATAGACAATTTAATCCTCCGGCAGCGCCTTAGCGCTTATGCAGTCAGCATCTTTCCCCTGTTCCGCAGCTTTATAAGCGTATCTATTTGTCATCCTATGTGGCATAATGAACGCGAAAAAGTATATAATTCATGATGAGGTACGTCATGAAGATCGGAATAGCGGCATTTTTTTTGAACCGCACCCATAGCGGCGGTAAAGAGCAGGTGTTTTTCAATCTACTCAGAGGATTTCAAGCCCTGGGCAAATCCCGGAATATTCATATTTTTGCCTACGAATACTCAGCCGGGGTCATACAGAGCAGTATCCCTGATGCTACCTTTACTTTCATCCCTTATAAGGATATTTGGGGGAAGAAAACACTGTCTGACTGCGTTTGCAACACCTTCAGGCTAAGCCGGCTGCTAAAAGAGCAGCACATCGGCGTGCTTTTTTTCCCGCATTATAATACCGGCCTGAAACAGTTTAAGATACCTACAGTTGTCCTTCCCCATGATATACAGAACATAATTAATGCCGATCAGTCTTCTTTAAGGGAGCGGATCATATATGGATTGCAATACTATTTCGATTTTAAGCTGAGAAGCAAGATTATTGCCATTTCAGATTATGACCGCCGGGAGATTGAGTACTACTATCCCCAACACAAATCCAAGCTAACCAGGATTTATAATCCCATTGATACCGATTTCATTCCCTCAACGCGGAAATACCACCGTAAAAGGCCTTATATATGCGCCATAAATATTGCTTATGTCCACAAAAACACCATTACCTTAATCAAAGCATTTGAGAAAATCATGGGACTGATCGAGCATAATCTTCTTTTGGTCGGTCGCTTGAATCGGGATACGGAATTCCTGAGAAATTACGTGGAGAAGAACCATTTGGGCGAAAGGGTTGAATTCACCGGGTTTCTGGAAGATCAGGAGCTTCACCGGCTGTTATGCCAGGCTTCATTGTTCGTAAATCCTTCGCTTTTTGAAGGTTTTGGGATGCCTGCCATCGAAGCCGCCATCCGCTGTATACCAGTAATATCGTCGATAACCGGAGCCTCCCCGGAAGTAACCCGCAATCTGTTAAACTATTACGAACCCGCCGATGATGCCGACCGTTTGGCGGAAAAAATTCTGGAAGTTTTGCATACCGAACCATCCCCGGCAAAACTCGAAGCCATCAAATGTGAGTATTTGGCTAATTACGCTTATACCAAAATCAGCGCTGATTATTATGAATTCCTGGGAGAACTGATGAATGAAGATCGCGGTTAATCTCACTTACCTGGCGGGCGGCGAACAGCCTGACGGAACCGGACAGTTTGCCTTAAATCTGTTTAAAGGCCTGCAGGCTATCGGTAAGTTGAATGATTTCCACCTGTTTGTCACCACTGCCTTCCGCCAAAAATGCCAGGATTTATTCCCGGAAGCTAAGGTTATCCCTATAGCCTCCATGAGACAATTCGGCAGTGTCAACAAATATCATTTCTTTTTGCAGTCGCTTTCCATCAACCGCTGCCGCTTACCTCATTTTCTAAATAAAGACCGCTATGATCTGCTATATCATCCCTTCTACGAGGTCGATGATTATATCAGTGAAAAAATACCTACGGTCATAACGGTGCACGATTTGTTCTTCAGGAATTATCCGCAGGGATTTAACCGTAATTATTTAAGGTATATAAAGTACCGCTATGAGAATGCGATCCGCCAGGCCGCTCATATTGTGGCGCCTTCACAGTTCGTCAGGCAGGATATTTTGAAATACTACCCTAATGCCCAGCCCGACAAGATTACTGTAGTCAATAACCCCATGTGGGGCGACGCTGATAATATCAGGGACTACCCACTGGAAAGGCCCTATATATTAAGCGTCAATTCCATACGCGAGCCAAAGAACCTCATTACCTTATTGAAAGCTTTTCAACTGATCGAAGATAAGGTGGAGCATCACCTGGTGCTTACCGGGGCGAAAAGAAAGCTCAGTATCGACCCCGAACAGTATGCGCAGCGGAATAATATCAAAAAATTGATTATGACCGGTTATGTATCAGATGAGCACAGAAATTATCTATACCGAAATGCCGCTCTTTTTATCTCACCTTCACTGCATGAAGGTTTCGGCATGACCCCGGTTGAAGCGGCGTTATGCGAAGTGCCGGTATTGACCACCCGCGAGACCAGCATCCCGGAAATCACCAGAAATCTGGTGAATTATTATGAACCTGCCCGGGACCACCAGGTCTTGGCCGAAAGAATACTTCATCTTCTCAAGAATCGTCCGCCCCAAAGCGAACTGCACCGTATCAAAAACACCCTGGCTCAGGAATATGATCCGCAGAGAATAGCAGCCCAATATTATGATGTTTTCCAGATGATGGTCAGCTCGGATTCACGCTGAGGGAAACGGGATTGATCATGATTTCGAAATCATGCGGTTTATATATTATTTATAGGAATATATTGAATTACAAGAAGGAATATCTTATAGACTGTCGAACTAGATAAGTGAATACGTCTGTGTATTTTGAAGACAGTTTTTAATGTCGGATAAGAACAAAATTCTTTTGTTGATAGGCTGAACTGTTTTTAAAATATTGGCGTCACAAGTGCAGCATAAAAGGAGGTGAGAAAGTGCTTTCAATGGCAGGGTTTATGCCAACCATCAAGTGTTGCGGGTGAGCAATCGCCCATGAGCCGGTGGTTCATCGTGTTTCAAAACACAATAGCGCAACTGGAGAATTGAATTCATGGAAGCCTTTCTTAACTGCTTCTGGCTGCCGACATACGACCCACGCCAATGCCTGCAACCAGCCTGGTTAAAGGTATATCTTGCTTCAGATAAGCCTTTCACGAAGCTTTTCTCCTCTCTCAGTTCATTGTACAAGCGATGTGTGCTTTTGCCCTGCGAACTTGCGTGTCCATTATATTCATGTTGAAAATTTGATATTTTTCAAAGCGTAGCTCCAAAGCGACTTCTCCTAAAGCTTCGGCCATGGGGATTTAGCCGACTTGGTTATATACCAGTACGGTAAATCTGGAAACGGGTTTGCCTCCCTTATTTGGAAAGGAGTCACTGGCCGAGAAATCTATTTGCGCTGCCCTGGTTTTGCTGAGCAGAACATTGGGTGTTGATGTGCAATGGGCGCCTTGAGGCGTTTCTGGACAGGGGAAGGAGCGTGCATTTGAATGCAAGTCATTGACAGGATTATCCATGGCAATGAAGGCCCTCCTTCTATTCAGATAGGAGGTTTTTTATTTGCTTATCCCTGGAATTATTGAAAGGAGTGATGGTAGTGGAACTCATTAAACTGATCATCAATGGGAAGGAGGTTGAAGCCCCGGCGGGGAGCACAATACTCCAGGCTGCTGAAAATGCTGGCATTCCTATTCCCAGGTTGTGCTATGATCCGGATCTGAGTCCTTTGGGAGCATGCCGCTTATGCGTAGTGGAAATAGAAGGTAACCGCCTGCTGCCCGCTTCATGTGTAACACCGGTATCACCCGGAATGATCGTGCACACTGATTCGCCTGCCGTCGTCGAGGCGCGCAAAACCATCCTGGAACTGCTCATCGCCAATCATCCCCTGGATTGCATGACCTGCGACAAGTTGGGTGCTTGTAAGCTGGCTGATTATTGCTACCAGTACGGCGTGAAAGAAAGTGCTTTCCAAGGGGAGAAACACAGCTATGCCATAGACGAAAGCAATCCCTTCATTATCCGGGATTTGAACAAATGTATTCTGTGCGGCGCCTGTGTAAGAGCCTGTGAAGAAATGACCGGCAAGGACAACCTGTCTTATCTGCATCGCGGCTTCCACCGTAAAGCCACCACCGCCGGGGATGTTCCTTACATTGATTCGGATTGCGTTTTCTGCGGGCAGTGCGTGGCGGTATGCCCCACCGGGGCACTGACCGAAAAGTCCATGGCCGGAAAGGCCCGCCGCTGGGATCTGGAACGGGTCACAACCACCTGCCCCTTCTGCGGCACCGGCTGCAATTTCGACCTGGCAGTAAACCAGGGCAAAGTGATCGGCGTGCTCTCCAATCCAGATGCTCCGGTAAATGGTCGCAGCTTGTGTGTAAAAGGACGTTTTGGCTGGGATTTCATTTACAATGAAAAGCGCCTTAAAACTCCGCTGATCAAGCGCAATGGTAAATTCGAGGAGGCTTCCTGGGACGAAGCTTTTGAGCTGATTGCCCAGAAGTTCAACGAAAACAAAGCCAAGAATGGTCCCGATTCCTTTGCGGCGTTAAGCTCAGCCCGCTGCACGAATGAGGAAAACTTCCTGGTACAGAAGTTCACCCGGGCTCATTTGGGTACCAACAATGTCGACCATTGCGCCCGCACCTGCCATGCTCCTTCAGTGGCCGGCCTGGCTAATTCTTTCGGCAGCGGCGCCATGACCAATATCATTGCTGAAATTTCTGATGAAGCCGAACTGTTATTCCTGATTGGCATCAATCCTACTGAAGCCTATCCGGTGGTCGGCTATAAAATGCGCCAGGCAGCGCGCAAAGGCTGCAAACTGGTGGTTTGCGATCCCCGTCGCACCGAACTGGCCGCTGAAGCGGACATTTGGCTGCGGCAGAAGCACGGCACCGATATTCCGCTGCTCAATGGGTTAATGCATATCATTATCAAAGAAGGTCTGGAAGACAAAAAGTTCATTGCCGAACGCACTGAAAATTACGAAGCCATGAAAGCGCTGGCCGCCGAATACACGCCGGAACGCGTCTCCGAGATAACCGGGGTCGCCGTGGAAGACCTCTACCGGGTGGCCCGCCTGTATGCCACCACTGACAAGGCCATGATCTTCTATTCACTGGGCATCACCGAACACATCTGCGGAACCCGCAACGTTATGAGCATTGCCAACCTGGCCATGCTGACCGGTCATATCGGCCGGCCGGGGGTGGGCGTCAACCCGGTCCGCGGACAGAACAACGTTCAAGGGGCCTGTGACATGGGCGCTCTGCCCAATGTCTATTCCGGCTATCAGAGTGTTACCGACCAGGCCGCCCGGGAAAAACATGAAAAGACTTGGGGCGTTTCCTTGCCTGATAAAGTGGGTTTGAAGATCCCGGAAATGTTTGAAGCCGCCCATGAAGGAAAAGTCAAGGCCATGTATATTCTGGGTGAAAATCCGGTTCTGACCGATCCCAATGCCAATCATATCAAAGAAGCCCTGGAACGGCTGGACTTTTTTGTAGTACAGGAACTTTTCCTGACCGAAACCGCCGAATTTGCGGATGTGGTGCTGCCGGCCGCCAGTTTCGCCGAATGCGACGGTACCTTTACCAATACCGAACGCCGGCCTCAGCGGGTTCGTAAAGCTATTGAGCCTCTGCCCGGGCAGGCCAACTGGGAAACCATTTGTCAGATGGTCACCCGCATGGGCTACCCCATGAGCTATAACCATCCCAGTGAAATCTGGGCTGAAATGGCATCATTATCTCCATCCATGGCCGGCATCAGCTTTGAGCGTATGGAAAAAGAATCCGTGCACTGGCCCTGCCCCTCCAATGATCATCCCGGTACGCCCATTCTGCATATCGGCAAATTTACCCGCGGGCTGGGAGGCTTCCAGCCCAATGAGCATATTCCTCCGGGAGAATTACCCGATGCGGATTATCCCATCTTGTTGTGCACCGGTCGGGTCATGCAGCACTATAATGTGACCACCCAATATTCAGCAGGCCTGGCCAGTGTATGGGATCGTGAGATGACCGAGGTCAACCCGCAGGAAGCTCAAAAATTGGGTGTGGTTACCGGCAGCCGCATGAAGGTTACGTCCCGCCGGGGTGAAGTGACCACCACCGTCTGGGTAACTGAGCGGGTGCAGCCCGGGGTCATCTGGATGTCCCACCATCATAGTGATACGCCCACCAATGAACTTACCAGTCCTTTTGTATGTGATATTGCCGGCACCGGTGAGTACAAGGTGTGCGCTGTAAAAATCGCCAAGGCCTAGGCAGGAGGCTGCTATGCTTAGAATAGCTTTAACGGAGGCAATCGGGCAATCACTGGGCCATGATATTACCATGATTGTGCCGGGTGCTGTAAAAAGGAGAGCCTTCAAACGGGGTCATGTTATCCGCCCCGAGGATATAACGGTATTGAAGGATCTGGGAAAAGAGCATATTTACGTCTGGGAGCCCGATGACTCCTCGGTGCATGAAGATGAGGCCGCATTGCGGCTGGCCCATATGGCAGCCGGTCCCGGTCTTACCTGGACGGCCCCCAATCAGGGCAAGGTAAATCTTCGGGCTGCTTATGACGGGCTGCTCAAAGTTCAGGCCGAACAACTGACCCGGATGAATCTCCTGAACGACATTATCTTTGCCACCTTGCACAATGACCGGGTGGTGGCCAAAGGCCAGATCGTAGCTGGCACCAGGGTGGTTCCGCTGGCGGTTGAACGCAGCATCATCGAAGCGGCGGAAAAGTTCTGCGTAGGCCGGACGCCTATTCTCACCGTAAAGCCGTTTTTCCCGTTATGGACCGCAGTGGTTACTACGGGCAGCGAGGTAAACAGCGGCAGGATAAGAGACGGGTTTGCCCAGGTCATTCGTCATAAGATCGCACCTTATGGAGGACGTTGGATGGGACAGATTATTGTTCCTGATGAACCTGAGCTGATCACTATGGAGATTCAGAACTTTATTGCCGAAGGCGCCGAGCTGATTGTGGTTACCGGGGGTATGTCGGTGGATGCCGACGATGCCACGCCCCGGGCCATCAAGGCTACCAAAGCGGAGCTTATCTTCTATGGCGCTCCGATTTTGCCTGGCTCCCAGTTTATGCTGGCTTACCAGGGACATGTGCCTATATGCGGTGTGCCGGGAGGCGCCCTGTTCAGCCGTAAGACCACATTGGATCTTCTGCTGCCGCGGATATTTGCCGGCGACCTGATATCCCGTATGGATATTGCGGCTATGGGCCATGGAGGTCTGTGTGGAGAGTGTAATATCTGTCATTTTCCCCAGTGTCCCTTTGGCAAAGCGACCTAATTCCAAGAGGTGTTGGTTGATGCCAGTTTGGAAGAAGCCCAGGCGCAGATTCTAAACCATATCCGGCTTTAGCAGCAGAAACCATTTTCATATTGGAGGCGGTGGGGGGCATAAGCGCGGTGAATTTGACTGTTCATGGAGATTCACGCAAATACAGGAGGTGAATAAATGTTGACAGTTTATCAAGAGATTATCAGTCCGTATCAATATCTACCCGGAGGTATTATTGAAGCCTATCACGCTATGCAGAAGAAGTACGGCTATATCCCGGAAGATGCTATCGCCGCTGCTGCGCAGGCCTTTAATATGTCCAAGGCTCAGGCCTATGGGGTGGCCACATTCTATTCCTACTTCAAGGTGGGAAAACGCGGCAAGAACGTGATCCGCATCTGTGAAAGCGCCCCCTGCCATATCGCCGGAGCCGATCAGGTTGTGGCGGCTCTGGAAAAAGAACTGGGCATTAAAATGGGTGAAACCACGGCAGATGGAAAGTTTACCCTGGAGTTTACCGAGTGCGTCGGACAGTGTCAGGCTACTCCGGTAATTACCGTTAACAGCAAGCCTTACGGGGATTTGACCGCCGAGAAAATTCCCGGTGTGCTGGCCGAATACAAGTAGTGAAAGGAGGGAAATCAATGTCTGAGGAAATGCGTGTCGTGCTGCGCAATTTTGGTAAAATTGATCCGCTCAACATCGATGATTATATTAACGCCGGAGGCTATCAATCGCTGGCTAAAGCCCGGAGCATGAATCAGTCAGACCTTATCGACCTGGTTAAGCAATCGGGGCTGCGGGGCCGGGGCGGGGCCGGTTTCAACTGCGGTATGAAGTGGAGTTTTTCTTCACAGATCGCTTCCGAGCAAAAGTATGTGGTATGCAACGCGGATGAAGGCGAACCCGGAACCTACAAGGACCGTATCATTATGGAAAACGATCCCCAGTCCGTTCTGGAAGGCATGGCCATCTGCGGTTATGCCATCGGTTCCAGCAAAGGTTACATCTACTGCCGGGGCGAGTATCCTTATGTAGTTGAAACCTTGAAAAAAGCGATTGCCCAGGCCAAAGAAAAAGGCGTGTTGGATGGCTTCGACATCGAAGTGCGCATGGGCGCCGGCGCTTATGTATGCGGAGAGGAAAGCGCTCTGATCGAATCTATTGAAGGGCATCGGGGCGAGCCTCGCTTTAAACCGCCTTTTCCCCCGGTTAGCGGACTGTGGGGAAAACCCACCATCGTTAACAATGTGGAGACCTTGGCCAACATTCCGGTCATCGTTGAAAAAGGATCCGACTGGTACAAAAGTATAGGAGCTGCCGGTTATCCCGGCACCAAAGTTCTCACCCTGACCGGCGATGTCGCCAACCGGATTTTTGTCGAGGTGCCTACCAATACCACCCTTCGTCAGGTAGTTTATGATTTCGGCGGCGGTCTGGTGGGAAGCAAAAAAATTAAAGCGGTTCAAGTAGGCGGCACATCAGGCGGTTTTATTCCGGAAACCTTACTGGACACCTCCATTGATTTTGACTCTATGGCCGCTAAAGGAGCCACCCTGGGATCCGGGGCGGTTTTGGTGATGGATGAAACCCGTGATATTGTCGATGTTATTGAGCGTATAACCAGCTTCTTTGAACATGAATCCTGTGGGAAGTGCGCTCCCTGCCGCGAGGGTACCAAGCGTTTGCATGAAACGGTACATCGTTTGAAAAAGGGCCAGGGAATAGCGTCTGATTTAGACAATGCCGAAAGGCTTGGAACAGTGATGGCCAGGGCTTGCCTGTGTGGTTTGGGACAAGCGGCGCCGGCGCCGTTCTTGACCACACTAAAGCACTTTCAGAATGATTATGCCGCTAAACTAAACTAGAACATCAACCGACTTCTCAAGCATTGCTAGGTCCGCAATGCAGCGCAAACCAGGGGGAGGGCGCCTTAATAAAGCGCCCGTCCCCCAACCCTATGTTCTACCACCTGTACCTGCTGGCGGATACAGGTAATATGCGTATATGGAAAGGATGATTTTTATGAACTTTTTAGCTCCCGGAGAAGTAGCCGTGGCGGCCTGCGGAGCCAGCGGCAAAAAGAAAACCCTATCCATGGGACAACTGATTGTACTGGGTATTCTGGCCGGGGCCTATATCGGCTTCGGCGCCAACCTGGCTACCGTAATCGGCAACGATATTCCCAAATACCTTGGTAACGGCTTGGGACAGTTCATGTTCGGCGCCGTGTTCAGCACCGGCCTGATGCTGGTG
>DHBS01000032.1:29278-29479 GCA_002398825.1 Syntrophomonas sp. UBA4922 | reverse complement strand
CCTGATGCTGGTGGTTATCGGCGGAGCCGAACTCTTTACCGGCAACAACATGTTCTTCGTGATCGGCGTGCTCAACGGGGATTGCAGCTGGGGTGACCTGGTGAAGAACTGGGTTATTATCTGGCTGGCTAACTTTGCCGGCTCCCTGCTCTTGGTTTATATTGTGGCCGGCGGTTTTTACGGATTCTTTGATGGCACAGC
>DHBS01000032.1:29113-29272 GCA_002398825.1 Syntrophomonas sp. UBA4922 | reverse complement strand
GCGGGATTGTTCAAGGGTGCAGTGGGCGCCAAAGCTCTGGCGGTGGCCAAGGGCAAATTGGAACTGACCTGGATGTCTGCTTTCTGCCGGGCCATACTCTGCAACTGGCTGGTTTGCCTGGCGGTCTGGCTGGCTCTGGCCAGCAAAGACGTGGTCGGC
>DHBS01000032.1:0-28984 GCA_002398825.1 Syntrophomonas sp. UBA4922 | reverse complement strand
CTGGCCAGCAAAGACGTGGTCGGCAAAGTATTCGGTATTTTCTTCCCCATCATGGCTTTCGTGGCCAGCGGCTTCGAGCATAGCGTGGCCAATATGTTTTTTATTCCCATGGGCATTTTGGTTTCCCATATACCGGGTATCGTAGATGTAGCCGCCCAGACGGCGGTTGCCGCCACCATGACACCGGCTGACGCCGCCGCTGCGGTAGCTGCTTTTAAGGTTTCAGTGGCGGATGTCATGACCTGGGGGGCCTTCTTTATGAAGAATCTTATCCCCGTGACCCTGGGCAACATTGTGGGCGGGGGCATATTTGTGGGCAGCATCTACTGGTACAGCTATCTGCTGCCTCAGACCAGGACCGTCAAGAAAGACATTGCCGCTTAAGAGCGAAAATAAAATGTCAAAGGTATATTCCTCGCCTTTGACCTCCTCACAACCAGGAGGGGGGCAATCCCCCCTCCCATTCTTCTTACCGGAAATGTCTATCCCCAGCCAAAATGCTAATTACCAGTTATTTCGCTGCTTTATCGAGGAACCTGCTGAGCACGACTGCCACTTCCGCTCTGGAGGCATTTTCGCCAGGAGCTATGCTGCTTTCGGTGCGGCCTTCCAGCAGGCCTGCGCCGCAAGCCCATTGGATGGCGGGTATGGCATATTCGCTGATCTCAAAAGCATCGCTGTAGCTCAAGATATTGGTATCCTCCCCGACACTGACATCATAGCCCTTGAATTTGGCGTATCTCCACAGGATGGCCGCCAGCTGCTCACGGGTGATATGATCATCCGGGCCGAATTCCCGATCATTATAACCTGATACGATGCCGATCGCTGCGGCGGCGGCTATATAGTCCCGGGCCCAATGGTCAGCGGTGTCGGCAAATACTTGGCCGGACGCCGCCGGCAGGCCAAAGGCTTTAACCGCTATTACGGTGAATTCGGCGCGGGTAATGGGATTGTCCGGCCGGAAGGTGTTGTCGGGGTAACCGTCTATGGCTCCCATTGCGATCAAGTGCCTGATATTGGCTTCAGCCCAGTGGCCCTCAATATCAGTCAGGCGGATGTCGTCCGGCTCGGGTTCTTCCTGCTCAGGAATGTCAGGGTCCGGTGGGGCCCCATCAGAGTCACCGCCGCTGCTTGAGGCTTTGGTTTTAGGGAATACCGCGGTTACGATGCCGGAGCCTTCAGGAGCGTTACCGTCACACAAGCTCAGGTTTTTCAAGACAACGTTTCCCGAAGACACATTATACACCCTGCAGCTGTCATTGCCGCTGATGGTGATTTCATTTTCTCCGCCGTCAATGATCAGGTCTTTGCCGATGTCGAGTTGGGATGAAAGCGTAATGGCGCCGTCTTTTAAGCTGGAATCAAATAGGATGCTGTCACCTGCCGAAGCATCCTGGATAGCCTCGCGCAAGGATAGTATTCCGTCGCCTGCAGCCACGATGTCCTCCAGTGTGGTGACAATGAAAGTCGCGGCGGCTCTACCGTAACGGCGGGTCCTTTGGTCCAATTTCCGCCGCCGTCACCGGCCTCAACCTGAAATTCAAGCTGGTCGAGGAAGAAAGCCCGGTTACTTCATAACTATTAATCGTTCCTGCCACCGTGGTCAGGAGAACATCATCCTTATAAATCCTGTATTTGGTAACGCCGGTGTCATCGGTTGCCTCTGTCCACTCAAGGGTGGTGCATGTACTGCCAGTATCGCTGGCGGTAAGGCTGCTCCCGGCCGGCCATACCGGAGGAGCATGATCGTTTAGCGGTCTCGCAAAGATTACATATTCGATATCCGGGGCGGAGCCTTCTTCAGGCAAACCATTGTTATCAAACGTACCCGATGTTACCGGCGGCGAATAGGTTTTGCAGCTGAAACCACCCCCTCCTGCAACCACTACTGCAGCAATAGGAACGGAAGCTGTGAATGAACCTCCATCTCCGTCTGCGCCAGGACCGATCACAACCATACCTTGATTACCTGCGGGCCTTTCGAATACATATTGGCCGTCTATGCAATTAAATTTCGCAATCTCCACAGTTCCTTCCGGCAATTCAGCTTCAATGGCTGCTGTGTTCCAGGGGCTGAGCAATAAAAATAAGGCTGCCAAGGTCAGCACCAGGCCCTTTTTAAAACTTGATAACAATGAATTCACCCCCCAATTAAATATGATTATCCATTTACCTCTTCACTTTTTCCTGCATAGTTCTGCAAGACACAGGAGGCATGGGGTCGGTTCTTTTGCCTGTTAGTGTCTAGTCTGGTTTCACATTTTCTACCACACTTTTGTCAACTCCCAGAACTCCCAGCAGGGCTGCAGCGGCGCGCTGTGATCACCTGGATTCAGCCTGCGGACGTTAAGCTAACGCGAACAACATTACAGCAGTACTCAATTTATGGCATGGCTTCATTTTCATTAGAACACACCTCGTTAAACAAAATATTGGATTAGCCAGAACCGCCGGGCTTCAGTACCGGCAAGCCTTACGTCAATCGAGATAGTTCAGGCACAGTCATGTTAACCGATGCCCGCTATTTCCACTGATGTGACGTGTTTGCCCACCCATGTGGCAGCCATTGCCCACCCATTAAACTACCATGTTAAAACCAACATCCCCGCAAACACCTGTCTGCTTAAGGGGAAGGCAAATTACCCCGCCCTAAAAAGTATTAAAGAGTATAAGTGTTAACGGGGCTGGATTTCCAGCCTCTTCTTGTGTGCTACATTGGGTTTAAAACATGAAGGAGGGAGATGTATGAACTATCAACCAACGCGCTGCACTCCGGGGGTGGAATTGGAACAGCGAACCGCACGCCTGCAGGAGTTGATGAAAGAGAAAGATCTGGACGGAGCGATCATTAGGGTTATCCCGGTCCGATAGGGTTTATCGCACACGGGATCGGCATCGAACTGGATGAACTTCCGGTGATAGCCCGGGGCTACGATGTGCCCCTGGAAGAAGGCATGGTTTTCGCCCTGGAGCCTAAATTCGTTTTCCCTGAAGGCGCGGTCGGCATCGAAAACACCCTGGTGGTCACCCCCCAGGGTCTGAAGAATCTGACGGTTTTTGATGAAAATATCGGCTTTCTCCCCTAGATACAAGGTTGTTCCGTTCATAAAAACAGGAGGTGATCAAATGTTTGATGTGACTACATGGGAGCAGTCGGGCCAATTAAGAAAAAAGTGGGAAGATGAGGTGCGCCGCAGCACAGCCAAACAAGCTGATCAGAAAGAGCGCTGGTCAACCGTTTCCGATCTGGAAATCGAACGGCTTTATTCGCCAGAGGATATCCAAAACATGGACTTTGCCAGTGACATCGGCTACCCCGGGCAGTTCCCCTACCTGCGCGGCAATCAGGTTACGGGATATCGGGGCAAATACTGGACATTCCGCATGTTTTCAGGAATGGGCAGTGCCGAGGATACCAACCGGCGCTGGCACATGCTGCTGCAGAGCGGCAACGCCGGGTTAAGCACCGCCTTTGATTTCCCCACCTTGATGGGCTATGACACCGATTCGCCCAAAGCCCGCGGCGAATGCGGCAAATGCGGGGTCGCCATCGATACCCTGGATGACTTGTTGACCTTGTTTAAAGGCATCCCTATGGGCAAGGTCACCACATCCATGACCATCAATCCGCCGGCTACCGTTCTATGGGCCATGTACTGCGCGGCGGCCGAACGCCAGGGCGTACCTTTGAGCGAAATCGGCGGAACCATTCAAAATGACATGCTGAAAGAATTTATTGCCCAAAAGACTTTTATGTGCCCGCCGGAGCCTTCCGTACGGCTGATCAGCGATACGGTCGAATTTGGCGCCAAGTATGTGCCCAAATGGAATACCATCAGCATCAGCGGCTACCACATCAGGGAAGCCGGCTCGACTGCGGCGCAGGAACTGGCCTTTACACTGCGTGACGGCATGGAATACGTAGAGGATATCGTAGCCCGTAAAGGCCTGGCGGTGGATGAATTTGCACCGCGGCTTTCATTCTTCTTCAACGCCCATATCGACTTCTTTGAAGAGATCGCCAAGCTGAGGGCTGCGCGCCGGATTTGGGCCAAAGCCATGCGGGACCGCTACCAGGCTAAAGATCCGCGCTCCATGTGGATGCGTTTCCATACCCAGACGGCAGGCTGTTCTTTGACAGCCCAGCAGCCCTACAACAACGTGGTCAGAACTGCCATTGAAGCCCTGGCGGCGGTATTGGGCGGAACCCAGTCTCTGCATACCAATTCATTGGATGAGGTGCTCTGTCTGCCTTCGGACCATGCCGTGGAGATCGCTTTGCGTACTCAGCAGATCATCGCCGAAGAAACCGGGGTGGCAAACAGCATCGACCCCCTGGCCGGTTCTTATTGCGTAGAGGCTTTAACCAATAAAATGGAAGAACAGGCCTGGGAATATATTGAGAAAATTGATGAAATGGGCGGCATGGTGGCAGCCATCGAGAAAGGATTTCCCCAGTTGGAGATTTCGGACGCCGCGTACAAATTCCAGCGCCAAATCGACGCCGGGGACAAAATCATGATTGGAGTAAACAAGTATCATTCCCAAGAAAAGATCGATATCCCTTTCCTGGAAATAGACGACCGTGTGGAAGCCGAGCAGATCCAACGCCTGAACAGCGTCCGCAGAACACGCGACAACAGGCAGGTGCGCCAGTGCCTGGAAGATCTCGCCCAGGCCTGTAAAAGGGGAGAAAACGTGATGCCTTACTGTATTGAAGCGGTCAAGGCCTACAGCAGCATCCAGGAAATATGCGATGTTTACCGGGAGGTCTTTGGCGAATACCGGGATCCCGGAATATATTAGGGAGGAGGAAAAACATGTCCTCTAAAGGTATGAAATTAATGATCACCCAGCCAGGGCTCGATATGCATCCCCAGGGCGCCAAACTGCTGGTAAGGCTGCTGCGCGAAGCAGGCTTTGAAGTATTGTATCGTTGCCGCCGGCAAACCGTGGCGGAAATCGTGGATATGGCCATCCGGGAGAACATAAATTTATTGGGGTTAAGCTGCTCGTCAGGCGCTCATCGCCACTTCCTGGCGGCAATAGCCAAGGGGCTCAAAGAAAATGGCGCCGGGAATACCAAAATCTTTATTTTTGGCGGAGGGGCGCTTCCCCCTGGGGATTTTGAATATCTGTACAGCCAGGGTGTTAAAGCTATATTTCTTCCCAGCGGCAGCTCCCTGACACCGGTATTGGATTGGGTGCAAGGAGAAGCTGCTCCGCAAGTCTAGCCGGAACCATGGAGATTTCTACGGCTTCCGCTTAACTATTATTATGATTTCTGGAGGGCCATAACTGCAAAATTTTATTGAACAGGTTTTTGAGCCGGGCCATAAACCCGATATCCTGTTTGGGGATTTCCAGGTCCCAACTATTGTCGCCCCCGTCATCCAGACTTATCTCTGCGGTGCGCAGTACGATTTGAATACTGGTGGGGGGCGGATTTTTGTCCGAAGTAAATGAAATCAGTTCGGCTTTAGCATCCAGATTTAAGAAATTATTTTCCTCTTCAATTTTATCGAATTCATTATCAATGGTTTTTTTGATGGTGTCATTGGCAGCACGCATGGAAGTCACGGTGGATAGCCCCAATATGCTTTTGTCCAGCACATCGGTCAGTCCCTTCAAAGATGAGGCGGCCGCTCCGTCCATTTGATCCCCGCTCACCTGTAACAGTCCTTTGGAATAAGTCAAGAAGTTAAATGTACTATCAATACTGCTGTTCATGAGTTCGGTGAGAATCTGACAGTTGTCCAGCAGATCAAGGATATCGTCCTGGTATCCATCCAGGGTACCATCCAAATCCACGGTTTCATCGATCAGATCCTGGGTGATGTCCATGATTTCCGCGCTGGTGTCGGCCATAGCCGCAGTCTCCCCCAACAGCGAATCTATATGGCCGGAATACTCACCTATGGTAGCGGCTATTTCTGCATGGCCCTTGAGCTGGATGGCTTCATAGGGCGTGGCCAATCCCGCCTGCGCCACCTGGCCCAATTCGTTGAGAGCGGATTCGATCTGGGTATTGAGCAGGTAGATCATACCTTGCAAGTCTTCCAGATCACCCACCGCATTGCGCAGTGAACCGTTCATATCCTCCAGGGGCCCCTCCATTTCCTTTATGGCATCCACCAGACCGCCGATGTCGTCGCCAAGATCCCGGGTCATTTTACGCCCGGTTTTATAATAGGGGATCATCTTCTTGAGCTGTATATTGGCATTGGCCATATCTTCCAAGGCTGTTTCCCCGTAGGCGTACATCTGGTCTTTGCCGGCGCTCAAAGTCTGGCGAGCCTCTTCCGCTTCAATGGCGCCGCGTTTCAAATCATTGAGCCCGGCATTCATGCTCTCCACAGTATACATCAGCTCATTCATGCTTTTGTATATGGCATCGGCCGAATCGTAGATGGTATCCTTGGCTTCCTTGATCTCCTTGATATCTTCCATCTGCCTCAGTGTTCCCGGAATCATCATCATGGTAATACCCTGGGTTTCAAAGCAGTCAGTGCCGATGCGGATGGTGAAGGTCTCCTCTTCCCCGGGCAGGGCGGCAAATAGCACTACCTTGTAGGTCCCCAGAGACTGGAGCTGGGCGCCGGGAGCATCTACACTATAAGCTTCCTCGGTGTTTATATAGGCTGCCACCTGCAGCAGCATATTGTTTTTGTAATAATCCCTGGCCTGCTCATTGGGTTTGACATGAACATTGATCTCCACCAGACCGGCGGCGCCGGCTAAATTCCCGGCCTCACACGGCACCCCGTTCAGTTTGTAATCCACATCCATAGTCCAGGGTAGTGTGACGGCATCGTTTTTTACCTTACAGCTGTAATAAAAGCGCTGTTGATTGGAGGTTTGGCCCAGATCCCAATGCACCCCGTCGGCGTTGACCACCGGAGCATCGTAACCAGACATATTGGTCACCGTTTCATAGACCCCATAGTCTTGGAACTGGCTTATTCCATTAAGACTGCAGCTCTTGACCACACTCACAGCCTCGATGCCGCCATAATAATCCAGGTTGATATATATCGTTTCATCGGTAGTGACCGTAGGGGCGGCCCCATAGACAGCAGGGCCGGGCAGTATGAAAGTTATGCTCAATACCGCCGCCAGTGCTGCGGCGCTTATTTTTCTTGCTAATCCCTTGCAGACCCTCATTCTAGTATGCGTTTTCATGATTTTCTTCCTCCCCTGCTTCAAATTCGGTTTTCTTATATTTTTTTCGTTTAAACAACTTACTTATCGGCATCACCTGGCTGTCGCCAAAGATAATCAGCCGGTCGGTCCAGGCAAACAGATTGGGCAACAGGGCGATGACCATGAACATACTCAGCAAAGCTCCTCTGCCTACCAAGTGGCCCAGGTCGGCAATTGCCGATACACTGGACAAAAAGGTGATCCCGTAACCAGCCACCGACAAGATCAGCCCTGAGGTCAGGATAGGAAGCATGCTGGCCGCGGAAGCCTGCTTGGAGGCCTCTACTCTGCCATGGGCTTTACGCTGCGCCAGGTAATGATAGGTCATCACGATGGAATAATCGATCGTAGCCCCTAACTGCAGGCAGCTGACGATCATGTAGCCCATAAACATGATGCGGTCGCCCATCAAGTAGGGAACCGTCATATTTATGAAAATTGCCATTTCGATGGGGATCATCAGTACGATGGGCAGGGCCAGGGAACGGAAGGTCAGCATGATGGCCAGGGCCACTCCCAGTAGGGACAGCTTATCAATGCTATGCCAATCTTCCACGATTACCGCTTTAATATCCATTGTCGAGGGAGTAGCGCCAATTACATGAGAGTTGTTTGGATAGTATTGTTTTACTAGCTCGGTAATCTCTTTGACGCTGTTGATGGCCAGTTCACTCTCTGCACCGGTTTTGATGGGTATTAGTATGCGGGCATAATCTTCAGAATGCAGCTGGCTGGTTACGCTGTCGGGCAGAATATCCGGAGTGACCCCGTCCGGCAGGGAGTTGGCCAGGGAGGTCACGTATTTCACATAAGGCAGGGCCTCCAGCTCTTCGGAGAGCTTGGCTTCAGTAACCATGGAGCTGTTGGGAACCAGAGCCATGACTAAATTATGGCGGCCGAATACAGAACTTATCTTCTGATCATCTGCATAAATCTGTGTTCCGGGGGTCAGGCCCATGGCCTGGTTGCCAAAACTGAAATCGTTCATGCTTTTACCCACATAGGATGGAACTGCCAAGAGCAACAATACTATCAGGATGACAAAGCGATACTGGTGGATCTTATCGGCCACCCGGTCGAAGGCGGGAACCAGCGGCTTATGCTCGGTTTTCTCAATAAGTTTATACCATCGCAATACAAAGGCCGGGGTGAGCAGCATAACGGTCACCAGGCTGATGGCGATCCCTTTGGCCAGCACCAGTCCGATATCCTGGCCGATAGAGTAGCGCATCAAGACCAGGGCGGAAAACCCCACGATGGCTGCAATGCCTGCCGAGGCGATGGGAATGATGCTCTTCCTGATGGCATTGGTTAAAGCCTCTTCCACATGGATTTGGCGCTTCCTCTCCTTGGTGAAATTATCCAGCAGGATGATGGTGTAATCCATGGCCACGGCCAGTTGCAGGACCGCGGCTATACTCAGGGTTATGGAGGAGATTTCGCCCAGTATGATGTTGCTGCCCAGGTTGATCACGATGGATATGAGGATAACGGTCAAAAAAACGACGGGTTCAAACCAGGAATGGGTGCCCAGGGTGAGAATGGCTAAAATCAGCAGGATGCCGAAGATCAATATGAGCACCATCTCTTTGGCCAGCACATCGTTTAAAAATTTGTCCTGCACCGCCGGCCCGCTGAAATATCCTTTATCCCCCAACATGTTTTCTATGGCCTTGATGGCCTCCCGGGTGCTGCGGGCGGAGTCATTGCCGGTGAAGGTTATATCCATCACCGCATAACCGTCTTTATAATAATCCTCGATCTCTTCGTAGGGTATAAACAGGTTGGATTGGTTGATGTCAGTCATCGAATCCGCCCAAATCACGCTGTCTACTCCGCTGATGCCGGCGATGCGGTCTTTATAGGTCTTGGCTTCATAGATGGAGACGTCACTGATCATGACTCGGGCCGTGCCCGGATAACCAAATTCCTCTTCCATCAGGGCGATGCCCACTTTGGAAGACATATCCCGAGGCAGATATTTGCTCATATCATAATTGACGCCCACAAAAGGTATGCAGATGGCGCTGATGATGAAAATCACCGCAAAAATCTTTTCTATCAGTTTACTGCGGTGCAAAATAAAATCCACAATGGCATGCCCTCTGAAATCGCCGCCCCGGGGAGAATCATCCTGTCGCCGCTCCCCTTTCCTCAACATCTGATCACCGCCCGCTGTTATAATTGATATATAGTATTTTAATGAACAGTTAGTTATTAAAATACATCTGTTGATTATAGTCTCAAATTATATTATAGTTTTATTACAAGATTGTGCAATGACCAATAAAAAGGGCTTTTGTCCATTACTGAACAAATCCCGCCGGAGTATTCATTAATTGAAACGGAGGCAGAGATTTAATGAGTAGCCGTCAAAAAAAACCAGTTGACCGGCGCATCCGCAAGACCAAAAGAATCCTCAAGGAGAGCCTGGCCACCCTGTTGCTGGAAAAAAAACGCAACAACATCACCGTACAGGAGCTGGTCAACCTGGCGGATATCAACCGGGGCACTTTTTATCTGCACTATCGGGATATTCATGACATGCTGTCACAAATCGAAGCGGAGATGCTTGAGGAGCTGGAGGAAATAACGCAGCGCTTTCCCCTGGCTATGACCGATACCCCCAAGCCTTATATCCAAGATATGCTGCAGTATATCGCCGACAACCACACCTTCTGCAAAATGCTGTTGGGGCCCTATGGCGATATGGCTTTTGTGGAGAAGCTGAAGAAGCTGGTGGAAGAGAGGTGCCTGTACTCGCTGATGAAAACTTGGCCGGAAAACGACGCCCAGCGCTATCGATACTTCGCCTCCTACACCATAGCCGGCTGCATCGGGCTGATACAGGCCTGGCTCGACGGCGGCATGGAGGCATCCCCCCAGGAGCTGGCCGAGGTGGCTGAAGACATGATCCAGAACGGCATTGAATTCCTGCACCGCGATGCCCGGAAGGGTTCGGAGCGGTGACTTATGCTGCGAAGGGGTGACCTCGTTACACCGCGTTACAAGACCTGAATACTTATTTTGGACAGTTGCTGCAGCGCCGATTATTGATTAACCGATCAGATTGGACTAGAAAGTACGCAATGGCGGTTTAAAAGACTACTTTTTCAGTGGTCTCGACCCGGCCCTTAGTATTTCCTAGACGAACTTAAAGATTACCGTGAATATGAAGGCCACGAAGGCCGTCCAGACCAGGTATACGTTCAGGTAATCGGTCTGCCATTTCTCCAGCCGGGCGAAATCCAATCTCTTTCGGAAATACCCCCCATACATCCACGCCAGACCGGCCAGATTACCCAACAAGAGCAAATTCTCGCCCAGCGCAGCGACTTTGTTGGGGGTGATGCCGAATGCCGATAGCCGGAACAGGATAGCCGACAGAGCCACTCCGTCTATGAGCAGTGCCGTAATGATCAAAGCCATATTCAGGTAGTCGAACAGGTTGACAGGCTGATTTATATCCCGGGCTGAGATCACATACAAGACCAGCCCCAATATCATAGCCAGCATGAAATCGAAGGCGATCAGGAATTCCCTCTCCATGAAAGGGCTCTTACCGGTTGCGGCCATTACTGCCAGGAAGCTGACCATGGTGACTAGAAACAGCGGGCTGAATATCTTGGCCAGAATAGGTGCAAAGTTCTCCACGATACTCTTCTTGGCGTCGGCCAGGTAAATGCTGACCATGGCCGCAGTACAGCCCCCGTAGATAAAGAGGTATTGTACGATGAAATCCTCCGCGTCGATGCCGATGGATTCAAATATAGCAATAGTGAATAAGCCCAGGACCACCACTCCCGCCATGACCAGCACACCGTAGATGAAGGTCTCCCCGCTGAAGCGAATGAAGTTCATTCTCCCCTGGCGGCCTTGCCAATCTCTACCGATATAAGCGGCAGCGGTGAGCAGCCATAAAAACATGGGCAGATGCAGGACGCTTAAATAAGCGGTGTGATGCGGCGCAAATGACGGATAAAGATTGATGATGATTGCTGCCAGAGCGAATATCCCCATGATAATCGACCAGGTTTTGACATCATGCTGACGCTTGATCAAGAAAAAAGCAGCCCCAAAGGGCAAAACAAACAGGCTTATGTTTTTCAAATAGAATAATTCGGCACTTTGATTCTGGATACTCAACCCGAACAGCTCGGGAATTTTAATCAAGGTGCCGGATAGAAGCGCGAACAGCACCACCAAAACCACATCCTGCCGGTTTTGCCGCTGGGATGCCGGGTCCAGCGGATCCAGCATGTAATGCTTCCACAGGTTTTCGGTGTTTACTTTGGCATACTCATTGGAGATGGCATCGGCATTGCCCAACCGCTTCACACTGATCAGAAATGCCTCATCGGGACTCAATCCGGCTGAGGTTAGATCATCGATCTCATCCCGCAGGTGGCTTTCCAGCTCACGGATGTCAGTTTCGGTAAAGTTGCCCCGGGCTCTCAAATGATCACGCCAGGAATTTATCTGTGTCTCCAAGTCAAACATTTTAACCCTCCCTTATGAATCGCCCCGGTCGCTCCAGGTCCTGGCCAAAGCCGCCACCACCACTTCCCACTGCCTCTTCTGCACTTCCAACTCCTCCAGCCCTCGTTCTTTGATGCGGTAGTACTTGCGCTGCCGCCCGGTCTCTGACTTCTGCCAGTAGGATTCAATGAGCTGCTGCTCCTCCAAGCGGTGCAGGACCGGATACAACATCCCCTCCGTCCATATCAATTCATTGTCGGACATCTCTTTGACCCGCTTGATGATAGCGTAGCCATAGCTGTCATTTTCCTTGAGAATTGCCAAAATGAGAGGAGTTGCCGAAGCGGCGATCAGATCTTTGGATACATTCATTGAATCCCCCCTCTATACCTAACAGTTCTATGTATAAACAGATCATACCTAGTTGTTCTAGGTATGTCAATAAGGTAATTAAGAGTCAGGCGGAGGCATGGGGGGAGGAATGGGCATGCCTCCCCACGCGCCTGCCCCTATTCACTCTCCATTTGACACTTGCTTTGAGTCGGCAAAACTTCTATACTCTAGTTATCGAACGCTCGTTCTATTCAGCGCAGATTATTACCAGGCAGGTGTTGATCCTTGAGTTGGAGTAATATATTAGAAGAACTCAACGAAGAGCAACGGCAAGCGGTGACCTCAACCGAAGGCTTCATCCGCGTCATCGCGGGTGCGGGTTCCGGCAAAACCAGGGCCTTGTCGTACCGCTTCGCCTATCTGGTCAATGAGATCGGCGTTATGCCCTCCAACATCCTCTGCGTGACATTTACCAATAAGTCCGCCCATGAGATGAAGCAGCGCATCCGTCTCTTGACCGGCGACAACGATACCGGCTATATAAGCACTTTCCACGGCTTCTGCGTATCCGTTCTGCAGGAGGATATCAACGCGGTGCAGTATCCCAAAAGTTTTCTGGTGTTGGACAACTCCGACATCGACACCATGCTGAAGATCATTTATGAAGAACGCGGCCTGACACTAAGACACATGACTTTCTCCAGAGCGCGCGATATGATCGAAATACGCAAGATATTCAAAGAACCCGAGTACTACCAGGACATGATCGCGCTTCCGCTGGAACGGCTGCACCAAAAGTATCTGCAGGCGGTGGAAGCGGAGGATATAATTTTTTATGGATACCTGTACCAGGAGAAAAAATGCTTCGCCCTGGACTACAATGACCTGATCAAGTATGTACTGTATATCTTCAGCGTCGATGAGAAGATCAAGTCAAAGTGGCAACAGCGCCTGGAATACATCATGATCGATGAGTACCAGGATATCGACGAGCTGCAGTACCGGCTCATGAAGGTCTTGTGTGGCTACCACCAAAACCTTTTTATCGTAGGCGATCCGGATCAGACCATATACACTTGGCGGGGCGCCAAGGTGCGCTATTTGCTGGATTTCGATAAAGAGTTCCCGGAGGTGCGGACCATCATGATGATGCGCAATTACCGCTCTACGCCGCAGATTCTGGCGGTGGCCAATTCCCTGATAGACAACAATAAAAACCGCATCAAAAAGGATTTGCATCCCATGCTGCCGGACGGCGCCCCGGTGCTTTACCACCATGCCCGCACCGGCCGGGAAGGCGCGTGGTGGGTGGCAGCGCAGATCAAAGAGCTGGCCGGTCAGGGGGTGGAACTCAGCGACATCGCCATCCTGTACCGCGCCCACTATGTCTCCCGCACCTTGGAAGAAGTCTTCCTCAAGGAAGAATTGCCCTACCGCATATACAGCGGTGTGCAGTTTTTAGGGCGCATGGAGATCAAGGATGCCCTGTCCTATCTGCGGCTGATCGTTTATAAAGACGATCTCTCTTTCCTGCGGATAGTCAACGTGCCCAAACGAAGTATCGGCGAGCGGCGTATTAAGTTTTTGCGTAACTACGCCGAGCAGAATCATTGTTCTCTGTATGAGGCTCTGGCCAGGAGCATGGATAATGAGATTTTCAACCATACCCGGGCCAAACGGTTCCTGGCCCTTATCGAGGGTTTTGCCGCCGGCTATCATGGCGTCCCCATCTCCGAGCTTTTGAGCGCCGTCCTGGATCAGAGCGGTTATGAGACCATGCTCAGGACGGAGGGCAGTCAGGAGCGGCTGGACAATTTGGCGGAGCTGAAGCAGTCGGTCTATGAATACGAAACTTCCTGCGGTGAGGAAAGCACCCTGGAAAACTACCTGGCCCACGTAGCCTTTTTGAGCAACAGTGACGCAGCTTCCGGCAAGAACGCGGTCAAGCTGATGACCGTGCATGCCGCCAAGGGATTGGAGTTCCCCTATGTTTTCCTGTGCGGCCTGGAGGAAGGCGTGTTTCCCTCCAAGAAGACCGCGACCCTGGAGGGCATGGAAGAGGAACGGCGCCTGGCCTTCGTGGCCTTCACCCGGGCGGAAAAGGGTTTGTTTTTAACCGATGCGGAGGGGCGGAATCTGGATGGTTCCTACCGCTTTCCTTCACGCTTCATTTTCAATGTGGACCAGACCTTCCTGACTTACACCAACCCATTGGACGACAGCCTTATATCTGAAAGCAAGTGGAGCATCCGCAACAGCGAGAAAATGCTGCAACCGGCTCCGGACGGGATCTCCTTCAGGCCCGGCAGCCGTATCGTCCACAGCATCATGGGCCCCGGGGAAGTGCTGGATATCGACCGCGACCAGGCTGCCTACGTGATCAAGTTCGATGACCTGGCAACTCTGCGTAAAATCAGCTTTAAAGCCAACCTGGCGGCAGAGGGGTGACAGACAAACAGAGAACCGTCAGACTGTTGGCTCTGTTTGCGGGAGCGGAAAAAGGTGGCAAAAAGGGCGTCAGGCCCATTTGTCACCCCATTTTTTATCAAATAATCTGGTATCAATAGGAGGAAGACAATGATCAAACGGACGATGGGACAGGCGATCAGGGCTTATTGCCTGCAGTGTTCTAATCATAGCAAGAAAGAAGTGGCGTTATGCCCGATGAATAAGTGTCCTCTTTATCCGTTCAGATTGAAGCCGGATCAGGAAGAGTCCCCTCATCAGCAGAAAAGCGGCACAGAAAACCCAACCGGCGGCCAGCCGATTTTATTTGAATGAGGGCTTTGGGGGGCAGCGCATTTCCGTTACCCATATGAAATCAGTTTGCAGTTGCAGGAGATTGTTTTGCCGGCCGATATTTACGATGAATCAGAAACAGCGGCCCAGTCCTCGCCACGGTTCCACTTTATGGATATAATATGTAACAAAGTGCGTTTTAAATAGCATAGGCTTTTAAGCCTTTGTGTAAGGCTTGGATTCTGGGGGAAAACATCACAATGGAACCTGACAATACTTATCTTGCTATCATTGGCGACCTTGTAAAGTCAAAATCAATCACCGACCGCGAAGCTATTCAAGACAAACTGGAGTCAACGCTGCACAATATTAATGAACGATACTCACAAGTCGTCATATCGAAATTTTTGATTACTCTAGGCGACGAATTCCAGGGTCTATTAAGGCCCACCAATCTGCTATTTGATATTATTACTGATATTGTAGAAGCAATAGAGCCTGTTCAAATAAGATTTGGAGTCGGTTATGGGAGCATCAGCACTAAAATCAACGATGTGGCTCTCGGTATGGACGGGCCTGCCTTTTACGAGGCCCGGGAGGCTATGGACAAAGCTCACAAATATAAAGGACATGTAATAATATTTCATAGTCCGCCAGCGGACAATTCCAGATTAGCTGTGAATACATCGCTGTTATTGCTGTCGCAGGTTCGGAATTTGTGGTCCGATAAAAATAAACTGATTCATGCCTGCATTAGGGCCAATATGAATCAAGTGCAAATCGCTTCCCAATTAGGGATTTCACAATCCGCCGTAAGCCAAATGATGTATAAAAGCAGGATAGCTGAAATCAGGGAAGCAGAAGGAAATGTCAAACAGCTCCTAAACACTCTGTTCGGTTATCATTCTTCCGCTAATAACCGCTAAATATCAGTCTATTGCTTATATTTTCAGACAGCTGTCAACCTTGCGGTCGTCAAACTTATAGTAAAAGCATAAGTTTTTATCTTATAATGCCTATATTTAAGCTGTTAACTTATATATGCCAGGAGAGGTACGCCGGATGTTGGAGTTATTCCTGCTTTTATTGTTGGCTCATTTTGCCGGGGATTTCGTCTTCCAAGACGAAGATATGGCCCAGAAGAAAAACGGCGGCGGCAAAACATCGCAAGAGGTACAGTCGCTGCTGTTTCACGCATCCATTCATTTCCTGCTTTACCTGGGCGTCATAGTTATCTTAGTTTTTGGTCTTCATTACTCAGACATCAAATGGTTGTTTTTGATCGCCACATTACTGGCCGTCAGTCATCTAATTATTGACTGGAAGAAACCCTGCTGGGAATGTATCGGTATCAATAATAGGGCTTTGATTTTTATGCTGGACCAGGCCCTTCATATATCGATTATCATCCTGATAATAAACTGGCTGAGTAAATCGTCCATATTGACAGTCTTACAATCTTTTGAGCTTAGCAATTTTTTTGAAACCGTCATTTTCGTTATCATTGGCATCATATTAATCACGGATTTCTCGAACATCTTTATAAGATTGTTTCTGGAAACTATTAAAGGGCCTGTCAATGAAGAAGTCGCAATCAACAAATATAACGACGACGGCGCCGAGACAGCTCCGGAGCTCTCAAATCCAATAAATAATAAAGAAAATTACAAGAAAACGGGACGCTATATCGGTAATCTTGAAAGAAGCCTGACTTTTTTGGCTGTTATTTCCGGTGCCTACGAGGTCCTGATAGGAATATACGGAACCAAAACGGCCATGAGATTCTATGAATTCAATAACAAAGATTTTGCGGAATACTATTTTATTGGCACTTTACTCAGCGCTTTATTGGCGATAAGTATTGCTTTATTCTATCGTTGGGTATTGGGTTAAGGTTATATCGAAGCTCTGGTCAAAGCATAATATTCTGGTTAAAGTTTCCCCTTTGGCTTATCAGAAATTATGTTTGATTTTAGATTTCAAAATGCCTCACTCATATAATGCATTTCTTTTGTTTTTTCAATCATTCTGGATGCTCCAGGAAATTGGCATTACCAGAAAAAGCCCTTTATATCCCAATTTTCTTGACCTTGGCAATGGTCCGGGTTATATAGCTCTCCAACTTGGCCTCAAACACCTCGGCGGTGATCTCCTTATTCTGTATCATGGATAAGCCCTTTTCCCAACTGGCGGTAAGGACAGGGTTCAACAACTCTTGGGCGGATCGGCGGATCAGTTCAACGATCACCTCCCCTTTGGGCTCGGGCGTAACAATCCGGGTCTTGGCATTGATTTTGATGTAGCCGATATCCTGAAGCTTCTTGATGATGCCGGCACGGGTGGCAGAGGTGCCAATGCCACAGGTCTTTATCTGCTCTCTGAGCTCCTCGTTTTCTATATACTTCCCCGCTTTTTCCATAGTCAGAATCAATGCCGCGTCGGAAAACCGGGAAGGTGGTTTGGTTTCTTTTTGCTCTAAATCCAAAGCGGTGGTGGCGCACTTTTCTTTTTTGCTGAGCAAATGAAGTGGGGAAGTGGAGATATCCTCTTCATTTTTTGCCGGGGATATTTCGTAGATCTCTTTCCAGCCGGCATCATTGAGGGTTTTGGAGCTGGCGACAAAGATCTCCCCTTTGATTTCGGTTTCTATCTTCACCGTGTTGTATATCGCAGGCGGATAGAATATGGCCAGAAACCTTTTCACGATCAAGTTATATACATTGCGGCTGTCAGGATCCAGCCTGGACAGATCGGCGCTTACATAGGTGGGGATGATGGCGTAATGGTCAGTCACCTTGCTGTCATCCACAAACCTCTTGCTGGATTTATCGATAGTGAGTTTCCCAAACTCCTTGATTCTTATAACCGCATCCTTGAAGGCGGCATTCTTATACAAACCATTTAGGACCCGGGGCAGTTCGGCAACGATATCGCTGGACAATACCCGGCTGTCGGTTCTGGGATAAGAGATGAGTTTTTTCTCATACAGGCTCTGCGCGATGGCCAGGGTCTTATCGACCGGCAGTTTGTATTTTTTGTTGGCTTCGGATTGCAGCTCGGCCAGATTGAAAAGCAGCGGCGGCGGCTCCTTCTTGACTTTGATCTCCACCTTGTTCACGGTGGCTTCATGCCCCTGCAACTTGTCGATAATATTCTGAGCTTCCTCTTGACCGAGGTATTTTTCATCGTCCTCAAGTGTATCGGCAGGCTTTGCCCCTTTGGCTGTTTGGGGTTGCCATTTACCTTTGTAGGCAACACCGCTGTCCTGAGACAAAAAATTGGCCGCCACCCCATAATGGATTTTGGGCACGAAGTTTCTGATTTCCAGTTCCCGGTTGACCACTAATCCCAGAACACAGGTCATAACCCGCCCGATGGCGATGACCGATCGTTTCTTCTCTTTCAATCGGGCCGACAATTGCTGGCCATACTGGCAGGTATAGATCCTGCTGAAATTCATGCCAAACAACCAGTCCTCTTTGGCCCGGCAATAAGCCGCCTGGGACAGGGAATCGTACTCGCTGAGGTCCTTGGCGGCTTCAATGCCCTTTTTCACCGCATCTTCGGTCTGCGAGGAAATCCACACCCGTTTGGCGGGTTTATCGGCGCCGCTCAGCTGATAGACCAGGCGAAAAATATACTCACCTTCGCGTCCGCTGTCGGTACAGGAGTAGATCATGCTCACATCCTGACGGTGCATCAGTTGTCTGATAACCTCAAACTGTTTTTCGATTCCAACATTATCAATGATCTTATATTTAAATTCCCGGGGTATGATCGGCAAATGCTCTACCCGCCACGATTTATAGGCGGGATCGTATTCCTCCGGGTAAGCCATTGTTACCAGATGGCCATAGCACCAGCTTATTATGGCCTGGCCATTTTCGGCATAGCCCCGGCCCCGGTCAGACTTGTTTATTTCTATACCCAACACGCTGGCAAAGCTGCCCGCCACCGAAGGTTTTTCCGTGATGTATAATGGTTTGGCCATGACATAACCACCTCATGCCCGCAACTGAGTCCGTATAATCCCCAGCAGGCAAAATTTATCAAACCGCCATTAAATTACAGAGCAACGCGGCTGCGTTCTATCCGCTGTATATGTTATTATATCCTATGTTTTTGCGGCCTGGGAGAAAGCCCAGTGCTGAAACGATCCTGTGGGGCACTAGGGTACGGTTCTGCGTGCCCTACAAGTAAAATGAAATTGATTTTAATTTCCAGAAGATATAAAAGATTCGGGAATAATGGTTACGGCCTTTCCTCTAACGATACACCTCCCCGACCCGGACGACGAACCATTTCTGGAAGCGGCCCTGGCTGCGCCTGGAACCCTAATAATAACCGGCAACAAAAAGCATTTTCCTCCTCCAGCCTGTGGTAAAATTCTCGTTTATAGTCCGGCGGAATTTATTAAATACCTGTCCAAAAGCCGTGGGAGCGGCGCTCAAAAAGGATAATGCGGATGCGCCGAACGTCAAATGATTCTTTCCTCATCATTATCCAGACGACCCTCCAGAGCATCGAGAGCCGAGAAAAAAAATATGCCGTCTTTTCCCAAAGTGGTTTTCTCTTCTAGCACTTTAATTGCATAATCGATCGTCTTTTGTCTCTCTTCAGAGCGTACTTGATTGATCCGATTACACAAGAAAAAATACTTTCATGTCCAGAGTTGTGAAGATAGTTTTTTATAAAATCAATTTCGCTTGCACTGGCCAATGCTGATACCCTCATTTCATAAAACGAAGGTATCTATACTCTAGAATTCTATAATTGTGCAGAAAGAAAAACTTTTATTCTACCCTGTATCGATTGACTTCTGCATATTTTGGGGTTAATATTGTGCATAACCATTTTCCTTGTGCAGAAAGGATGTTCGCGGTGAGGGAATTTGATTATACATCCGTTCCGAATGAATTAATGAACCATGAATTAATGAATTTGATCTCAGCAATTCATGAATATAAAGGAAAACAAGAACTGTTTATTGAAGCGAAGGCCGATGTATTAGAAGCAATGCTTGAAATTGCTATAATCCAAAGCACCGGGTCCTCCAATAGAATCGAAGGAATCTATACCTCAGATGAGCGCTTGGATGCTTTGGTAAAGCTCAAGGCGGAGCCGCGCAACCGCTCGGAGCGTGAAATCGCTGGTTATCGGGAGGTACTGAGACTGATCCATGAAAGCTATGATTATATGGCGCCTCGTACCAATGTAATACTACAGTTGCATAGAGACCTGTACCAGTTCAGTCCGTCATCTATCGGTGGTAAATTCAAAAATTCGGATAATCTTATCACTGAAACAGATGCATTCGGCCAACGCAACATACGCTTTAAACCCCTGACGGCATTTGAAACTCCAGATGCTGTTGACCGCCTGACCAATACTTTTATAGATGCAGTCAATGCTGAAAAATACGATCCATTGCTGCTGATCCCCATGTTCGTCTTGGATTTTCTTTGCATTCATCCCTTTAACGATGGCAACGGACGCATGAGCCGCCTGTTGACTCTTCTGCTCCTTTACCGTTCAGGATATATTGTGGGCAAGTACATTAGTCTCGAGATGATAATCGAAAAAACCAAGGAAACCTACTACGAGGTATTGCAGGACAGCTCAATTGAGTGGCACGAGGGAAAGAACTCCTACCTGCCGTTTGTCAGGTATTACCTGGAGGTCATTTTGAGCGCCTACAAAGAGTTTTCGGCCAGGGTAGAATTGATGCAAAACCGCAATCTTTCCAAACCGGAAAGGATCCGTAAGCTATTTGACAATACCCTGCAAAAGCTGTCGAAGCGTATGATTCTGGAAAAATGCCCGGATATAAGCACCTCGACTGTCGAGATAACTTTGGCGGCATTGGTGAAAGAGGGTTATATAATTAAGACGGGTGCCGGTAAAAATACCGCATATATCCGTAATACGGACCATTAAATTACCGGCATCACGATGGATAAGAAAAATATTGTATCGATTTCAAGGAAATAACACTTGCAGATATCATATTCTATGGTACTTCTTGGGTAAGAATAGGGCACCCAGGCTCTTAAATAGCTTGGGTGCCGATGTCCAGTATCTTGCCGCTATTCAGTTCAATCTCGGTATCTATGAGAGCGATAGGCTCACACTCATTCCGCCCGGCATCTATTGCCAAATTTGATTACAATTGGGTTTAATTATTTCTTCGTATTCATTTCGGCAATTCGTTAATCCAACCTCAATACTTTGCATATATTGTATTTCATCAGGTTTCTTTAGCTTTCGCTGCGGCTATTTCTTCAAGATGGTCTAACAAAAACTGCTTCCCGGCATCATTGAAACAGACCATATCATATTCAACGCCGTTATAGTTTTTTCTCATCGTCTCGATTCCGTATTGGTGGGAATTCTCATTGATCTTGGTTCGTTTCTTGCCGTCTTCGAGGAGTTCCTCGCTCAGAATCCCCATCTGCTTTAATTGCTTGTTGATTTCCATTCCGGTTATCTTACGGCTTCTGCTCAGGTCGATGACATTATTGACGCATCTGGCAAAAGCGTTTACTCCGATCAAGCCATCCGGAAACTCAATACGATCTTTTTCTTCGGCTGTTATGCTGAATTCCATTTTGCCTCTGCCGGCAGCCTCTCCTTTGACAACTTGATTTAGAACATTCTGCACGAAGAATAGGCATCTTATCATGCGGGGATCGTGAAGAAAACAATTCTCATCCAATTTCTCGCCTGAAACCGGATTTAACCCATTAGCCATTTTGTTCAGGATTTTGATAGCATTTGCGATCTTCTCTTTATCAGCATGCATGGTCATACCCGCCCTTCCAGTAGGATTACTGCATGTCATAAATTTCTAGTAAATTTCTGCAAATTCCTTCATATAATCCAAAGATAGGCGAAAGTATATCTGAACGGTCAGCAATGACCTCTACACTTTACTCATACACCTGCGTCCACTGCTCTTCATCGCTGACGGGGATGAAGTCGTGGCCTATGGAGGCTTCCATGATGTTCCAGAAAGCCCAGTGGCTCTGGGTAAGGTCATTGTAGTGCCGGGGCAGGGAATCCCAGTTGGAGGTTATATAGGACTGGTCGGCGCTACGGTTTAAGATTTTGTCTACTAGAGTGACCACCTCTGCCCGGGTGATATAGGCTTCCGGTTTGAAAGTGCCGTCGGGATAACCTACGATCCATCCTTTTGCCGCCGAGGAGTTGATGTATTTCACCGCCCAGTGGTTGTCGGACACGTCGGAGAAGATGTTGGTGTTAGTCAGGGTCAGGTTGTCAAAATGGGCGGCTAAAGTGGCGAACTCCGCCCGGGTGACCGGGTCATTGGGGCGGAAGCGCACATCTCTGGAGTAATCCTCCAAAACCCCGAGTTGTTGCATATAGCAGACCTGGTTGGCATACCAGGCACTCTGGTCGATATCGGGATAGTAGTTGTTCCGATAATCCGTATTTAGGTCTATGGACTCAGACAGCAGCCGGGAGAACATCACCACCGCTTCCGCCCGGGTCATATTGCGGGCCGGGCCGAAAGATCCGTCGGGGTAGCCCTGCATATAGGCAAAATGATCGTCTTTGTTGAGCTGAGGTATTGGGCGGTTGACATAGATCAGGGTGGTATAGGGCGGCAGGGCGGCGGCGCTATCGGCCAGGAATACCCCACTCTCGCTGACTATGATTGTATGGGTCTCGCTGGAGCCGTTATAACCGGATGGGGCGGCCTTTTCACTCAACTCATAGGTACCATTGGCTATCGCGGGGAAAGTGGCATAGCCGTCAGCCTGGCTGGTGGCCTGATAATCCTCGTCCCCGGGATCAGCCCCTCTTAGTTCAAACACTGCCCCGGCCAAGGGCTGATTGTTGCCGTCCACTTTCCGCACCTTGATCTCTTGGTCCGAGTCGGGCTTAGGTATATCAGTTTTTTCGGTGTTTACAAAAACTAATTCCTCTACCCGGGAGTAAGGCCGCTCTGCTCCATCGATATAGACCCAGATACTGCCGTTTTTCACCGAAACCTCATAGGTGTCGTCGGATTTGATATAGCCCTCCGGGGCGGATTGTTCGCTCAGGACATAATCGCCGTCAGCCACACCGGTAAGGGTGGCATGACCGTCGGACCCGCTGCTGAACGTGTAAGCATGCTGCTCCCCCATCAGCTGAAAGCTGGCTCCAGCCAGAGGATTGTCATTCTCATCTACCTTCTGGATCCTAAACTCATTGGGTGCGGGTGTGGTCTGCTCACCGGACTCAGCGGGCTTGATCTTGATAGTAGCCGTGTCGGTCCTTAATACAACAGGCCTTAATACCAATTGTAGAGATTCTTGGCGCAATGTCACTTCGGCGTAATAAGTATAGGTGCCTGGCTGTGGGTTTATAAAAGGATTGTAAGTGCAAGTAGGCGTCGAGTTAACCTGGCCTAAATAACCGCCGTTACCGGTGTACCATTTCCAAGACAAAATGGTGTACCCTGCGGGGTCAACCGTTGCGCTCAAAGGCGGGATCTCCTGCCCCAGCGTGTATTCCCCGCTTTGAGGGTGGGCAGAGATGTAAGGTTCGGCAGCGGCAAACGCGGTCAGGCTGCAGCTAAACACCAGAACCAGAGCCAGAATCAGCACTACAAGTACGCTAATCTTTTTCATCAGGCATTTCCCTTCCTAAATACATAATTAACTTTATTTTACAGTACAATTCTAAAATTTTCCTAAAATAATAATGTAACTTTCAACGGGAATTTAGTACGTGATTGTATAATAGTTTTGAGCGGCGGAGAAGCTGTGAGATTTTTGCAAACGGAGGTTTTCCCTATAAACCATACACCGGTAAATCGCAGTTCCTTGTTTCTGTTATCGTTGACGCTCCCCGCTGCGATTTATGACCGCTATCAAACATCCTTACCGCAGCATTTTTTGTATTTCTTCCCGCTGCCACAGGGGCAGGGGCAGGGTTGATTGCGGCCTACCTTTTCCACTCGAATTGGTTCAGAATAGCGTTTAGGCACCGGATCAACCGGCTTGGCCCACCTAGATGAGCTGCTCAACCGGCTTTGCTCTTGGTACTTCTCCAGCAAGGCTTCAGTATCGGCCGCCTTTTCAGGTTCACATTGGCCGCGTTGACGATGACATCGACGTGCATTTTGGTGATGTCGTTGTGGATAATGGTCAGTGGCATAGTGGGCATCTCCTTTCAGCAATGAGCCCGGGTTGTTTACCGGTTAAATCATTAAAAATGATTCCATACGTTCACAAGGAAAAAAACGGCAAATATACATGGGGAGCACGGGTGTATGAATTCGATACACATCAGCTTGCTTGGGCATGTCTCAAATACGGTCATCTTTTTTAGCAAATGCCGACTGAATGGGCCATAACTCAATCTTAATATAATTAAAAGGGAAATGGGTTGTACAAAGTGACGGATTTACGGACTTCGTAAATCAACTTCAAAACATTAGATCAAAAAAGGCGTATGGCACGGATTTTGCGTTTATTACAAATCAGACTTCATGGCCGGTAAACAAACGTTAGCGATGAGAATAATTGTATTTGGGCTTTGAGACGTAAGACAACGACAGGGAGAAGACCCATGCCAGAAAACTTTAAAAAAGTGATCATGTCGTCAGAATTTCTTATTTCTTCTATATTCGTGTTCGCAGGGGTAACTGCCTATTATGTTTATGAGTTTTGTTTAAATTATCGGGGCGCTAACTCATTCGACCAGGCTATGTACTGGTTGGCCTGCATTTTGGTGAACCTGTTTCTGCAGTATGTCATTTATATCAATGCGAAAAGGCAATTATCTAAAAAAAGATAAAGCTGGATTGACCCTGGCTGCGTTGCCTTTCCAGAAACGCTTGCCGAAAGCTGTTTTCTGAAAGCTAATTTTGCAGCCTATTAATTAACGGCCTCGGCAAGTAATGTGAAATAAAGGGGAATCACCAATGGAAAACATTGGAATCATACTGCGTAAATTGTATAATGCTTCGGGCTTATATGCACCCGCAGTAGACCGGTAAACATCTATTGGCTGCGGCCAGATGGAGGAATTATTATTAACAACTTGGAGGCAATGAACATGTCAGATGTTATTATGAGTCTGTGTGACAATCTAAAATATTTACAACACTTTTGCACAGAAGGTATCTGTATGTGGGTTACTGATACAGAACAATTTGTGGGTTTGGTCAAAGGGAGGGATTCTCCGGGAGACTTTTTTGCGGTTGGAGAGCCCATACAGCAAGGCGGCACTGCAAGAGAGGCGCTTAAGACCAAGAAAGTAATTAACAGATACCTCCCTCCGGAAATCTATGGGGTTGAAGCCAATGTGATCGCGGTGCCAATATATGACTCAGATAATCGGGACATCCCGGTGGGGGTTTTGGGCTTATCAAAGAGCAGAAAATATCAGGCTGGAGTACTGGATATTTCCGAAAAATTGCTAACCTCAATGGAGCAGTTGGGGCAGGCTTCAAACGAGATTGCCATAGGGGCCGAGCAGATATCGGTTCAATCAAATCATATATCCAGCCTGACACAAACGGTAGTGGCAACCACAGGCGAAGTCAAAGAGGCTATGCAACAGGTCAGAAATATTGCTCAGCAGACCAAATTATTGGGTATAAATGCAATGATTGAAGCAGCCCACGCCGCAGCAGCCGGCAAAGGCTTTTACGTTGTAGCTGAAGAAATCAGGAAATTGGCCGATGTGTCAAAAGAAGTTACTATTGGAGTAGATAAGATCCTCAAAGAAGTAGAAGAAAAAATGGATCTAGTGGTAGCAGCCATCCAAAAATCATTAGACTCTACTACCTCTCAAGCAGCTTCCACCCAAGAACTTGCTGCATCGCTTCAGGAAATAACATCGGTAACAGAAAACCTTATTAGTTTAGCTAAATATTTGTAAGTGTCCGGTTTGCCCTTCCCATCAGTTGCTGCAAATACCTGAAAGGTCAGCTCATACCGTGCTGCGATTAGCCGATCAACGGTTTCCCACGCATGGGGTAAAGTTCCAATATCAATCATCCTCGAAAACATCCCCTAGCCAACTTATTCGCCGCCCAGTCCTTCGATAAAGGCCAGCACGTTTTGGCCGAGGACGGCGTGGTTGTAGCCGCCTTCCAAGATGCCGAAACAGCCGCCCCGGTTGCGCCGGGCCGCTTCCCGCATCAGCCGGCCCATGGTGGTGTAATCCTCGGTCTTCAAGAGCCCGCCCCAGTCTTTTTCGGCATTGTCGAATCCGGCCGAAGCAGCGATCATGTCGGCATCGGTATCTGCCAGCGCTTTCTCCACCTCTTTCAGGTAGTCGCTGCGGCTTTGCCGGGAAGGGTTGCGGATGGTGACGTAGGCCCGATTGCCCAGGATATCGACGTTGCCGTCGCCAAAGTGGAGGTCGAAGTCCAGGATGAAAGCCTTCTTTATTTGGCCCTGGCGTACCAATTTATCGATGGCGATGGCCATATTGTTGAAATAGCAGAACCCCCAGGAGCTGTCAGCCGAGGCATGGTGCCCGGGCGGTCGGATCAGGGCGAAACAAGGTTCGGTCAAACCGATCCGGGCGGCCATGATGGCCCCGCCGGCTGCCAGAGCGGCGATGTCGTAAACGCCTTCCCGCTCTACCGATTCCACATGTTTCCGGGTATGGACCTGGAGGATATCCAGTTCTGTGGCCGGTTCCGGTTTGGCCCAGGTGACCCTCCCCTGCAGGGCGTCCACCACCGCCTGGATCCTGCCCGGGGAGGCGGCGGGATCGGACGCGTAAACCTGGTTATAATCCTCATGATAAACAACCTTCATTGCGGCTCATCCTCCTTTTCAGCCATAACTTGGGGGCATCCTTCTGTTGCTGGCTCCTGATATTTAACCAGCATTGATAAGCATCTCCTCATATTCTTCTCGTGACCGGGGACAGTCCAGTAACTTCCCAAAGTCCGAACTATTTAGTTTATATTGTTGGCCATGTGGCTTAGATTAGGAGCCGCAAATACTTATGTGTTTTATGCCGGGACTGATTTTGGGGGTAAAAAGATATATCACCAAGCCATGGCGCCAAAGGTTCAGGGGAGGTCATCATTACTTCATGTATCGTTTCAGCTCTTTATAAAAGTTTTCGCGGGTACCCGCCAGTATGACGACAACGTTTTCTTCATCTTCTTCAATAACGGTGTAGGCCAGTTCGTAGTTAAATGCTATCAAAGAAACAAAGATGCCTCAAGGCCAGGGAAGTTAAATAGAGCTTTTCTACAGCTCTGGTGATGGCACAGTAAAGCAACTTCCCCATGCTTACCCGTATGCTATTACCTGATATATGATGTATAGTCCGCGCTCCATCGCCCCTCATATTCAAAAAGGCCGTTCCTGCGTTTTGCCGGAGCGACCTCTTGATTTATGGGGGTGGTTTGTGCCTTTGGGCCTAATTGCGCTTTTTCATAAGTCTTCACAAACTAACATTTTCTGACGGGATCGATTATGCATTTATTGTATGGCAGTAAAAACTCTCTTATACCGCTTGCATATGGGGCAATATCGTATTGCTGGAAATAGACTACCACTCCTTGCGAGGTGCAGTAAAAACTGTTTATATTAAAAGTCTGTTCTACCAGTTCCTCATAATTATCGAAATAAATATCAGGGTTTTCCCTTATCTGTTCAATAATTTTCTTTTTAATATATGTTTTATAATCACCGGAACACTTATACAATGCTCTGAGTTTAATCCTACGCCCGGTCTTCAGGTTCCATGTCTGAGAAGTCCGGACAGTTAAGCCATGGGCTCCGCCGGTATACTGGTAATTGTCAAAATATGCACTGATTATGCAGGCTCTGTTATAAGTTACTTCAAAGGTCTGCAAGGCTTCAAATACATGTATCGGAAATCCGTTTTTAATATCATCCAGATACTGATCAACTGCCATTTGATAAAGCTTGGTACGGAAATTTTTTTGAAGCGCCAGGGCTTCATCTTTGTAAAACTGGTTTATGGCTTTTATGGTCTTTTTGTAGTTAGCTGACTCGAATTGAGGATACTCTATTCGGTAGTTTAAAATAGTAACGCCGTCATATTTCATTTCCTCAGTAATTACTATGGTATTAAAGCTTATGGCCTTTTTCAAAGTTATCACCTCCTGATAGCATATGACATGCTGCTATATTTAGTGATAATCTGTTACAGTAAAAGCCAAAATCGGGCTCACTATGGTTATCCTCGGGGTGACAAAGTTAATCGTCTGCTGGATGATTTGATGAATGAATTATCAGATTGGCGTTAATCTCGAGGCTAGTATGGAAGCCCTAACACGCAAAGACCCATCCGGCTTGCCGGGTTGCCATTAGACATAAGGCTTGTCAAGAATACTTAACCCCTTATTACAAGCTGCCATAAGATCAAAATCGCGGTTATCATGCAGCAGCAATAGCTTATTCTCCATGGCGGTCAAGGCAATCAAAACATCTATGGTGCTGCGGGGTGTCACGCCCTTGCGGCGCAGGTCAAAATACAACCGGGCTGCTGCGGCCTAGATAGAGAAATTATTTTTGACAACTTGGAGGCAATAAACATGTCGGATGTTATCATGAGTCTGCTTGACAATTAGACTCTACTGCCGCTCAAGCAGCTTCCACCCAAGAACTCTCGGCATCGCTTCAAGAAATAACGTCGGTAACAGAAAGCCTTATCAGTTTGGCTAAATATTTGTAAGTGTCTAATTGATCGCCTAAAGCCATTACTACCGGTGGATACGACACTGCCATCGGTACCGGGCGAAGCAATACGGATGATATTATCAGTCGCACGTCAGCAAGTGCAGCAAAGCTGTGTGACGATTGGAGTTGGGGTGGAAAAGACGCCCGACATTAAACGAGGCCCGTAAGCCTTAGTGCGGGCGTGGTCATACCAGCTTACCCCGAGCCCCACCGGCCTGGCCCAATTGCGCATCTCATTCGCTCCTTCATTAATCCAGGGACTTAGTATTATGAATAATCTTATATTATCCTTTGCCACTTGCGGTTTTATCTTCATCATCCGGCATCTTTACCGCAGCACTTTTTCATTTCTTCCCGCTCCCACAGGGACAGGGCTGATCCCACCTTTCCCACCCGAATAGGTTCAAAATAGCTTTTGGGCATCGGATTTACCAGCTTGGCGCGGCCAAACGAGCTGCTGGAGTTATAAAATAACGCAAAGGAATATATTGTAAATAATCGTTAGTATAATCTCATTTGGTGTAAAATAATGA
>DHBS01000028.1:128024-134098 GCA_002398825.1 Syntrophomonas sp. UBA4922 | reverse complement strand
GCCTTGCGGCTGCCTTTGCTGCTGCGTACCCCTGGGCTGCGTTTGTTGCCTGGACTGCGGTTGGCCTGAACCTTCTCTTGGCGCTTCTCCCTGGGTTGGGCGCCAGGTTTGGGGAGCACGTTCCGGTTGGGGACTAGGCCGTTTTGAGGGAGGGCGGTCCGCAGCACCGGCAGGACCCCGCGGTGCTGAAGTCTCGCTTTTAGGTTTTGATGGCGCCGCCGTTTCTTGTGGACCTTGACTGCCTTTATCCTTATCTGCCAGTTGTTTCCTGACCCAACTGGCCTGAGAATCCTCCATGGTACTCATGTGGTTCTTCACATCAAGGCCCAATTTCTGAAGGATATCAACCATCTCTTTACTGGATTTACCCAGTTCTTTTGCTATTTCATGCACTCTTACTTTGGCCATTCAACCACCCCCGTCGTATTTGGCTCATCTCCCGCAGCATAGACTTTTAATATTTGCCTGGCTATGCCTTCGTCATTTACTGTCACCGCTACCCGATAAGCCTTGCCCACCGCATTGCCGAGGCGATACTTATCGCCCCCCGCCAACCAGGGGATGTTCTGCTTCTCACACCAGGCTACCAGGGATTCTTTGGTCTTTTCAGATATATCGCTACTCATGATCAATAAATAGGCTCGATTACGAAGCAGACTATTCTTTACTGCCATAGCCCCCGATGAAACCGCTCCCGATCTCATGGCCAGACCCAGCAGGTTATACAATTTGAGCAATACCTCACATCCTTACGAATTCATCCCCGCAATTTTGGCTTCTATCGCAGCCAGAACCTCTGCAGGGATATCATGTTCCAGGGCCTTATGGATGCTTTTGGACTTAACCGCTTTATTAAAGCACTGCAGGTCAGGGCAAATATAAGCCCCGCGGCCGGCCTTTTTTCCGGTGCTGTCCACCACAATCTCACCATCCGGCGACCTGACTATACGAATCAGTTCTTTTTTTATTTTCATTTCCCGGCATCCCACACACATGCGCAGCGGGAGTTTACGCATCCTGGCCATATTCATCGTTCTCCGCATCATCATCAAATTCGGCTTCTTGTTCCTGGTCCTCGCCATATTCTTCGAATTCGTCCTCTTGCTCCAGGTCTGCGCCCAATTCCTCTATTTCGGCCAGATACTGGCTTTCATTCTTGATGTCGACCTTCCAGCCAGTCAGCTTGGCGGCCAAACGGGCGTTCTGGCCCTCCTTGCCGATGGCCAGCGAGAGCTGGTAATCGGGTACGATAACCCGGGCTACCTTCTCTTCCTCATTGGGTATGACATTCAAGACCTTGGACGGGCTCAAGGCATTGGCGATGAAACGCTTTGGATCCTTATCATACCTGATTATATCAATTTTTTCTCCGCCCAGCTCGGACACCACATTCTGCACCCGAAAGCCTCTGGGACCCACACAGGCCCCTACCGGGTCAACCTTCTCGTCATAAGAATGCACCGAGATCTTGGACCTGGAACCTGCCTCCCGCGCAATGGTGCGAATCTCTACGATGCCGTCATAGATTTCCGGCACCTCTAATTCGAACAGTCTTTTTAAGAAAAAAGGATGCGACCTGGATACGAAGATGTTAGGCCCCTTGGGGGTGTCCTTTACCTCGTATATATAGGCTTTGATGCGTTGACCAACCTCATACCTCTCCCCGCCGATTTGATCAGAGGGCAGCATGATGCCTTCGGTTCGGCCCAGATTCACATAAGCGGTTTTGGCTTCGATGCGCTGCACCGTGCCGGTTACGATTTCGCCCTCGCGCTCCCGGAATTCCTGATAGATCAAGCTGCGTTCGGCTTCGCGCAGCTTTTGGATCACCACTTGCTTGGCGGTTTGCGCGGCGATCCGCCCAAAATTGGTTGGTGTGGCCTCTACATAGACCATATCTTCAACCTGGCAGTCGGGATACAACTCCAGGGCTTCATCCAATTGTATTTCCAGACGGGTGTCTTCGACCTTTTCGACCACTTTTTTTTGCGAGTAAACGTGCACATCCCCGTTCATTTCATCGAAATCCACGCTTACGTTTTGGGCCACGCCAAAATTTTTCTTATAGGCGGTATTTAAAGCTGATTTTATTGCTTCTATAAGAGCCAGCTTGGGAATCCCCCGTTCCCGCTCTATCTCATTTAAGGCTTGAATCAACTCATTGGACATGGTGCTTCCTCCTCTAAAAGTCTGGTTTCAACCTGATTATCGAGATCATGTCGCGCGGTATGTCGACCAGGTTATCATCCTGGTTTAACAGGCTGATTTTCTCTTCAGTAAAGCCCTGTAAAACACCGATAATCTTGCGTGGTCCGGAATAAGCCTGCAGGGTCTTGACCTTGATTCGCGCCCCCTTAAAGCGCAGCAGGTCCCGGTCGGTTTTTATGACCCGGTCCAGTCCCGGCGAGGAAACTTCCATATGGTCGTATTCTACCTGGGCTTCGTCGACGAGATCCTTCACTGCGCGGCTGGCTGCGCTGCAGGACTCTAAATCCACACCCTCTTCGCGGTCGATAAATATCCGCAGGATGCGGTCGCCGTCTTCACGCTTATACTCAATTTCCACCAGCTCCAATCCCAATTTGGCCAGGGGTTCTGCCACCAGGCTTTCCAAAAGGGCGGCCTTATTCATGTTCATCCCTTTTCCTCCGCATCTTAAGAGCCTTAGTTTGGCATTATACAATAGAAAAAGTGGGCAAGAACCCACTCATGAAACCAAACTATTACCAGCTCATTAAGAGTATAACACAATTTCTCAATTCTATTCAAGCTGCTTTAGAGTTCTAAATCGCGGCGGCCGGGCTCGCCCCGCCCTCAGGCAAAAAGGTTCAACTGGGCGCTCTCGGGCAGGCCTTCCAGGCAGCCGTATTTTCTCAGCATCTCCAGAGTGGTTTTATTCATATGAGTACGCATCTGCAATTCCTCCACCGACAGGAAGGGGGTTTCCCCGCGAAGCCTGACGATGCTCTGCGCAGCTGCAGCCCCCACGTTAGGCAGGGCCGAAAAGGGCATCAACAATCCATCTCCCTGCACCTGGAACTTGATGGCATGAGACTTATAGATATCCACGGGGTAAAAGCAGAAGCCGCGCGCATACATTTCCAGGGCCACCTCCAGGTAGGGCAGGAGTTTCTTGTCTTTGGCGCTGGCCTTCATGCCTTGTTTCTCAATCTCCTGGATCCGCTTCTGTATAAACTGGTAGCCTCCCAGCATGGTCTCGGCCTCGAAATCCTCGGCCCGAACACTGAAAAAGCTGGCGTAAAAGGCCAGCGGGTAATGCACTTTGTAGAAAGCGATGCGGAAGGCCATGGTCACATAGGCGGCCGCGTGCGCTTTGGGGAACATGTACTTGATCTTACGGCAGGAGTCGACATACCAGGAAGGGGTAAAACAGGACAGCATCTGCTCCTCTTCTTCCCGGTTGACCCCTTTGCCCTTGCGCACCTTTTCCATGATCTTAAAGGCTTTTTGAGGGTCCATCCCCAACTGAATCAGGTAAAGCATGATATCATCACGGGTGCAAATAACATCATTGAGCTGCGCCACCCCGGACTGCACCAGTTCCTGGGCATTGTTCAGCCATACGTCGGTGCCGTGGGAAAGCCCGCATATCCTGATCAATTCAGACATCGTGGACGGCCGGGTAGTCTCCAGAATCTGCCGCACGAAGCGGGTGCCAAACTCGGGAATGCCGAAGGTGCCCACAGTGCTGTTAATAACTTCGGGCTCCAGGCTCAGAGGCTCAAGCCCGGAAAAAATCTGCATGGTGGTCTTGTCGCCCATTCTGACGGTAGCGGCCTTTACTCCGGTCAAGTCCTCGAGTTCCTTGATGACAGTGGGATCATCGTGGCCGAGTATATCCAGTTTCACCAGCTGATCCCCGATGGCGTGGTATTCAAAGTGGGTGGTGATAATGCCCGAATCTTTGTTGTCGGCGGGATGCTGCAAGGGGGTAAACTCCAGTATATCACGATCCTTTGGAACCACAATCAGGCCCCCGGGATGCTGGCCGGTGGTCTTTCGAACCCCGGTGATCCCCTTGACCAGGCGGTTGATCTCCGAGTTTTTGTAGCTGAGATCCCGTTCTTCGCTGTATTTTTTGACAAATCCGAAGGCGGTTTTGGTAGCGATGGTGGAAACCGTACCGGCGCGAAAAACGTTTTCGCTGCCGAAAAGTTCCTCTACATACTGATGGGCCCTGGATTGGTATTCTCCTGAAAAATTGAGGTCAATATCCGGCACCTTGTCACCTTCAAATCCCAGGAAGGTTTCAAAGGGGATGTCAAAACCATCCCTCAATAATTCCCTTCCGCAGCAGGGACAGTTTTTATCAGGCAGGTCGGCCCCGCAGGAGAAACCGGCGGCGACGAATTCCGAATAAGCGCAATCCGGGCATAAATAATGGGGAGCCAAGGGGTTTATCTCTGTGATCCCAGTCAGATAGGCTACCAGAGACGATCCCACCGAACCTCGTGAACCGACCACATAACCATCCTGATTGGATTTCTGTACCAGCTTATGGGCGATCAGATATAAGACGCTGAAACCGTGCTCGGTGATGGAGTACAGTTCTTTCTTGATGCGGCTTTCCACCACCTCGGGAAGCACCTGACCATAGAGTTCCCTGACGCGCTCCCAGGCCAGGGCGGTGATCTCTTCCCCGGCACTTTCAATCTGGGGCGGATAAAAACCGTCCGGTACCGGCTGCACCATTTCCACCATGGCGTTGATCTGGTTGGGGCCTTCAACAACCACCTGCCGGGCCAGTTCGTCGCCCAAATAGGCGAACTCGGCCAGCATCTCCTCGGTGGTGCGCAAATACAGGGGGTGATCGGACTCAGCGTCATCATAACCCTGACCGGCTTGAATGATAGTGCGCAAGATGCCGTCATGCGGCTCCAGAACATGCACATCCCCGGTAGCCACTACCGGTTTGCCCAGTTCCGCGGCCAGAGCGATGATCTGGCGATTGATCTCCTGTAAGGCTTCCCGGTCCGGCAAGGTACCCTGGTTTATCAAGAATTCATTATTACTGAGGGGCTGTATTTCCAGGTAATCGTAAAACTCCGCAACGCTGCGCCGTTCTTCCCGGGATAAGCCCTTCAAAAAGGCCTGATACACCTCTCCGGCCTGACAGGCGCTGCCGATCAACAAGCCCCGGCGATATTTGGAAAGTTCGGCCCGGGGGATGCGGGGCCGGTTTTTATAAAAATGATGCAGATAAGACAAGGTGATCAACTGGTACAGATTCCGCAGACCTTCAGCCGAGCGGGCCAGAATGATGACATGATAGGCGCGTTCTTTGATATCTTTTTCATAGAGGTAGGCCTCAACCCCGTAAATGACCTTGATATGGTGTTTCTGAGCCGCATGGCAGGCGTCCGGGAAGGCCTGCACACAGCCATGGTCGGTGATGGCGATAGCCTGATGGCCCCACTGTGCAGCCCGGGCTACCAATTGTTCCACCTCCGCCAGTCCGTCCAAAGCGCTCATCTTGGTATGGACATGCAGCTCCACCCTTTTTTCGGGGGCCTGATCCTGGCGTTGCGGAGCTTCCATGTTTTCAATGGCAGCGGCGAACAAGACGGCCTCATGGGTAAAAGGGTCATAGCGTATGTCCCCGTTGGCCGTTATCCATTGATCGATCAGTAAATGGTCGTCTGCAGGTTTATCCAGAAATTGTTTTACGATGACACTCCCGGTATAATCAGTGAGATAGTATTCCACCGCGCAGCGCCCGCCGCGGATGGCTTTGATCTCTTTATGCCATATCTGTCCCTCCACCCTGATGCCCTGCTGGCCTTCCTGCAGGTCGCTCATCCTGATCAGGGCGGCTTTGGCTCTGGATTTCCCTCTAGATGCGTTTTTGCGGGGTTTTGAGGCGGAGACGTCGTAGCTCAAAACCTGGTATTCGGCAGCGGGGATAAGGGTTTGAGAATTCTTAGAGCCGTTCTCTTGGGGGCTCTCCTGCAACCTGACGCGGGAAATCACCTGCAGCCCGTAGTTTTCCTTGAACCACCGCGAAATCCGGCTGCAGGCCTCTATATCCAGCAAGGCCTGGTATTGCTGCCTGT
>DHBS01000028.1:122170-127855 GCA_002398825.1 Syntrophomonas sp. UBA4922 | reverse complement strand
GCCCGGCTATCAGATCCAGGCGCTGGTTCTCCACCTTCCACAACGGGCTGGATTCCTGCTGTTCCAGGAGAAGCCGGATCGAATCCCAGTGATCTCTCACCACCGCTTCCAGGACGGCATCGTCGAGCTGTGTTAAAAGCTCGACCCCCACCTCACAGTCCAGGCTGCTCTGCAGGCAGTTTGCGGTCTCTTCCAATATGCCGGCCGGCAAAGGCTGCGGCACTTCAACCAGCAGCCGCCACAGCTTGCGTGACGAGTACACCTCCACCTTCTGTATAACAGAACCCTGCCAGGCACCAGCCTGGCAGAATTGGAAGTCATTATATAACAGCGCAAAAAAATCTGCGCTCTTCGTCAAAATCTCCATCCCCTATCCCAAAAGATCACCGGCTGGTCGGTGCCAACCTAATTCAAACGATAAATGCTGCGGATATCCTGCATCTCACCCAGCTGTTCCATAACCTGTTCGACCGAGGTGTTGGAAGGGATCTGCAGCAATAACTCGATCTCCAGATCATCGCCTTCCAGGCGATTTAGCTGAATATTTTTAATCAGCACGTTCATTTCACCTAAAACCGATCCAATTACGCCTACCTGCCCGGGCCGGTCCTCCACCACCAGAACCAGGCCTTTATATTCCCTGCGCCCGGTGAAACGTTGTTCGAAGCGGATGAAGTAGATGAGCACGAACAGGATCAAAAGGGTGGTGGCCACTGCAGGAAGATACAGCCCGGCTCCAACCGCAAGGCCGATGCAGGCTACAACCCACAGCCCGGCAGCGGTGGTTAAGCCTTGCACGGTGGAGCCTTCACGCATGATGGTTCCTGCTCCCAAAAAACCGATCCCGCTGACTACCTGGGCGGCAATACGGCCGGGATCGGCATTTACGGTATGGTAGTACTGCAGGTATATGTCGATAGAAACAATCATCGCCAGGGTGGAGCCCACACAGACCAGAGTATAGGTGCGCAGTCCAGCCGGCCGGCTCAGACTTTCGCGCTCCAGGCCGATCAATCCCCCCAGTATTCCAGCCAGGGCTAGTTTAAAGACAACCTCGTAAATGGTCATACTTCCACATCCACTATTTTTATCCTATCAGGACCTGGTCGGCCTGTTTTATTATTTCGGCTACCTCTCTGGCTACCTGGTCGATATCAATAAGCCGGTTTTCACTTTCCCATCTCTTCTTCAATTCCACCTGGTTTTCCTGCAATGATTTGGGGCCAATGGTAATGCGCAGGGGTATGCCGATCAGATCAGCGTCCTTGAATTTAACCCCGGCGCGCTGATCGCGGTCGTCGATCAAGACCTCAACCCCCAGGTTCTTTAGCTGTTCATAAACCCTCCAGGCCGCCTCCCATTGCTCAGCTTTGTTCGCGTTGACCGGCACCACAATAGCCTGGTAGGGGGCTATGGGAAGCGGCCAAATGATGCCGTCCTGGTCGTGGTTTTGCTCCACCGCGGCCGCCATGGTGCGCGATACCCCGATGCCGTAGCACCCCATCACAAAAGGCTTCTGCTGCCCGTCTTTGTCAAGATAAGCGGCGCCCATGGCCAGGGAGTATTTCAATCCCAACTGAAAGATATGCCCCACCTCTATACCCCGCATTTTTAGAAGATGGCCTTCACAGTGGGGGCAGGGGTCTCCAACCTCTGCCGAACGCAGGTCTAAAACGGCTGTGGCTTCAAAATCACGGCCGAATTTCACCTGACTGTAATGATAGTCGTCACGGTTGCAGCCGCAGCTGATTTTAGCCATCAGAGGCACTTCCAGGTCCGCATACAGAGGCACTTTTAACCCCACCGGACCCAGAGAGCCGAATCCGGCTCCGCACTGTTGCCGCACCAGAGCCTCGTCGGCCATCAGCAATTCATTGCATCCTAGGGCGTTTTTAAGCTTGATTTCATTGAGTTCCCGGTCGCCCCGCACCAACGCCGCCACCAACACCTGATCAGCGGTGTAGAAAAGAGTTTTGACCTGCTCCTCCGCAGGGATGCCCATATGTTCAGCCAGGTCGGCGATGGTCCTCAGGCCGGGAGTAGAGATGGTAACCATTTCACCGCATTCCCGACCTCCCGCAGCCTCTCCGGCTGCAGCCGGGCTGCACACGGCTTTTTCCACATTGGCGGCATATTCGCAGCTGTCGCAATAGACGATTTCGGATTCTCCGGTTTCAGCCAGAACCATGAATTCGTGGCTGGCATTGCCCCCGATGGCGCCGCTGTCAGCTTCAACCATGCGATAGGACAGTATGAGGCGCTGGTAAATGCGATTGTAGGCCTCGCGCATTTTCTCATAAGAGACCTGCAGTCCTTCCTGATCCACATCGAAAGAGTACAGGTCTTTCATGATGAATTCGCGGCCGCGCATCAATCCGAAACGGGGCCTTATCTCATCACGATACTTGTTCTGGATCTGATACAACAACAGGGGCAGATCCCGGTAAGAGTGAACATCCGCATCCACCAGGGTGGTGATAATCTCTTCATGGGTGGGCCCCAGACAGTAAGCCCGCTGATGGCGATCCCGCAGGCGGAACATCTCATCTCCATAAACATCCCAGCGGCCGGATTCTTGCCACAATTCAGCGGGCTGAACGATAGGCATCATCACCTCTTGCCCACCGGCCCGATCCATCTCCTGGCGCACGATTTCGGTGATCTTTTTGATAACCCGGTAGCCCAGGGGGAGGTAGGTATACACCCCGGATGTGGTCTTGCGAATAAATCCGGCTCTTAACAGCCATTGATGGCTGATTACATCAGCTTCGCTGGGCACCTCTCTCAGGGTCGGATAAAACAACTGGGAACAGCGCATTATATAACCTCCTCCTTACTCAGGCGATTTGGCAGATTCTTCATTTTGCTCCAAGAGTGCGATGATTTCCGCAAGCAATGCTTCAGTCAATTGACTCTCCGGAATTTTGCGGATGACTTCTCCTTTTTTGAACAACAACCCGACTTCTTTGCCCCCGGCCACCCCTATATCGGCCTCGCGCGCTTCGCCGGGCCCGTTGACCACGCATCCCATCACCGCCACCTTGATGGGCGCCGCTATTTCCCGCAGCCGCTGATCGATTTGCCGGGCGGTTTTTATCAGATCTATCTCACACCTGCCGCAGGTGGGGCAGGAAATCAGTTCGGCCCCGCGTTGACGCAGCCCCAAGGCACGCAAAATTTCGTAGGCCGTCCATACCTCGTTTACCGGATCGGCCGTTAAAGACACCCGCATAGTGTCGCCGATCCCCTCGGCCAGAAGGATGCCCAGGCCCAGGGATGATTTGATCAAACCCCTTTCCATGGTGCCGGCCTCGGTGATACCGATGTGCAGCGGGTAGTCGACCATTTCACTGATCAGCCGGTAAGCCTCGACGGTCAGCTGTACGGAAGAGGCTTTCAGGGATATTTTTAAGTTGTCGAAATTCATGGCCTCCAGTATGTTCACATGGGCCAGGGCGCTCTCCACCAGGGCATGAGCGGTTGTGCCTCCGTATTTTTGAGCTATGATCTTGTCCAAAGAACCGGCGTTAACCCCGATACGAATCGGTATGCCCCTGTCCCGGCAGGCCCTCACCACTTCCTGGACTTTATAGGCTGCCCCAATATTGCCGGGATTTAGACGCAGGCCGTCACATCCCGAGGCGATGCTCAGCAAAGCCAGGCGGTAATCAAAGTGAATGTCGGCTACCAGAGGGATAGTGATGTGTTTCTTAATCTCGGCTATAGCCTGGGCGGCCTCTTGGTCCACCACCGCCACCCTTATGAGTTCACAGCCCGCCTTTTCCAGAGCTTGAATCTGAGCGACAGTCTTGGCGATATCTCTGGTGTCGGTGCTGGTCATGGACTGCACCGACACCGGGTGGCCTCCGCCGATCAGCAGCCCGCCCAGCTTGACGACCCGGGTTCTCCTTCTCATCATACTAACCCTTTATCAATCGCAGTATATCGTTGTAGGTTACGAAAACTATAATCAGCATCAGGAAAAGAAACCCCAGCCAGTGAATGAAACCCTCTTTTTCCGGATCAATGGGTTTGCGCCGCAACAGCTCGGCCAGGGCGAATACCACCCGGGCTCCATCCAGAGCGGGTATGGGCAGAAGGTTTAAGATCCCCAGATTAATGCTCAAAAAAGCGATGAACGATAGCAAGAAGATGGCCCCATACTGCGACGCCTCCCCTACCATCATAGTGATCCCCACCGGTCCGGCCAGATCGCCGGAAGAGGCGGCTCCGGTGATGATGGTCCATAAGCCGCTTAACAAAGCCCCGGTCAGCATAAAGGTCTGTTGAAAGCCATAGGATATGGATTGTAAAATACCTTGTTTTTCATATACAACCTGACCCATAACCCCGATAGCCGGATTCCCGGTGCTGCTGCTCTGACGCGGCGCCATCTCCAGATTCATAGTCTGTTCCTGACGCTGAATGGTGAGGGTGATCTTCTCACCGGGGTGCTTCTGGCTCATCACAGCGGTGATTTGTTCCCAGGAGCCGATGGCCTCCCCGTCAATGGCCAGGACCCGGTCTCCGGGCTGAACGCCTGCGGCCGCAGCCGGTTCGCCGCTTATGACTCTGCCGATTACCGGCTCGTTAGTGGCTGAAGGCAATCCGATAAAAGCATAACTGTATATAAAGATCAAAAGGCCCAGGAAAAGATTCATAAAAGGCCCGGCCACCGCCACCTTGATCTTTTCCAGAGGGGTGCGGTGGCTGTAGCCGTTGGGGTCTTCATTGTCTCCGGGCTCTTCCCCCGCCATGCGTACGAACCCCCCCAGGGGGATGAGCCGTAAAGAATACTCCACCCCGTTTTTGGTGAATGAGATCACTTTGTAGCCAAAACCCAGAGCGAACTCATAAACCGGGATGCCGACCGCACGCGCGGTGAGAAAATGTCCTAATTCATGAACAAAAATAAGAACACCCAGTACTATCACAGTGAGGATAATTGACATCGTATGCCTCCTTTACGGACTCTAATCTATAATTATCATTATACCCGTTTTGCAGCCAGCTGCTGTATTATCATTTCAGACTCTTTTCTGGCCCATCGGTCTGCAGCCAGAATAGTCTCTAAATCCGAAGCCGCTTTCTGATGTTGTTTTTCCATCACCGCAGTGACCACATCCACGATACCCATAAAACTCAATTGCTGGGCGAGAAAAGCCGAGACCGCCACCTCATTGGCAGCGTTCATAACCGCCGGCATGGTACCCCCGGCCTTGCCGGCCTGATAAGCTAAGTCCAGAGCCGGGAAGCTCGCCCGGTCAGGCTTTTCAAAGTGCAGCGCTCCCAAAGCGGTGAGATCCAGGCCTACTGCCGGGCTCTCCATACGCTCCGGATAAGTCAGCGCATACTGTATGGGGATGCGCATATCATGCGGCCCTAAATGGCCCAGGAAGGAACCGTCGGTAAATTCCACCAGGGAGTGTACCACGCTCTCCCGATGTACCACCACCTCAATGGAATCGTAATCCACCTTGAAGAGATGGTGAGCTTCGATCACTTCCAGTCCTTTATTCATCAAGGTGGCCGAGTCGACCGTAATCTTGGGCCCCATCATCCAGGTGGGGTGCTTGAGGGTCATGGCTACGGTTACATTCCGCATCTGCTGCGGTGAATAACCACGAAACGGCCCGCCGGAGGCGGTTAACCAGATCTTATGCAAATGGGCTTCTTCCCCGGCCC
>DHBS01000028.1:102202-122034 GCA_002398825.1 Syntrophomonas sp. UBA4922 | reverse complement strand
TGGGCTTCTTCCCCGGCCAGGCATTGAAAAATCGCGGAATGCTCACTGTCCACCGGCAAAATCATGACTCCCTCCCGGGCCGCCCGGTGCATTACCAGATCCCCGGCTGCAACCAGGGTTTCTTTATTGGCCAGGGCCACCCGTTTGCCGGCTGCAATCGCGGTCAGGGTTGGTTCTATGCCTATAGCCCCGCTTACTGCCACCAGGACAATATCGGCTTCAGGCCAGGCAGCCAGTTCACACATGGCCTCCATACCCAGGGATAGCCCTGTTCCTGCAGGCAAGCCCGCTTTTAAGGCCATATATGCCCTCTGGTCGGTTACGTTCACCATCCGGGGCTGAAATTTTGCTATCTGTTCTTGCAGCAAGGCTGCTTCGTTATATGCCGCTATGCCCAGCAGGCTGAAACGATCCCGGTATTTATCGATCACATCCAGGGCCTGGCGGCCGATCGATCCAGTTGATCCCAATACCACCACTCCGGTTTTGCCGTCAGACCTCATTTTTTTTCCTCCAATCAAAACGCTCCAGCATGCCGGCCCGGTGGCTGGCGATCAGTATGACCAGCAGCACCGGGCCCAGGATGAGTCCGGTGGTTCCGGCCAGCTGCAAGCCGACATATAAAGAGATCAAAGTGGCCAGGGGGTGAAGGCCTATATTGTCTCCTACTATTTTAGGCTCTAAAACCTGGCGCACCCCTGAAATCACCAAATAAATCACCAGAAGGCTTACCCCCAGACCGGTCTGGCCAACCAAGATATTGTATAAAGCCCAGGGCAGAAATACCACCCCGGGGCCTAACACCGGCATGATATCCAAAAGCCCTACCAGGAGCCCGATGGTGAGGATATATTTAATTCCCAGCAGCTTCAGGGAGACCATGGTGATGATGGCTGTGATGGTGATGAGAATGCTATAGGCCTTGGCGAAGCCGGTCAAAGCCTGAAATAGCTGGGTGACCACATTATTGGTCTGAGAGCGGAAGCTCCCTGGCAGGCTGCTCAGGATGAAGGTTCTGATCACGGAACGGTCATTGATAATAAAATAAGTGGCTACGGTGGTGATTATCATGAAAACCAGGAGTCCGGGCAGTATCAACAATAACTGGGTCAGGCCGTCAATGGTGCTGTTCATTAAGCCGGAAAGCACATCCACGCCTTTCTGCAGATTGTTTTCGATAGCCGCCTGGGCGGCAGGGGGCAGATTGAGCTGTACATAAAACCATTGAAAATTGCTGACGGCGTCGATGATCTGCGCCGCCACCTGATCCGAATAATTCGCCAGCAGCGGGAATAGACGGGTTATCTCGCTGATCACCACCGAGACCACCAGCGAAACCAGGTAAATAAAGGCCCCTACCACCAGGAGGAGGCTGGCTGATGTGGCCAGGGCGCGGTTAAACTTCAGTTTTACCTCAAAAAACACCACCAGGGGCTCAATCAATACCGCCAGCAAAACTGCGATGATAAAAGGCAGGAACACCTCGGGAAGCCGGGCCAAAACAGCAATCAGGGCAGGGGCCACAACCGACATGAACAGATAGATTATCACCAGAACCAGAACAGCAATTCCCAGTTTGATAAAAGTTTTGGTGTATTTGAGCAATTCCGGATCCATCTGGCACCCTCCTTTTTATATATGGTTGGGCTGGTGCTACATCAGGAAATGAAAGCCGTAGTATACCAGCGGCAGTACCAAGATAAAGCTGTCAAAGCGGTCTAACATGCCGCCATGCCCCGGGATGATAAAACCGCTGTCCTTAACACCGAAATAACGTTTTATTGCCGACATAAATAAATCACCCAGCTGGGCTGCCAGGCTGGCCAGCAGTGCTAATATTATAAGATATGCGCTCTTTACCGGAGCTAGCGCAGTAAAATGAGCATATGTCAGCGCAATAAAGAGGCAGAATAACACGCTGCCCAGAGCGCCTTCCCAGGTTTTTTTGGGGCTCAATTGAGGCGCCAGCTTGCGCTTCCCCCATAACATGCCCACCGCATAGCCCCCCACATCGCTGGCCCAGGTCAACAGGAGAGCCAACAGCATGATCAAAAAAGGATCGGCCAGGTTTAACACGCGCAGGGAATACTGCAGGGTTAAACCCAGGTAAAACGGCCCGAACAAGTTTAAGGAAAGCTCTGCGATAGTAATGCGGGGATAGGACCATACCCCGAAAGCCGCCATCGCCAGGCCGACTGCCGTAAGACCTGCCCAGATCAACTCTTCAGACAGGAGCGGAGCAGCCCACAAGAGGAGCAAAAGGCCATAACCCGGCAGCCACAGTACCGGAATGTTTTTGTGCTTCATCATGTCTAGATATTCGTAAAGCGATACTACCGCCATAACGAAAAACAGGCCTTTCCAAAACATTCCGCCCTGATAGAGGCAGAACAGGATGATGGTGACGCCGGTCAGGGCGGTGATTACCCTGGTTTTAAACATGTTTTTCACCTTTATCCTGTCGGCTCAGTCCGCCGAAACGGCGATCCCGGTTCTTAAAATCAGCGATGGCCTGCAAGAGATCCTGTTGGCTGAAATCGGGCCACAGCCGTTGGGTTACCCATATTTCGGTATAGGCGATCTGCCAGAGCAAAAAGTTGCTGATGCGCATCTCTCCGGCGGTGCGGATCAGCAGGTCCGGGTCAGGCAGATCGGCAGTGGACAGCAATGACGAAAAAAAACCCTCATCGATGGCATCGGCCGACATCTTTCCACCAGCCACCAAAGCGGCGGCTTTCTTCACTGCAGCCAGGATTTCATGTCTGGCTCCATAATTGAGGGCGATGCTGAAGGTTAACCCGTCATTATTCCTGGTTTTTTTCAAGGCCTCTTCCAATTCCAGCCGACACCTCGGTGGCAATAAACGGTAATCCCCCAGTATATTGATTTTTACATTGTTTTCATGGAGTTCTTGCAGTTCCTTAAACAGGTATTCCACCAGGAGGTTCATCAGGTAATCCACTTCTTCAGTGGGGCGCCGCCAATTTTCTGTGGAAAAAGCAAAAACCGTCAGATAGGGGATATTGAGCTCGCCCATCGACTTAACCAGTCGCTTTAAAGCGCTCATACCTGCTCTGTGCCCCATGGTCCGGGGCATTAACCGCTTTTTGGCCCAGCGCCCGTTGCCATCCATTATCACCGCAATATGGCGTGGCAGATCCTCGCTCCCAGCACCCACTTTATCCCTTCTCTCCGAAACGATAATACCCCCATGAGGGGGTATAGTAGTTTACTCAATATTATAACCGCACTAGACTGGAAATAAAACCCGCAACTATACCTCCATGATTTCCTTTTCCTTGGTCTGCAGAATGGCGTCTACGTTCTTGACATACCGGTCGGTCAGTTTTTGCACTTCGTCGGCGCCCTTTTTGCTCTCATCTTCGGAGACGAGTTTGTCTTTCTCGCTGGATTTGAGCATGTCATTGGCTTCACGGCGAATATTGCGCACCGCAACCCGGGCCTCCTCAGCCCTCTTCTTGACCACCTTGACCAGCTCTTTGCGCCGTTCTTCGGTGAGCTGTGGTATGGCTATGCGGATCACATTGCCATCATTGCTGGGGGTTATCCCCAGATCAGATTTCATGATAGATTTTTCTATATCGGCTATTATGGACTTATCCCAGGGCTGAATCACCAATAGCCGGGCTTCCGGCACGGTTATATTAGCCAGCTGGTTTATGGGTGTGCCGACCCCATAGTAATCCACACTGAGCTTTTCCACCATGGCAGGATTGGCACGCCCTGCCCTCAATGAAGCCAGATCTTTGGTGAGATGCTCCATACTCTTTTTCATGCGGTCTTCAGCATCGTTAATGATATCTCTGATCATCGGTTTACCTCCCTACATAAGTGCCAATCTTCTCCCCTATGACCGCCTTTAAGATATTGCCTTGCTGATTCAAATCAAAGACAATAATGGGGATGTTGTTATCCATACACAGTGAGGCGGCCGTGGAATCCATCACCCCAAGGCCCATATTGATAACATCGATATAATCCAGTGCGGTGAATTTCTTGGCCTCGGGGTTTACCACCGGATCGCTGTCATAAATCCCATCAACCTTTTTAGCCATCAGAATTACTTCGGCTTCGATCTCCGCAGAGCGCAATGCTGCGGCAGTGTCGGTAGAGAAGTAGGGGTTGCCGGTCCCGGCGGCAAAGATCACCACCCGGCCTTTTTCCAGATGGCGGATGGCCCGCCGCCTGATATAAGGTTCGGCGACCTCCCTCATCTCTATGGCTGACATCACTCTGGTGGGGTAGTCCTTCGATTCCAGGGCGTCCTGCAGGGCCAGGGCATTGATGACAGTTGCCAGCATACCCATGAAATCAGCGGTAGCACGATCCATGCCTTTGGCACTGCCGGCCACCCCACGCCAGATATTGCCCCCGCCAACCACTATTGCTACTTCTACCCCCAATTGAGCCACCTCAATAACCTGGGCGGCGATGGTGGATAGGGTTTCTGGATTAATGCCGTAACTATCATTCCCAGACAGGGCTTCTCCGCTGAGTTTGAGAATGATGCGTTTGTATTTGGGGCTCCGCAAACTGTCAACCTCCCCGCTCTGTCCCATTATTTGGATTGAATCTGGGCCATAACCTCTGAGGCAAAATCAGCCTTTTCTTTTTCAATGCCTTCGCCCACCTCATAGCGTGCGAAACGGCGCACATTGACATTTTCGCCGATGCGGGCGATCGTTTCATGGATGAGCTGTTCCACGGTCTTGTCAGGATCTTTAATAAAGGGCTGCTCCATGAGGCAGTTTTCCTTATAGTACTTTTCGATGCGTCCGTCGATCATTTTCTCGATGATTTTCTCCGGCTTGCCTTCTTCCAGGGCCTGGGCTCTCAATACCTGGCGCTCCCGCTCCATTTCTACGGCCGGGACCTCTTCGCGCCTGACATAAGTGGGATTGGAGGCGGCTATCTGCATGGCGATGTCATAAGCCAGCTGTTTGTATTCCGGGGTTTTGGCCACAAAATCGGTTTCACAGTTGACTTCCACCAGAACCCCAATGCGTCCGCCGCCATGAATATATGAAACCACCAAACCTTCGCTGGCTATCCGGCCGGCTTTCTTGGCGGCCTTGGCCAGCCCCTTGGCCCGCAGTTCATCGATGGCCTTCTCAACATCCCCTTCACACGATACCAGGGCGTTTTTGCAGTCCATCATGCCCGCGCCGGTTCTTTCACGCAATTCCTTTACCATTGCTGCTGAAACTTCCATTATCCAATTCCTCCTATTTCCGGTGTATCCTTAAACAGTCCGTATAAGATCTTTATAGCCAAAAAGAAGGGGTGTAGGAACAAGCCCTGCACCCCTCTCTGTTATGCGTTTACCTGTTCCCCTTGTTTGCCTTCCAGAACAGCATCGGCGATTCTAGAAGATATTAATTTTACGGCTCTTATGGCATCGTCATTGCCGGGGATGACATAATCGATTTCGTCGGGATCACAGTTGGTGTCAACTATAGCCACCACTGGTATGTTCAATTTCCTGGCCTCGGCTACGGCTATCTTTTCCTTCCTTGGATCGACCACGAATACTGCGCCGGGCAAGCGTTCCATGTCCTTAATGCCTCCCAGGAAGCGTTCCAATCGTTCCTTCTCATTGAGAAGACGAGCCACTTCCTTCTTGGTCAGGACTTCCATGGAGCCGTCCGCTTGCATCTTCTCCAATTCTTTCAGCCGCAACACCCGTTTGCGGATGGTTTTGTAGTTGGTGAGCATGCCGCCCAACCAGCGCTGATTGACGAAATACATGCCGCAACGGTTGGCTTCTTCCCTGATGGTTTCCTGGGCCTGTTTTTTGGTTCCGACAAACAGGACCCCTCTTCCCTCGGCGGCTACGCTTTTAATAAAATTGTAGGCATCGTCAAACTTCCGTACCGTCTGCTGTAAATCAATGATGTAAATCCCATTTCTCTCCATATAAATATAGGTAGCCATCTTGGGATTCCATCTGCGTGTCTGGTGTCCGAAATGCACTCCGGCTTCGAGGAGCTGCTTCATAGTAATTACTGACACCTGAACACCTCCTTTCAGTTTTATTCCTCCGCTGTTTCATTCCGGCTGAAAACTCACCGGGTGAGCACCTGCCAGCCAGTCCTGCAGCGTGTGTAATTACCAAAAATTAATATAACATAAGCCTGGTGGTTTGGCAATATTCGATTCGCGGCGGTTCTGCAATGAATAAAAGCCCGCATATGGATGGGGCTTCACACCTGCTATAGTCTTGCCAAAATCTGCGCTGATGATACCTTCCAGCGGTTTTATCCATCCTCCCGGGTTTGACAGCTGTTTATCAAATGCCGTTAGATAATAAAAAAGTACTTTTTGGCAGAAAACAAGGTTTTAACCGGCTGGTCGAGCCAATCGCCGGTTTTCTTCCAGATGCCTTTATAGCCAATACTATTTCTTTTCCTTAAGGAATCAACATATATCACCGGCAGAAAACCGAGCAGCAAGATCGCTGGACCGGATACCAGACCGGCGGCGAAACTCCCGGTTTTTACTTCTATGATCCGGGAGAATGGTGTAGCCAGCATCATTAAAGCAAGTAAGACGATCCAATGACGTTTTACCGCCAGGTCTTTTATCGATATGCCCATAAGCAGGCAGGTAGGGATTAAAGCCATGGCGATGACCAGCATAAACAGAATGACGGTTAGGAAATGCATGTAAACACCCCCTTAATATCACTGTCGGATACTTGAAGCATATGTTTAAAGAGCAAGGTTAGGTACTAATAATGGAATAAGCCAGATGATCCACATGACCAGGTGGGAAATGATAATAGCGACAGAGATGCCATTCATCCAAAATAAGGCGGAGGTAGCCCTTCTTCTCCTGGCCCATAATATTAATATAATTATTGAAATAACGAAAAAAATGCCTAGCCACACCAGCGAAGTGATCGGATAATTAACCCCGACCACTCTGGTGGGAACCTCGAAACCATTATATTGGGGAGGGCTGTAAATATTATTGATAATGTTAAATAAAAGCGGGCTCCAGGTGCAGAGCAGGGTCAGAATCGCCGCTATGATTATAACGGCCGAAATCAGGTAATGGGAAAATTTCCAGCTATGATTCATAACCTTTCGATCCTTCCTCAAGATTTGATGCTGCCACGTTTTCAGTTTGCCCATAACGGGGCTATCCTGTCAATCCGGTTGGTCCAGATCCCGCCTGTGTAATTGTCAGGCAGCAGCTTGATGTCGTCAAGGGTGTCAAATCCTTCCGAGAATTTCCCGTCACCGGCTACAACAATCACCCGGGTGTTGACCCGGTCCATTCGATTTAGAAAACGGTCCGGCCATCCCCATAAGAAAGAAGCATATTTAAGCGGTATATGCAGTTCGGTATTCCTGCAGGAATCGGGAACATATCCGGTCCAGCCAACCGCGGCATATGAAAGCAAAGCCTTCTTCAGCGTTGCCATGGACATAACCCGAAGCCGGGGGAGCCTTTGCTGCAAAACCGCTACCGGCTTATCACCGCCGTAAACCGCCAGTTGCTTCAAGCGGGCATCGGATTGTCTGCCCAGGTATTCAGCCAGAAGTTCCCCGTCCTGTGCCTCATTGGTTTTAATATGAATGAGCAGCGAGCGGTCCGGGAAGCGGTTCATTACTTCCTGAAGGGAAGGCATGAGTCCGACGCCCTGGCCTCTAAATGGAAAGGTCTTGCCTTGATCAGCGGTATAATTGCAGCCCACATCCAGACGTTTTAATTCGCTCATGGTATAGTCTTTAACGGAGCCGCTCCCGTCCGTTCTGTATTCCAGCGTCGCGTCATGAAAAACCGCAAACTGTCCGTCCCGGGTTGATTGGATATCCAGCTCGACGATATCGGCCCCGGCCTGAAATGCCGCCTCCATGGAAGGAATCGTGTTTTCCAGAAAAGGATGCTCAGGCGGGTAAATGCGCCGGGCGGTGTTGGTTGCGTTCGTAATCCCTTCCATACTAAAAGTTTGCGCCAGACCGCGATGGGCAAGAAGCACCGGCTCGCCCGAACGGTGTTCCGCTAGCAGGGAAGTATTATTCAAATATACAAAGGCAATCAAAAGTATTAACGCCCATACCATTTTCCGTTTACGAAGATTTATCAACTGCTTCATGGCCTTTTAATTCTCCATTAATATCGACTATACAAATATATTACCCCTCGCCGGGAACTTTCAATTTTAAACATCGGGAGATGCTACGGAGCAATTGCAACACACCGCTGCAACGAGGCAGCGCCTCATTATAATAAATCAAGGGAAAAAAAGAAATAGTTTATATTTTAGAGTAGGAAAAGACTTTGTGGGGACAACTTTCACGTTTCAAAAAACAACTATCCTTAATTCCAGACGTTTCTTTTGCCCTAACTGTAAAACTCGGGAAAATTGATATAGCATGAGATTGGATGGTTTGGCAATAATTCGATCCGCGGCGATTCTGCAATGAATAAAAGCCCGCATATGGATGGGGCTTCACACCTGCTATAATGTTGCCAAAATCTGCGCTGATGATACTTTCAAGTGGCTTTATCCATCTTTTTTTTTCGCTCCAAATTCAAAATCAGATGTACTTCGCCCTGTCCGCGCTGCAGTATCTGGGAGATTTGCTTAACATCCATCCCCTGCCTGTAGAGCTGATGAACTGCCAGGGTAGGATGCATGTGGCGGTAGGCCTCGTAATCTTCCTCTGCATAAGGCCCGGAAGCGGCGCCGGCCGGCTGGCATTGTTCGACTGCGGCCTTAAGTTCCCCGGACCCGGACTGCATCTCTAAATGCGCCTCAGCGGCGAGCTCCTGATAGAATTGGACTACCGGGTCAGGCCCCGCGGCCTGTTCTGCAGCAAGCCTGGAGGGGAGGCTTTGGGCGGCTTGCAGGCGCCGGTCGAAGTCATCGATAACGCTGCGGGAAAGGTCCACCGCGTTACTGAGCATGGCCTCCATATCCTGGCTTACCATCCGGGCTTCACTGATCAATTCCTCCAATTGTAGGGCTGAGGCCCGGGCGCTTTCCTGTTTAGCCCACCACAACCAGCCCAGGAGGATGAGGAAGATAACCGCGAAGACAGCCATAAACCACATCTCTCACATCAACCCCTAAATCTTTATATCAATAGTGTTGCCTTTAAAAAAATCTTTGAAAAGCTCTTGCTCCCCGTCCGGATTTTCATTGCCGGAACGGTGGCGGTCACGGCTTTGTTCCTGTTCTTGCTTTTTATTGTGTCTGTCCTCCAGGGTTTTAGCCTCAGGATCGCTCAGTTCCCGAACCGTCTGCCGGTTGGCTATGGTTTGATTGTTTATCAGCTGAGAAAACTCACCCTGGCGGTGGCTGGCCTCAGTACGCTGGGTTTGTTGAATACGAGCTATGTCGGCTACCTTTTGAACTAAAACCTGCATATCCACGCTTTTGATGCTCATAGCTGCCCCCCCATTCAGCGCAGCGGTACTACCCGCACCTCTCCCCGTTCTACAGCAAAGGCCGAATACTTAATGGGATCGTTGATGATGTAGATCAGCTTTCCGATGCTGATCCTGACCCCGGGATAGGCCACATCATGCGCTTTTACCATAGCATTCTCACTGCCCTCGAATTCATCTTCCAAAAACTCCATGCGCTGTTCCATCTCATCGATCTCCTGGCGCAGGGTTCTGTAAACATCCAGAAGCCTCATCAAGATCTGTTTTTGTTTGTTGCTCAGTTGTTCCGGGTTGTTGATCTGATGCTGGTAGGGCTTCAGGTTCTGGTTGATATTCCCCAGGGTGCGCCTCTTTTCTCCGCAGTTTTTGGTTATCTGCTGGTATTCATCACGGTAGTGCGGATTGATGCCGACTTCCACTACCGTCTGGGTAGCCAGCTGTGAACCCAGGACCTTGGATTCCACTTCCCGGCCGGCCTGTATTACTCCCCCCACGATAATGGCCTTTTTATCAGTGACTTTTACCATGCCGCCGGCTTTGACCTGAGACTGGATGATGGCATCTTTCACATATACGGACATTCCGGCTTCCAGGCGTGCATTCTCCACAAATCGGGCGGTGATATTACCCCCGGCCTTGACAAAGCCCTTGAGTCCTCCCCCGATACCGCCCCGCACCAGGATGCTGCCTTCAGCCACCACTTCAGCTCCTTCAATAGAGCCCCCGATCTCAATGTCACCCCCGGCTTTGACTTTAAAGCCGGTCATCACATTGCCCATAATGCGCACGGCGCCGATGAAATCGATGTCCCCGGTAGAGTAATCCACGTCGCCGCGCACATCAAAGATAGGGCTCACTTCGACGCGGTTGCTGATCATGCTGACATGTCCGTCGGTTTGAGCAAACAGGTAGCACCCGGTGGGATCGACAACCGTGTTCTTGCCGCCTGCCAATTTAAGGTCTTTTCCCTTTCTGGCCACCAGGGGAACCCCGGTCACATCCATTCCTGGAACCCCCTGGGATCCAGGGACCTTTTCGGCCAGGAGCTCGCCGGTGCGGACATTGTGGATAAGCCCCAGATCCTTGTAATTGGCATTGCCGGTTTCGTCAATTTTGGGGCTGTTTTTCTGCTGCGGCAAATCGAAATGATAAATGATTTGAGCATTGATTCCATGCTGAGGTTCTTTGCCGATGGCCACCAGTACGGTCTGGCCCCAGTTGTGCTTCTGCAAGGCTTTATTTACCAACACTTCATTAATACCAAAAACCACCCGGCTGTCAGTCAGGGCCTGCAGGGCTTTTTCCTTGCTGCAGGGCTTGCCGTCTCCGACAGGGGCAGTTATTTCCAAATAAGCGTTCATACGGTTTGCATCGATGGCCACCATGGCCTCACCGTCAACCGTGCTGCCAATGCTGTTCATATCCGTTTCCTCATTTACGTCACCAAGTGCTTTCTTTTGCTGAGACTGCCGCGCATTCTCATAATGGCTTTGGTATGAAGCTGTGATATCCTGGATTCAGACAGGCTCAAAACCGCTCCGATCTCCTTTAAGGTCAGGCCCTCGTAATAATAGAGGCCAACCACGATTTTTTCCTTTTCCGGCAATCGGGCAATGGTCTGGGCCAGCAGTTCTTTAACTTCACCAAGCTGCAGGAGTTCCAAAGCATCTCCGGCGTTTTCGTCCTCCAGCATATCTACGATACGTTTTTTACGGTTATCGCTGTCCTCGCCGGGAATAAAATCGTCCAGCGATATGATGGTGGAAGCGGCCACCTCTCTTAAAAGGTTGGCGAAGTCCTGCAGGCTAATGCCCAACTCCTTGGCCACCTCGGCGTCAGTAGCCGACCTTCCCAGGCGGGCCTCCAGATTGGTGTAGGTTCTCTCCAATTCTTTGCTTTTCTGCCTGACCGACACCGGTACCCAATCCATGGCCCTCAGGCCGTCAATGATGGAACCGCGGATGCGGGTGATGGCATAGGTTTCAAATTTGATGTTGCGCTTGTGGTCGAATTTTTCGATGGCATCGATTAAACCCTCAATACCATAGGAGATCAACTCATCCACTTCCACTACCGAAGACAGATTGATAGCCAGCCGATTCGCCACATACTTGACCAAATGGGCATAATGCACAATCAATTCGTCCCGTGCTTCGAGTTCGCGCCCTTCCTTATATTGAACCCATACCGTGCTCATATCTCTTTTCATTTATATGACTCTCTCCCCATCACCGAGTGTTTTGATCAACAACTCACCTGTAGCAGGATCGAAAACGATGGTGCGGCCTACATTTCCGCCCACGTCTTTGGCAACCATCTTGATGTTGTGTTTTTTCAAATTCTCCTCTACGGCCTGCACGTTGCGCAAACCGATCTTCATGATATCGCTCTCACCCAGGAATTTGAACATCTGAGCCCCGCCAGCTATTTTGGCGATAAGCCGGTTGGCGTTTATACCGTCCTTATTTAATTCACCCAGAACCATCTCCAGTGCGGTATCAGCGAATTTAGCCTGGTTGTGGGTATGACCCCGGGATAATTCACCAGACGGCAGCATGATGTGTGCCATGGCGCCTATCCTGCTTCTGGTATCGCACAAGCAGATGCCGATGCAGGAGCCAAGCCCTGTGGTTATCAGTTTATTGGGGGCCCGGGCGATTTTGTAATCAGCCATGCCTACCTTGACGAAATTGCCCATCAGTTGTTCACCCCAAGCGCAGAGAGAATGGTGTCCAAAGCCTCAGGCTCGGGAAGCATAAAGAAGTGTCCCACCACATTGTGGTCATCTTTTTTAAAACAGGTCTCCAGAAGGAGAACATGATCAGCAACCTCGCCAAACTTTGCCAATATAGCGTCAAGAACAGATCCGGCCATGTCCATGGCCAGGGCCGGCACCGATGGGACCAGAGTCAGCCGGGTAAAAACGGATAAGGCATTGAGGTAAGTCGCAGCGATTATGTTTCCCATCTCGCGCATGGCAGACAATTCCAAATCGCCGAGATTATCAGGCCGGGTCTCCCCGATTCCTTTCCCCATAAGTAAATCTACCAAGACCACTGCCTGCTCAATAGGCAGCATGAAGAGGATATTGGAACTGACCGATCCCCCTACATTCAGGTACACACCAATAATATGGCGATCAGCGCCCCCCACCAGGTCGGGAACGGTATCAAACGGCAGGATTTTAACCCTGGGGACATTCATTTCAATTTTTGAGTTGATCAGCTGAGCCAAGGCGGTGGCGGCATTGCCCGCGCCGATGTTGCCGATCTCCTGAAGCGCATCCAACTGCATGTTGGAAAGATCACCGATGTACACCAATTTATTCCACCTACCTAATATTATCATTAATGAGAATTTTGTAAATATTAAGTAAAATTAAAATCCGATCCTCAATTTTGGCTATACCGTTGATATGACTGGCATTCATGCCTTGATAAACGTGGTCAGTGGCTTCGATATCCCCGGTGTTGATATGCAGAACTTCGGATACTTTGTCGACTATGATCGCCGCTTTAATATCATCCAGCTGGAACACGATGATACGCTGGTCTTCACTGCTGCCCCGGGCGGGCAGTTTAAACTTGGTGTGCAGGTTGAACAGCGGGATGATATTGCCGCGCAGGTTTATCACCCCTTCCACATAAGGTTCGGTTCGGGGAATGCGGGTGACTTTGTGCAGCTTGATGATTTCCTGAACATTGATGATGTCTACCGCATACTCTTCCAGGCCCAGTTGAAATGCGACTACCTGCATCTCTTGCTTGGAATCGCTGTAAGATTTATTCTCTACTGCCTGCATAACCTAAAACCTCCTCTAAAACAGGCTGGCTACATCCAGAATAAGATGAACATTGCCGTCTCCGGCCACGATGGCCCCGGCCAGCCCCGATATGCCGGACAGCAGCTTGCCCAGCGACTTGATGACGATCTCATGCTGGCCGATCAAGGCATCCACTACCAGCCCCGCCTGACGGTCTGCTTTCCGCACCACCACAACATAAGTAGATTCCTGGACGGGCGCCTCGCCGGGCACGTCTAACAGGCTGCGCAGCCGGTATAATGGCAGTACTTTGCCGCGGAGCAGAATGACTTCCTGATTTTGCACCATTTTGATATCCTGATCGGATATCATGGTGGTTTCGTCAACATTGCTCAAAGGAATGGCATAGATCTCTTCACCGACTGATACCGTTAAAGCTTGAATGATGGCCAGGGTGAGAGGCAGCTTGATGGTAAAGCGAGTCCCCCGGCCTGCTTTGGAGGCCACCGAGATCTCCCCGCCTATCGCTTCCATTTTGGCCTTGACCACATCCAGACCTACCCCGCGGCCGGATACATCAGTCACTTCGGCTGCAGTGCTGAACCCCGGCGTGAATACCAGCCTGAAGGCCTCCTCCGCAGTGATCTGTTCGGCTTCCCGGCTGCTGATCAGGCCTTTGTTTACGGCCTTTTCCAGTACCCGTTCCAAATTTATGCCGCGTCCATCGTCTTCCACCTCGATGTAGACATTGTTGCCTTCATGCCGGGCGGACAATTTTACCATGCCCCGGCCCGGTTTGCCTCCCTGCAGGCGTTCCTGAGGCAGTTCAATACCGTGATCCAGGGCGTTGCGCAGCAGGTGGATCAAAGGGTCGCCGATTTCATCAATCACGGTGCGATCCAGTTCGGTTTCCTGACCTTCCATAATAAAATCGATTTCTTTGCCTAATTCTTTGGCCAGATCCCGGACCATGCGCGGAAAACGATTAAAGACCTGTTCGATAGGAACCATGCGCACCTTCATGACCACGGATTGCAGTTCGGTGGTAATGCGGTCCACCTGCTCGACGGTCTCCTCTAACTCGCTGTTTTTACTGATCAGGCCGATCTGCTCCAGGCGGCCTTTGTGCATAACCAGCTCGCCCACCAGATTCATCATTTCATCCAGTTTTTCTATGTCAACCCGCACTTTTTGCTTGAATTTCTGCACCTTGGAGCCGTTATCGGCCGGCTGCGCTTGAGCCGCCGGATTGCCCCGGTCTGCTTCGGCCTGATCTGGAACTTGACCAGCCTGGTACTCATCCAGACCAAATTCTTTGACGCTATTCGCCCTGACCTCGGAAATGCCGTTTATACGCCTTTGCACCTCTTCGGCATTAAGATGGGTGACATACAGGAGGGAAAAGCCGCTATCGAATTTCCCGTCCTCCAAATCTTGTACCGGCGGCGCTGCCTTGGTGATGTCGCCTTCAGACTCCAGAGCTTTAAATACCATAAAAGAGCGTACTGTTTTCATGGCGCAATTCTGATCCACCTCCACTTCGAGAAGCAGAACTTTAAAGCCCCTGTTGCGGGCTTCATCAATGAGGGCGAGGTCATAATCATTCAATTCAAACCTGACCGGCGCTTCACCCTCAGCCTGTGCCGCACGGGCCGGCACAGGCGCCGGTTCGGCCAGAGCAGCCGCTTGTGAATCGCCGCTTTTCAAGGTTTCCAGGAGAGCCACCAGGTCAGAATTGTCCAACTCTCCGCTTCGCTCTCTTTCGATGCCTTCCACCATGATCTGGATCCGGTCAAAACACCGGAACAATACGTCTGTAACCTGACCGTTGACCTCCAAAACCGCTTCCTTGAGGCTGGAGAGAACATCTTCCATATGGTGAGTAAGGTCGGCCAGGTCCTCGAAACCCATGGTGGAGGACATCCCCTTCAGGGTATGGGCAGCCCGGAAGATTTCATTTAATGCCGCTCCATTATGGGGCTGCTGCTCCAATTCCAAAAGGCACCGATTCAGATTGGCCAGATGCTCGCGGCTCTCTTCCAAAAAAACATCCAAGTATTGCGACATATCAATTGTCGTCAATTGAAACACCTCCAGGTTATTACAATGACGGTGAGGCTACAGCAATTTCATGATGGTGCCGGGGATCTCCGGCAAGGGCACCACAAAATCCACCTGCCCTGTTTCCACCGCCGCTTTGGGCATTCCGTACACCACACAGCTGGATTGGTGTTCTGCTATGGTCCGGGCCTTTTTGGCGCGGACTTGGAGCAGACCGGCGGCGCCGTCATGGCCCATACCGGTCATAATCACACAAACCATATGAGCCCAGAACTGTTCGGCAGCCGATGCCAGCAAGACGTCAAATGCAGGCCGGCAACCGTGCAAGGGGGGTGACTGATCCAGCTTCACCAACAAATCCCGCCTGCCCCATTGCGCTGCTGCGGCGACTTTGAGATGGTAATCCCCCGGAGCCACATAAGCACAACCGGGAAGAATTTTCTCCCCTGGCTCGGCTTCCTTGACCCTTACTGCCGATACCTGGTCCAGCCGTTCGGCCAGGGAGCGGGTAAATCCGGCCGGCATGTGCTGCACGATCAGGATGGCGGCATTGATGTGGCCGGGCAGTTTGGGGATCACCTGATGCAATGCTTTAGGCCCTCCGGTGGAAGTCCCTATCAAGACCAGCTTGTTTAAACTGGCTTCCAGCCCGGATACTGTCCTGGGAGACGGTTCCGGCACATAGGCCTTGCGCAGGGATATTTTTTTTAGACTGCCCCGGGTTCCCGCAGCAATTTTAACCTTATTAACTATATCGTGGCTTGAGCCGGCGATATCCAGTGAAATTTGTGCGGAGGGTTTGGCCACAAAATCAACTGCTCCCAATTCCAGGGCTTTCATGGTAGCATCCGCGCCCTCGCTGGTCAGGTTGCTGAGCATGACAACCGGAACCGGCCGGGTCTGCATGATGGTCTTTAAGGCGGTCAAGCCGTCCATGCCCGGCATGGTAACATCCATTGTCACCACATCAGGTTTGAGTTCCTCAATGCGCTCCAAGGCCTCGCGCCCGTTTGAGGCCGTTCCAGCCACCTCTATCCCGGGGTCGCTGCTTAAGCGGTCGGCGATGAGCTTGCGCATGAATGCGGAGTCATCAACTACCAACACGCGAATCCTGGCCATTTGTTCATCCCCTCTTACGCTTCTAATAAACCCTTTTTGATCAATTCCCGCTGCATGGCAAACACAAAACGGGCAATCTGATCCCGGTCCTTTTCAGAAATATCTTCAAATTGAAGTGCGACCTGCCCTTTTCCCAGGCTGCCGGTTTGGTTGAAGACCCGCACGGTTTTAGCTTTGCAGGTGATCACTTCCGATGAGGGCAGGAATAGCTGCACTAAAAGCTCTTGCCCGGGCTTGACCGGAATTTCGGTGGACAGCAATACGCCTCCGGCACTGATGTCGACGGTTTGAGCCTCATAAGCGCTGAAATTATTGTTATTGTCACTCAGAAGGCGGAATTTCACCGGTAAAGCGGCATGTACACGCACATGCCTGCGCCGCTGCCCGACTGCCTGAATTACTTGGGGACGATAAACCGCCATCAAGGGCAGCGGTTTGAGTATACGCCTGATCACTGCGGTGTCAAATCCATAATAACTGCCATGATAAAAAATGCGCACCGCCAGTCTCTGCTTAGGATGCACCGGGATTAAGGCCCCCCGCCACATAGGCATGGAAAGGGCGAGGGTTTCGGCATCCATTCCCTCCACCCGGGCCGGCAGATACTCGATTTGATCCTTGATCAAGAGGCCTATCTCCAGGCGCATATTGAGCTTTATATCGCTGCTTTTCATGCCGCCCCCTAGCCATGGTCCCGCATAAAGCGCGTGATTTTTTGAAAGAACTTCTTTATGCCGCTGCCGCCGCTCTCCGCCGGTGAAGCCATGCCGCCGAGATTTACCAGGCGCCTGGCGATGTTCTGAATGTGCCGGGCGGCTGTACTTCTCGGATAGGCCTGCATCAGGGCCTTCTGCTGCCTGACCACTTCCCCTACCAGGCTGTCGCTGGGGATGCTGCCCAGCAGTTTTATATCAACATTGAGAAATTGTTTGCATACCAGGCGAAATTTCTCGGCCACCATCAATCCTTCGTTATTGTCAGACACCTGGTTTATCACCACTGACACCCCGCCCGCATAAGATTGCTTGGCGATGGTTTTAACGCAGCCATAGGCGTCGGTCAGTGAGGTCGGCTCCGGGGTGGTGATTACGATCACCTCGTCGGCGGCCAGCATAAAACTGATCACGTTTTTAGATATACCGGCCCCCGTATCTATAACCATGTAATCGTAATCGCCGTCCACCTTGCCCACTTCGATCAATATCCGGTTCAGCTCGGCATCGCTCAAGTTGGCCAATTCGTTGATGCCTGAACCGCCCGGAATGATCTTTAGTCCCAGAGGCCCGGTTATGATAATATCCTTCAGGCTTTTTCGCCCCTGCACCAGGTGCTGAATGTGATATTCGGGTGACAGCCCCAGCATAACGTCTATATTGGCCAGGCCCAGGTCAGCATCCAATAAGATAACCCGCTGTCCCTCGCTGCACAGGCTCAGCGACAGGTTTAACGCCAGGGTGCTTTTGCCCACCCCGCCTTTGCCGCTGCTGATCACAACGGTCCGTGTTTTTCTGCTGATGCCCATCATTTCGGCCTCTATTTGCTGGCGAACCCCTTGAGCCATTTTGCGCAGCTTGTCGGCCTGATCGCTTATCATGACTCATCTCCTCTCAACAGCATAGCGGCAATATTGAGGGAGTCGGGGACCTCAATATCATCGGGCACGTTTTGGCCGGTGGTGAAATAGGCCAAAGGCCGCTTAATCTCATTGAGGACGTTGATGATCTGGCCGTAGCGGTAAGTTTCGTCCAGTTTGGTGAATATCACCTTATTGACCGGTATTATGGAAAACTGCCGGTATACGTTGATGAGGTCTTTAGAGTCGGTGGTTACGCTCAATACCAGGATAATTTCATCAGGGTGGCCCAATTCCACAAATTGATGCAGTTCAGCCATGTGCTCCCGGTTGTTGGGGCTCCGCCCGGCGGTGTCCACAAAAATGATATCATGCTGTTTGAATTCCTCCAGGGCGGCTTGCAGATCCAGGGGAGTGAAGGCTACACTGATAGGAATTCCTATGATGTCCGCAAAGGTGCGCAGCTGTTCGGCCGCAGAGATCCGGTAGGTATCAAGGGTGACCAAGGCCACCCGCTTGTTTTCCAGAAAGGTCATATTGGCGGCCAGTTTGGCAATGGTGGTGGTTTTGCCCACCCCGGTGGGCCCCACCACAAAAACCAGGTGGCCCTGCCGGCCCGTCTCCAGCTGTATAGGAGAAATATCCTGCACGTACTCCTGCAGGGTGCGCAGGCAGACATCGCGCGCCCATCGGTCATCACCGGACTCGGGCAGGCGGGCTTCAACACTGGCGGCTATTTCCTGGGCGATGCTTTTGTCTACATTATTGTGGAGGAGGATTTCATAAAAATAACGCACCGGCTCGGCCATGCCTTTGAGAAGATCGACTTCAAACATGCGGGCTTGAATGTCGCTCATCATGGCCTTCATCTTCTGCATTTCCTGCATCAGGCCGAGTTCGGCCCCGGGGTCCGTCATCATAACCGCCGGCTTTGCCGCCGCTCCTTCCGGCTCGACCGGCTTAGCCGTGCTCTGCCGCGCTTTGTCGGTATTGACCTGCAGGGTGTCGTCGACCGCCACCGTTATCTCTACTTGGGGAGGCGAAAACCAGCCCCGGAATCCCCGGGGTTTCACCTGCCGGGTCTGCAATATAATGGCGTCGGGCCCCATCTCCTGTTTGGCCAGCTGCAGGGCGGACTGAAAATCACGGGCCACATACTTCTTTATTTTCATGTCGAAACCATCCCTATCACTTCAACATTGGCATCACTGTCGACTTCATTGTATGACAAGACCACCAGGTTGGAAATAAAGCGGTCTATCAGGCGTTTGAAATAAAGGCGCAGTACCGGGGCGCAGATAAGAACGGGCGACTGCCCGCGCAGGCTCAGGTCTTCCTGCATACTGCTGATACGATCGATCATCTTCTGAGCAACATCCGGGTCCACCGCCAGGTAGGAGCCGAATTCGCTTTGCTGCACCGAATCGCGCAGGATTTCCTCCAGAGACGGGTCCAGGGTCAGAACCGCCAGTTTGCCCTGGTCATTGGCGTATTGCCTGGTTATCTGCCGTTTCAGGGCCTGGCGCACATACTCGGTCAATAAATCGGTGTCTTTAGTGATCTTGGCATAGTCGGCCAGGCTTTCGAGAATAGTGATCATGTCCCGGATAGACACCTGTTCTTTAAGCAGATTGCCCAAAACCCGCTGAATATCACCCAGACTCATTAAATCGGGAATCAGCTCATCGACCACTGCGGAATGGCTTTCTTTGATATAGCTGATGATGTTCTGAATCTCCTGCCGGCCCAATAATTCAAAAGCGTGGGCTTTGATCACCGAGGTCAGATGGGTGGCCAGCACCGAGGGGGGGGTCGACTACCGTATATCCCGCCAGTTCGGCATGCTCTTTGTACGTGGTGCCGACCCAGCGGGCCGGCAGATTGAAGGCCGGT
>DHBS01000028.1:101304-102057 GCA_002398825.1 Syntrophomonas sp. UBA4922 | reverse complement strand
CCGGCAGATTGAAGGCCGGTTCCACGGTGTTTATGCCCGGCAGGTCGGCATCGCTGCCAATCCCCGGGCCGATGGCCAGGTAATTTTCCAATAGCAGCTCGCCGTGAGCTATTTCTATGCCTTTGATTTTTATGGCATAGGAATTGGGCTTAAGCTGCATATTGTCGCGGATGCGCACCGGGGGTACGATAAAGCCCAGCTCCACCGCGCATTGCCTGCGTATCATCACGATACGGTCCAGGAGGTCCCCGCCCTGATCGGAATCCACCAGGGGGATCAGGGCATAGCCCAGTTCCAGTTCCATTTTTTCTACCTGCAGCAGTTCGATGACATTTTCCGGCTTGCGGATCTGTTCGGCTTCCACATATTCTTCGCTCTCCGGCGCCGGGTCCGGCTCAGCCTGTTTATTGCGCAAATAGAAATACAAGAATCCGAAAAGGATACCCATTGAATACATAGGCAGTTTGGGGAGTCCTACCGTTCCCAGCGCGAACAGGATCAGGGCTGACATGCCCAGAGCGCGCGGGTAATTGAAGAGCTGCTTGGATAATTCCTGCCCCAAAGAATTGGTTGAGGCGCTGCGGGTCACAACGATGCCGGTGGCGGTAGAGATCAGCAGGGCCGGGATCTGGGTTACCAGACCGTCCCCCACCGTAAGTATGGTGTATATCTGCATGGACTCGGCCATGGAAAGCTGCCGTTGGGCCACACCGATGATAAATCCGCCTACGATATTGATGATTATGATGATGA
>DHBS01000028.1:89412-101132 GCA_002398825.1 Syntrophomonas sp. UBA4922 | reverse complement strand
ATGGCATCTCCTTTGACAAATTTGCTGGCCCCGTCCATAGCCCCGTAGAAGTCTGATTCGCGCTGCACCTTCTGGCGCCGGTCGCGGGCGGTTTGCTCATTGATCAAGCCGGCGTTGAGATCGGCGTCGATAGCCATCTGCTTCCCGGGCATGGCATCCAGGGTAAAGCGGGCCGCCACCTCCGAAACCCTTTCCGCGCCGCGGGTGATGACAATGAACTGAATAACCACCAGGATCAAGAAAATGACCATGCCCACCACCATATTGCCTCCCACCACAAAATTGCCGAAGGCTTCCACCACCTGCCCGGCATGGGCGTCAAGCAGTATCAAGCGGGTGGTGGATACGTTCAAGGAGAGGCGGAACAGGGTCATGACCAGGAGCAATGAGGGGAATACCGAGAATTCCAGCGGGTCTACGTTGAACATGGACACCATCAGGATAATCAAAGCGAAAGTAATGTTAAAAGTCAAGAGGATGTCCAGCAAAAAAGGCGTCAGAGGGATGATCATCATCATCACGATGGTGACTACCAGCATGGCTATCAAAACGTCGCTGTTTGCCGTTAAGCGGTCTTTCCAGGCTTGTTCCTGGGCCACTTTCATTCCTCCCCGGTTACAGAGCCAGTTTTTTGTGGCGGTATACGAAGGCCAGAACCTCAGCTACGGCCTGATACATCTCCTCCGGCACCAGTGCCCCGATCTCTACGCTGTAGTACAGGGTGCGGGCCAGGGGCGGGTTCTCCACCATTACCACCTGATGCTCCTGTGCGATCTCCTTGATCTTCTGAGCTACGAAATCCTGGCCTTTGGCCACGACCATCGGGGCTTGCATCACATCCACCTCATATTTCAAAACCACGGCAAAATGGGTGGGATTGGTGATTACCACATCGGCTTTAGGGACCTCGGCCATCATCCGGCGCATGGCGTATTCGCGCTGAATCTGCTTCTGCCGGGCCTTGAGCTGAGGATCGCCCTCGCTCTGTTTGTATTCCTGCCGGATGTCATATTTGCTCATTTTCAAGGACTGTTCGTACTCATACCACTGGTAGAAATAATCCATAACCCCGATAATTATAAGCACCAGGCCGACTTTTAAAGCCAACTCAAATATCATATTGCTGAGCATTTTCACTATGGCCAGGGGGTCCATATCCACAAAACGCGGAAACAGGTCAAACTGCGTCTTGATGGTGGTATATACGATCCAGCCTACGATAACCACCTTGGCCATCGACTTGCCGAATTCCACCAGGGCGCGTTTGGAGAAGATGCGCTTGAATCCGGACAAAGGGTTGATGCGATCCGGCTTGGGAGATAAGGGTTCAGCGCTGAACACGAATCCCACCTGCATATAAGAAACCAGCAGGGCCGCTAAAAAGGTAGCTCCCATTATGGGCAAACATAACCGGGCCAGGACCAGCACCACTTCTCCCAGCAGGAACCGGGCATACTCCGGGGTAAACTCATACCAGCCCCGGTCCAGCAGATAGGTGGCGGTAAAGTGTTGCAAGGTGGAGACCATATGAGGCAGAGTGGCGAAGGTAACCACCGTTCCTACCGCCAGGATGACTGCCGCATTCAGGTCGCTGCTCTTGAATACCTGGCCTTTTTGCCGGGCCTCTTCCCTTTTTTTGGGGGTGGCCGGTTCCGTCCTTTCCCCGCTGCCCTGATCTTCTGCAAAAAGCTGGAGGTTAAAGCGATACCCGGCAAGCCGTTCATCCATGTCAGTTACCTCATCAAAGCCATGATTCCGTCAATATAGCCGAAAAACCTGGAGAAAAGCAGGTCAAATACCCACAGATATACCGGCAGCATCACCAGCAAACAGCCCAGCCCGATCAGGATCTTTAAGGGCAGCCCCACGATGAATACATTCATCTGCGGCACGGTCCGGGCGATGAATCCCATGGCCACATCAGTGATGAGTATGGCCACCACCAGAGGCGCGGCCACTTTCAAGGCGATCACAAACATTTCCGCACCGATGGAAAACAGGCTTTGATAGAATCCGCTGCCCAGTTTCAGTCCCAAAACCGGGATCACCTGGTAACTCTGGGCCACTGCCTGCAGCAGATAGTGGTGGCCATTGACCGCCAGATAGAACAACAGGGCTACGGTCTGGGTCAGGTTGCCCATCAGGGGAATCTGCATTCCCGATTGGGGATCAATTACATTGACAATGGCAAAGCCCATCTGCATATCCATCAATTGGCCGGCGGTTTGGATTCCGGCAAAGAGCATATAAGCAACCAGGCCAATTGTATAGCCCACCAGGATCTCCAGGACCACCGCCGCCATCATATACAGCGGGTTGGCGATCTCCACCCCGGAGGCAACGGGTAGAAAGTAGGCCATCATGCCGGCCAGGGCCAGGACCAGGAGAATTTTAACCTGCCCCGGCATTTGCCTGCTGCTGAAGATGGGAGCGCTCAGAAACAAGCCGGATATTCTGGCCAGAACCAGGAGAAAGCCAAGGGCGGTAAATCCCATAGAACCCCTCTTTCTAGATGGTCACCATCTGGGGAATGGCCGTCAGCAAATTATGGGTGAAACTCACCAGAATATTGAGCATCCAGGGGCCGAAGATGAGCACCACCAGCAAGACCACTACAATTTTAGGCACAAACACCAGGGTCATTTCCTGAATCTGGGTGGTAGCCTGCAGTATGCTGATTAATAAACCGGTCAATAAGGCTGCGCCGAGAATGGGTGCTGATATAAGCAAGACGGTCAACACAGCTTCATTGGCAATCCCCAGTACAATGTCTTCGTACACTTTTTAAGGACCTCCCATTTATTTGAAACTCAATACCAGTGACTGAATCACCAGATCCCACCCGTCAACCAGGATGAACAGCAATATCTTAAAGGGCAGGGAGATCATCATCGGGGGCAGCATCATCATGCCCATAGACATCAAAGCGCTGGCAACCACCATATCGATCACCAGAAAAGGTATAAAAATAATGAAGCCGATCTGGAAAGCGGTTTTCAATTCACTGATGATAAAGGACGGAATCAGGACATAATTGGGTATATCGCTGAAATTGCGGGGCCGCTCCATTTGGGAAAGGCTGACAAACAGAGCCAGGTCCTTTTCCCGGGTCTGTTTAAACATAAAGCTGCGCAGTGGATCCATACCCTGGGTGAAGGCGGTCTGCTGGTCAATCTCCCCTTTCATGAAGGGCTGCAGGGCATTGTTGTTAACCTCCTGCAATACCGGAGCCATCACAAAAAAGGTCAAAAATAAAGCCAGGCCAATCAGGATCTGATTGGGCGGCATCTGCTGCGTGGCCAGCGAACTGCGCACAAAGGACAATACCACTATGATGCGGGTAAAGGAGGTCAGCATGATCAATATGGCCGGAGCCAGAGAAAGCACGGTCAAAAGCATAACCAGCTGCAGGGCCGATGATAATCCCTGCGGGTCGGCCGGATCCCCCCCGCCGATCTGCAGGTCGATATCAGGCAGCTGTATGGGCTCGGCCAGCGCCGGCTGGGCGAACCACATCACAAGGGCGGCTGCCAGACTCACCGCCGCTGAGGCATATAATAATTTTCTGGTCCTGTTACTCACAATCATCACTGCTTTTCACTTGGATCCCTTCTCGGCGTGGTTGGAAATCATATCCTGTAAACGGCGCGCCTGTTCGGCCATCAACTGGCTGAACTGATTATTGGAACTCCCCGGGCGGCTTCCGGGGGGCAAAGTCTGTCCCAATATCTTCGCCAACGGTCCCGGCTGGGTTTGACGGTCTGACAGAGGCTCCTGACTGATCTCTTCCAGCAGCTTGGCATTGTCAGTCTCAAACAACAGGTTGATGTGGTGTTCGGTGATACCCAGAGCGTAGAGCTTGCCCCCCACTTCGCAGAGTGCTATGCCCCGGTTCTGGCCCAGGATGACTTCGTCCACGATATGGACGTAAACGCCCTGCGATCGCGCCCTGGCGTTTTGGCCCAGATAACGGATCACCCAGCCCGAGGCGGCGATCAAAAGCAGAAGGAAAAACACCAGTTTGACGAATTCCCACCACAGGTTATTCTGCTGCGGGGCATTTTCCTGCCCCTTGTCAAGTTCCTCCTGCACGGCCCCGATGTCGTCTACCGCCCCGGTAATAGGAGCTGACAGCTGTAGGAAAGACAGGGCCAGCAAAATGATCAATAGGCACCGGCCTGCGTTTTTTCCGGTTTTAAGCCTTAGCATCACTGGTTAAAAGCCTTGCCCACCGCTTCCAGCACTCGTTCGGGCTGAAAGGGTTTGACGATAAAATCAATGGCCCCGGCCTGAATGGCATCGATCACCATGGCCTGCTGCCCCATAGCGCTGCACATGATAATACGGGCTTGGGAATCAAAGGCTCTGATCATTTTTACCGCGGCAATGCCGTCCATCTCCGGCATGGTGATGTCCATAGTGACCAGATCGGGCTTAAGATCTTTGTATTTCTCCAGGGCGGTTATCCCGTTTTCCGCCTCCCCGATTACCGCATAGCCGTTCTTGGTCAGGATGTCTTTGATCATCATCCTCATAAAAGCGGCATCGTCCACAATCAACACGTTTTTTGACATAGTGAGCCTCCTCGCCTGTTATTGAAGTTTATTAACCCGGTCAATGGGACTAATGATCGCGGTTATTCTGATCCCATAGTTTTCATCAATGACCACCACCTCGCCCCTGGCGATGAGCTTGCCATTGACAAGCAAGTCAACCGGTTCCCCGGCCATTTTGTCAAGCTGAATGATAGACCCCTGCTGCAGTTCCAGAACCTCTTTGATGGTCTTGCGGGCCTTGCCCAGCTCCACCGATACATCCAGGGGAACATCCATGATAAGGCCGATGTTCTGGGGCATGGAACCCAGAGGAAATTCGTGCAGAGAAGCAAACTGTACCGGCTGCACCGTCAGGGATGCCGGGGTTGGCTTCGGCGGGGGCGGTTCAGCCGCAAACGCCGTCTCAGGACCGGCCGGGCGGTCAGTCCCCAGACTGTCCCGGGCCAGTGCGGCTTCCAGCTGTTCAAAATGATCATCCGTCTCCGGCTCTGGCAATGAACTGTCCGTTTGCTGAGATTCTGACGGGCAGCTGTCACCGGTCAGCATTTCCATCATATGTTTGACCGCTTCGATGGGGGTGATCTGCATGATCTCACTTTCCAGAAGGTTTTCTATCTTCATCTGGAATTTGATGGTAACCAGTTCCTCAAACATGCTGTGTAAACCCAGTTTTTCTTCCCCCAGGTTGACCACCGTCAGCAAGGGCGGGGAAATATCAATACGGGTGTTGAACATGGTGGACAGGCTGGTAGTGGCTGAACCCATCATCTGGTTCATAGCCTCTCCAACCGCGCTTAACTCGATTTCACTGAGACTGCTGCGCCCCGCGCGGGGTTCCATGCCCATCATGAGATCGGCGATCATACCGGCATCCTCGGTTTTAACCACAAACACGTTGGCGCCGTGCAGACCTTCGCGGTACTGCACTTCCACGATCACATAAGGCATGGGGAAATCAGAGCGCAATTGCTCGCGGCTGATTACTTTAACCTCGGGGGTGGTGATGGCTACCTTGCGGTGCAGCAGAGTCGACAGTATAGTCGCTGAGGTGCCCATGGAGATATTGCCGATTTCCCCCAAAGTGTCGCGTTCAAATTCTGTGATCAATTCGGCCGTATTCTGGCCGCTTTTTTTATTCCCGCCCGCCAGGAGAGCATCGATTTCCTGCTGGGACAGAATTCCGTTATTCATCGTCATTTCCCTCCTTCATCACCTGGGAAACTTGCACTGCGTTACGACTTTCATAGATGCCGGGTTTGGCCAGGAATTTGGTTTTTTGGCCAATCGCCACTTCCAGAGGTTCTTTGATATTGCGCTCCAGGGAGATCACGTCGCCTATACCCAGTTCCAACAGATCCCCTACTGTGATGGTGGTTCTCCCCAGGACCACTTTAACGGGAATGAAAGTGTTTTCCAGCTTTTGTTGAATGGCAGCGACATTCTCCGGGCTTCTGGATTTGGTGCTGGTGGAGTAGTAATAATGCACACTCAAGCGATCCATAATAGGTTCCAAAACCAGAAATGGTATGCAGATGTTGATCATGCCCATCACATTTCCCATACGGGCTTCCAGGGAAACCATCATCATTATTTCCGCCGGAGACACCAGCTGCGTAAACTGGGGGTTGGTTTCCATTCTTTCCAGGGATGGACGCAGCTCGATGATCCCTCCCCAGGGTTCTTCAAAATAATCCAACATGCGTTGAACAATGCGTTCTATAACGCTCTGCTCGATTTCGGTCAAACCTCTGACCTTGGGAAGGGTGCTGCCCGGTCCGCCCAGGAGGCGGTCTAAGAAGGCAAAGCCCAGGTTGGGATTGATCTCCATGATGGCATTGCCTTCCAGGGGATATAGTGAAAAAATATTTAATATGGTCGGGTTGGGAATGGAACGGATAAATTCTTCATAACTCAACTGTTCCACTGACAGCACCTCAAGCTGCACCGGGGTGCGCAGTTGAGCCGATAAATAGGTGCCCAGGGAGCGCGCGTAGTTATCGTAAATGACCTGCAGGGTGTGGATCTGATCCTTGGAGAATTTGCTGGGCCTGCGAAAGTCATAAACCCGGATGCGCTTACGGTTTTGCTCTTCTTTCAATTCCTCCGCATTGACCGCCCCGTTGCTCAAGGCTGAAAGCAAAGCGTCAATTTCGTTTTGCGACAGAACTTCACTCACAAAAGACCCTCCCCTTAGGCCTGCTCCAGCTATTGCATGATGAATTTGGTAAAATACACATTCCTTATTACCTCGGCTCCCAGCTTGGCATTGAGCTGCCTGGTTATCTCGGCTTTGAGATTGTCGCGGTTGCGGATATCCAGATCGGCCACGGTTTTGCCCGCAAAAGTGTTGAGAATGGTATCTTTGATCACCGCCATATTCTTATTGACATCCTCTTTTTTCTTTTCGTCGGTCTCGATGGTGACCTCTACCTTCAAAAACCGGGTTCCGTTGACGTCATTGATATTGGTGGTGAACTCTCCCACCGACAGCAAAGCTCCCACTTTCACTTCAGCGCTATCAGCCTTGGGCGGCATAAGCGGAGCCAGGAGGCGGTCCATGATCAAATAGGAAGCGCCCACCGCCACTAGAAAAAACACCATCCCGATTATGATAATTTTGCCGTCAAACCCGGTTTTGGCCTTTTTCTCCAGGCCGTTTTCCTCCGCCATCGCAATTCCTCCTTGCCCGTTCTATTTCTTTAATGTAGTGAAAATGGCGCGCTTTATCTTGATGATCTGGGCGGATATGTGCCGGACGCTTTCTTTGACCACCAGCTTGCGGCCGGTGGTTAAGGTAACGACCGTATCCGGCGTCTCTTCCATCAACTCGATAAGGTCTATATTGACCAACAGTACTTCACCGTTTAAACGGGTTAAATATATCATTTCTCACCTCTGGTCATATGCTCCGGGGGCCTGGCCCCCGGAGCCGCGGCTTATCTCTTCAGATTGACCAATTCTTGCAGCATCTCATCCGAGGTGGTTATCACCCGGGAATTAGCCTGAAAACCCCTCTGGGTGATGATCATATCGGTGAACTCCTCCGATAGGTCGACATTGGACATTTCCAGACTGCTGGGCAGAATGGCGCCCATGCCCTGACTACCGGGCCCGCCGATAGAGGGGTCCCCGGAGTTACTGGATTGCTGGTAGAGGTTGCTTCCCATCTGCAGCAGTCCGGAGGGGTTCTGGAAATTGGCCAGGGCCACCCGGGCCAGGTTCATGATGGCTCCGTTGTCATAGACTCCCTGTATGGTGCCGTCAATGCCGACACTATAGCTCGACAGGCTGCCCATGGAATATCCGTCCTGGTGTTCGACCCAGGCGGACGATTTGGTGTTGAATTGAGTCAAACCGCCGAAATCGATGTCCAGCACCAGGTCATTGGCCCCCTCCTGGGAGCGGTCCACAGTCAATTGCAGTTGGGCGGCTTCAGGCAGGATGATAGCCCCGCCTTCGTCAAACTGCAGGTTGTAGACGCGCAGCATGCGGGTACCGCCGGCAGGGCTCTCTCCGGCAGCAATGTCCAGGGCTTCGAAATCGGCGGCATCATCGTAAGCTTCCATATTCTCAAATTCCGGATCCAGCGATATATCACAGGCCCAGTCGCTTACCGGGGGCGGACCGCTCTCAACCTCATGCTTGAAGAACCTGAAATATAAAGTCACTTCATTCCCCAGTGAATCGTAAACCGTTTTCGAGGTTATGACCGCATTATCGGCTGCAGGGTGCTGCCCGCCGTCGGCGGGGTCGATGTCACTGCCCGCGATTTGCGGAATGGTGAGGGTGGAATTTAAATTGCCTGAGAAGACCACGTTTTCGGTGGCTTTGGGGGCAATGGTTCTAAAGGCTGAAATATCGATATTCCGGGCGGCCTGGACAGTATCGATGATTCCATTGGCGTCCGCCACCCAGCCCTGCACCCGGTAACCATTGCTGGTGCTGACCAGGTAGCCCATGGTGTCAAAGTCGAAGTTCCCGGCCCGGCTGTAATATATCTGCCCGCCGTTGCTGAGCATGAAATAGCCGCTGCCATCGATAGCCATATCTGTAGACTTATTGGTTACAGTTGCCGGAGCCGGGGTATGGATCTGGTCGATACTGCTTATGGTCATCCCCAGGCCGATAGACATGGGGTTGGTGCCGCCCCGGGCGTCGGTGGCCAATGAGGCGCCGCGCATGGTCTGATATAAGGCCTCTTTGAACACCACCCGGCTCTTCTTATAACCCACCGTATTGACGTTGGCGATATTGTTGCCTATTATGTCCATTCGGGTCTGATGGTTTTTCAAACCGGACACGCCCGAATACATTGATCGCATCATGTTTTTCATGACCTCCTTTAAAGAGCGTTACTTGTGGATGCTTCCATCGCTCCGCATCCAGGGCTTCCTGAGAGGTCCAGCCCTAAATGATGACTGCACTGTCAATGTTGGTAAATACGTTTTGTTTGATGCTCTGATCATCCACCGCGGTTATCACGGTATTATTCTTGACGCTGACCACCAGAGCGAGACGATCCATTATGATCAGGGAATCCCGGGAGCCCTTTTGGCGAGCCTGGGTAACCGCGTTCTGGATCCGGTCCACATCCTCTTTGGACAATTGGATGTTGCGCGACTGCAGGCGTTCCTGGGCATGCTTGGAAAATTTCAGCCCGCGGCCGATCTCTTTTTCCAACAGCTTTTCAAACCCCGCAGAGCCGGTCTTGCCCGGACCGGGCTGAACGTTTTTCTTACCCAGCGGCTGTATGGGTTGGGTTGGGAATAATGGACCCTCAATCATGGGATTCCTCCGTTTCGACTCCGAGCTGTTTCAGCAGCTGATCCAGTTTGTCCAGGATCTGGCTGTAATAAGCGGTTTCCATGCCTACCACCGAACCACCCAGTTCAATCACCGCCTCCATGCTCACCTCCTGGCCTTGAATCACCAGATAAGGAGTGCCCTGGCGCATAATCACCGAGTCCACGATGCCAACCGTGCTTTGCAGCTCTTCGTTCTCATCCAGATAGAGGTAGGCCACCTCCCGTCCCACCATCTGTCCGGCTTGCTGCATCATCATGCTGGGCAGCCAGCGGTTATTGATGGTGTCGGCCAGGCCGGTCATGGTGCTGTTCAGATTCTGCATCTGTTCAAGCGAGCTGAACGTGGCCATCTGTGAGATAAATTCCTTGTCCTCCATGGGCTGAAGCGGATTCTGATAGCGCAATTCCGTAACCAGCAGTTTGAGGAAGTCGTCTTTATCCATAATGGATTTATTGGATTTAGCGGCGGTTTGAGCCGTGTTATTGGCTGCGGCCGCAGTAGCTTCTACTGTCATCTGATCACCTCCTAAACCAATATGTTCATCTCACCGTCAGCAGAGTATCCATAAAGAGCTTCAATCTCCGGGCCTGCTATACCCGCAGTCTCCATTTCCAACGGCAGGGCTTCCTCCCCGTCCAGGTTGGAACGATGGCCTAAATTGCGCTGATTGCCCCAATTGTCCCGGTTCCAGTCGCTCATGCCGCTGAAATCCTGTTGATTGCCGACCTGTACTTCAACCTCGGTGCGGTCTACTTTCAGCCCCTGGTTTTCCAGGTTCTGGCGCAGATGAGTAAGGTTTGACTCCAGCATTTGCTTGACCTGATGGTTGTCGGTGATAAACCGGGCCGTGACCAGTCCGTCTTCAACCAGCACTTTGATGGACAATTTCCCCAGCGAATCCGGTTTCAGATCGATATTCATCTCCGAACTGCTCAGTTTTACCATCAGTTTGGCCCGCTCCACGATCTGATCGAACAGCTCCTGGGTTTGGGCCGGGTTGTGAAGAGCCTTGCCGGAATTGTCCGGGGCGCCGATAATTACCCGGGTTGCGCCCGGGGTTTCCCGGGTGTTTACCAACAGGGAGGGATCCGCATCCGCTTCGGTTGAAACCGCGGCATGCCCGGCGGAGGTTGTAATGCCCTCCGGCAGCTGGGCCGCGTTGAGGCGGCGGCTCTCGAAATCCAGCAGTTTCCTGGCCTGCCCCGGGTTGCTCTCCGCTGTTTCCTGGGGGGCGGCTACATCCTGATGCACTTTCAGCTTGAGCAGGACCTGGTTCTTATGACTTAATAGCATCATTTTGAACCTTTCCCTGCCATCATGCCCGGCCGCGCTGTTTTTATGGCTTTCAGCCTCCGCACCGCCGGAATTGTTCAGGAACTCTTCGCCTTCCAGAGGGGCGGCGGTCTGAACCGGGCCGGAACTGGCTGTTGCCGCACCGCTTGCACCCGCTGCGCCGGACTGCTGAGCATCACGGCCCTGTATCTTGCCGGGCGTCTCCGCGGGCAAGACCGGCAATGCCTCAGCCGGTTGCTGTACTTCACCGCCCGCATCCGGGTTGATTGTCTCCGGGGCTGAATCCGGGACGGTCAGGGCATCGGCGCACAAGCTCTCCCCGTCCGGGAGCGGAGCGGCCATTGCCTCAGCGGGACTTGATGCGGTTTGCGGCTCTGAAGCCCTGGGTTCTGCGGCCTTGTGCCGGGGCTTATCGCTATGGGATCGGGCTTTCATGAGCTGATGCTTAAAGGCTCTTTTCCCATTAAGCTGAGCGGAAGCCGCTTCGCTTTTGTTCCTTGCGGATGGAGCGGGCTTCTCCGCTTTGGCCGCTACTACCTGGTTTACGCTGCATTGCAATATACTTTCACCTCCTTTCTTCAGATTCAGGGGTCGGAATAAGGCGTCTCGGCCGCTATTTGAAACACCTTACGCCCACACCCGACGCTTACGGCTCCGTCACCAGCATCTTGGAGGCAACGGCGGCGGCCCGGTCACGATTCATAAAAGGCAGAATCTCGGCTGCGGTTTCTTTTTCCATAGCGGAGAGAATGCCGATAATATCATCATCTTTTAAACGGGACAGGATGTCGGCGGCATCTTTAGCCTTCATATTGGCGAAATAAGGCGCCATATCTTTATAAGCCGCCGTTTTGGCCGCGGCCCCGGATTTCAGGTTGAGGACCTCCTGGTTCAAGCGGGCTACCTCTTCCTTTAAGCGGGCTTCACTGTCCTGGCTCTGCATAAGGGCGGTCTCAGCGGCCGACAGGCTGGCCTGTAGCTCGTTGATCTCGGCTTGCTGTTCCGCCAGGTTCTGTTCCAGCTGTACCAGCTCGGCAGGGCTGCCTTTATCCGGAGTTTTCTCCC
>DHBS01000028.1:52479-89242 GCA_002398825.1 Syntrophomonas sp. UBA4922 | reverse complement strand
CCTGAAGCCGGACTCATCCCGGGCAGATTCTGCAGGGCCGGCGGAGCCGTCAAGACCCCCAGGGCGACCAAAAAATACCAGCCGGCCGACAGGGCCGCCAAGACCAGTAGGCCCAGGCCCAATAATTTAACTGTCTTTAAACTATTCGTCATTGACAGACTCCTGCTTTACACCTTGTTGAGATTTTTCCGAAAATGACCCGCCACGGCCAGTTCATCTATGACCTTTTGCTCTTGCTGCTGCGCTTCTTTCCGGTATTCTTCAAATTGACGCTGCTTCAGCTTTTCCAGGGTGCTGGTTTCCCGGGCCTGCTCGAACAGCTTGACGCGCATGGTGTCCACTACGGATTCCGCTTCGTGCAAATGGCTTTGCACCTCATTTTTGCGCATGTGCAAAACCGGCAGATACTGGCGGCGGGCCAGCAGGTAAGAAAACGGGGCCGGGTCGCTTGTTTCCCTGATGCTGCTCTCAATGGCCTGCACCCGGTCTGCCAGCTGGTTGAGCTCTTGGGCGATTTCATCGCGCACCTGCAGGCTGGCCTGCAGGTTCTCACGGGCAATGTCCTTCTGCAGTGTGGAGATATCCAGTTTGGTTTGCAGCCTAAAATCAAAAGCTTTCATTATTTATCCCTGCCTGTCGGCGATATTTTGCAAGGCCGTATAAGTATCCGGGAATAGGGCCTCTTCATGAATATCCTGGCGCAAAAAGGTCTGGCATTGCTCAATGACGGTTATGGCCCGGTCTATGCGCGGGTTGGCGCCTTCCTTATAGGCCCCGATGTCGATTAAGTCCCGGGCCTCCTCGTAAGTGGCCAGAACACTGCGAAAATAATTGGCCACCCGCATGTGCTGGTCGTCGACCAGGTCGATCATGACCCGGCTGATACTCTGCAGTATATCAATAGCCGGGTAGATATTCTGCGCAGCGATGTTTCTGCTCAAAACAATATGCCCGTCCACAATGCCCCTCACCGCGTCGGTGATGGGCTCATTGATATCATCGCCCTCCACCAGGACCGAGTAAAGTCCGGTTATACTGCCCCGGGCCGCGGTTCCGGCCCGCTCCAGGAGTTTGGGCAGCAGCGCGAAAACCGAGGGGGTAAAGCCCCGGGTGGCCGGCGGCTCACCGATGGCCAGGCCTACTTCACGCTGCGCCAGCGCAAAACGGGTCAAAGAATCCATCAATAAAAGCACGTCAAGGCCCTGGTCGCGGAAATATTCAGCTATGCTGGTAGCCACGAAGGCTCCTTTCAGCCGCACCAGGGCCGGTTGATCGGAGGTGGCCACTACTACCACGGATCGGGCCAGCCCTTCCGTTCCCAGGTCCTTCTCCAAAAATTCCCTGACCTCGCGGCCGCGCTCCCCGATCAGGGCGATGACGATGATGTCAGCCGCCGTATTTCTCGCTGTCATGCCGATCAAGGTGCTTTTTCCCACCCCGCTGCCGGCAAAGATGCCAATCCGCTGCCCGCGCCCCACCGTATTCAGCCCGTCAATGGCCCTGACCCCCACCGGCAGGACTTCCTTGATGCGGGATCTCTCCATGGGGTTGGGGGGCTGATTCATGACCGGATAGGTGGCTTCTGCCTTGATTCGGCCTTTACCGTCGATGGGCTGCCCCAGACCGTCCAAGACCCGGCCCTGCAAGTCCATACCCACTTTTACCTGCAGGGTTTTGCCGGTGGCGATCAATTCACTCCCCGGGCCGATCCCTTCCACTTCGCCCAGCGGCATCAGCAGGATGCGGTCATTTTTGAATCCCACCACTTCCGCAGAAGTTAGGGGATGATTAGCATAATTGCTGCGGATGAAACACAACTCACCCAGGCTCAAGCGCGGGCCAACCGCTTCCAGCGTAAGGCCGATGGCCTGTGATATCCTGCCCTTGACCAGACACAACTGGGCCTTGTCGACGGTTTGCAGATGTCTGGTGAAAACTGCCCGGTCAATCATCGCCGCTCACTTCCCGCAGGAGCTGTTCCATATTATCCAGACGGGTCTCCAGGCGGGCATCGATCATCCCCACTTCGCTTTCCAACGTACACCCGCCCGCACTGATGCGATGATCGGCCACTGCCTTGACTTGGATCATCCCTTGATTGGCGTCGCTGTATAGCCCTGATCCGATCTCCTCCAGCACCTGGTCCAATTCAGCGGGATTAACGTGCACGGTTATATTGTCGGGACTGTCCAGCAAAGCGGTGGCGTCGCGAATCACGCCGAGGATAACGTCGGGGTTGGTCGCCAGCTCTGCCGCCACCACCTTTCTGGCGATCGCCATAGATAGGCGCAAAATATCGGCTTCGCAGTCCCGTATGGTTTGCAGCTTCTGCGCCCGGGCATTCTCCACCAGGGAGCGGCTTTCTTCTTCGGCCCGGGCCTTTAAAGCGGCCGTCTCCAGCCTGGCCTGCTCCAGCCCGTCCCGGTAGCCGTCTTTAAGAGCCTTTTCTTTCATTTCATGGGCGGCTTGAGAAGCCTGTATCTGCATGATCTCCGCTTCATCCCGGGCCGCCGCCATAATGGCCCCGGACTCCTCCCGGGCTTTTTCCAGGAGGTCAACGATCATGGCTTCGGTTTCCTGCAAGACTTTCTGGCTTTCCAACCGCAAGTACTCAAACTGCTCCCGGTCTTCCTCCCGGGGCCTTTCCGCTGAATGGGTCTGGGGAGGGGCGGTTTCCAACAGACCTATCCCCGCCAGCTCAATCAGCCTGGGATTGGAGCGCTGCAATGCACTGCCTTTGATAATGTTAGACAATGATTTCATCTCCTCCGCCGCGGGCCACCACTATTTCTCCGGTTTCTTCAAGGCGACGAATCACATTGACAATGCGCTGCTGCGCTTCTTCAACGTCTCTCAAGCGGACCGGCCCCATAAATTCAATATCTTCTTTCAACATATCAGCAGCCCGGGTGGACATATTGCTGAAAATTTTGTGGGATACCTCGGTACTGCTGCCTTTGAGCGCCATAGACAGGTCTTGGGATTCCACATCGCGCAGAAAGCGCTGAATGGAACGGTCATCAATCGTGACTATATCTTCAAACACAAACATCAGTTTCTTGATCTGTTCGGCCAATTCCGGATCCTGAACCTCCAGCGCCTCCATGATGGTTTTTTCCGTGCCTCTGTCGACCAGATTGAGGATCTGAACCACCGATCTGACGCCGCCGGCGCTGGCCAGCTCCTGAGGGCCGATGGTGGACAGTTTGCGCTCCAGGACATTCTCCACCTCTTTAATGATCTCCGGCGAAGTGGTATCCATGATGGCAATTCGCTTGGCCACTTCGGCCTGACGCTCCGGGGGCAGAGCGCCAAGTATGCTGGAGGCTTTATCCGGCTCCAGATAAGCCAGTATCAAGGCGATGGTCTGGGGGTGCTCGCCCTGGATAAAATTGAGCAGCTGGGCGGGTTCGGTTTTGCGCATGAAATCAAACGGCCTGACCTGTAAAGAGGCCGAAATGCGCGAAATAATCTCAGTCGTCTTTTCTTCGCCGTAAGCTTTTTCCAGGATCTCCTTGGCATAGGCGATGCCACCCTGGCTGATGAAATGCCGGGCCAGGCACATTTCAAAGAACTCGCGAAAAATTTCGTCCATGCGTTCCGAAGATATCTGGCGTATATTGGCGATTTCCAGGGTCAACTGTTCTATTTCTTCTTCACTCATATATTTGAAGATCTGAGCTGATTTTTCGGGACCCAGAAAAATCAGAAAATTGGCAGCCTTCTGCCTGCCGCTTAAAGTCTTTCTGGCTACCATGGCTTTCACCTCTAACCTTCCAGCAGCCAGGACTTGATTACCTGGGCTGCATTTTCAGGATTGCTTTGCACCAATTTGTCGATCTCTTCTTTGATCTTCTGGCTTTCACGGTCGGCGGGCGTCATGTTTTTATCAATCAGCTTCTCCAGACTGATTTCTTCGTCCGCCACCGCCTCGAAACCGCTCAGGGGCACGCCGGCTTCAACCTGTGGAACCCTGTTTTTGCCCCTCATGCTCAAAAACACTGCCAGACAGGCCAGCAGGCCCGCTGCGGCCAGAGCCCAGGGCATCCACCCGCTGTTCAGCAGCTGGCCGACCGTACCGGGGACGGCTGCTTCCGGCACAGGCTGGGGATGAAAATCGATAAAGGCCACCGATATGTTTTCTTCCAGGCTGACATTCTCGTTGTCCCGATTTTCTCGCAGTCCGCAGGCGGTTGCCACAATATTGCGAACCGTATTTATTTTTTCCGCTTCAGTCGACCCCAGTTTCAGCCCCTGAGTGGCCGCATTATTTACCAGGACCGAAATGGTGAGGTAATCGTATTTGACCTCGCCCGGAGCATAGCGGGTGACGGTTTCAGTTTTATCAATCTCGTAATTGCGAGAAGTCTGGGATTTGTCATAAGATCCCTGAGTGCTGTCGACCTCGGTGTATTGCGGTATATTGTTGTCCGTTCCCGGAGCCGCCGCAGCAGAAGGCGTAGTGCCGGACTCTTTGATGATCTCCTCGCTGCGAATGAAGGCCCCTTCGGGATCATGATTGTAGGTCTCGGTGCGCTCCTCACGGTCGTTGAAGTTGAGTTCAGCGTTGACGCGAACCACGGCATTGTCTATGCCCAGGGTTTTGTCCAGCATGGTTTGAATGGCGGTCTGTTTTTCTTTTTCGTATTCCTTTTTCAGAGCCATCTGCATCTGCAGCTGTGATGAGGCCGCCAGGCTCTCCTGGGGCAGGACATCTGACAAGAGCGTGCCGTATTGGTCGACGATGACCACGTTCTCGGCGGTAAGCCGCTCTACGCTGTTGGCTACCAGATTGGTCACCGCCTGGACTTCTTGAGGACTCAGGCTCTGGCCGGGCTCGGTATTTATGACTACCGAAGCCTTGGCGGGTTCGTCCTGTTCAGAAAATAAGGATTGCTCGGGGAGGGCCAGGTTGACCTTGGCGGCTTTTACCTTTTCCAGGCGCTGGATGGTGCGGGCCAGTTCCCCTTGCAAGGCTTCCAGATATTTAACCCGCTTATCGGTCTGGGTTTCGCCGAAATTGGTACTCTGCCGAAAAAGTTCAAAACCCGATTCACCCTGGGGCAGGTTTTGCTCGGCCAGTTTCAGGCGGGTATTGTACTTGGCTTCAGCGGGAACCAGTATGGTCTGGCCGTTGTCCTCCAGCTGGTATGGGGTTCCCAGTTCTCCTAATTTGGCTACTATGGCTGCGGCGTCCTTGTCGCTAAGTTGCGTATAGAGCGGTTCATAATCGACCCGGGTGACATTCACCCAGGCTACGGCTGCAATACAAATCACTAAAGCGATTAAACCGACACTGAGGACTTTGCGGTTCAGGCTCATCTCCGCCCAAAGTCCTCTTGCGCCAGCGGCAAGCTGCCTGGCGCTGTTCAAAAAGGTTTCCATCTATCTTTTTTCTCCCCTGCCTGTTTACATCTGCATGCGCATGATTTCCTGATAGGACTCTACCAGGCGGTTGCGTATTTCAATGGTAAGCTGCAAAGCCAGATTGGCTTTTTCATAGGCAATCATGGTGTTATGCAAAAAATCCTCACTTCCCAGGGCTAATTGCTGCGCGCTCAGCGAGGCCTCCTGCTGCAGGCTGTCCACCCTGCCCAGGGCCTCTTGCAGGCTGTTCCAGAAACTGCCGCCCTGTCCCGGGGCAGCCTGAGGTCTGACTTCGCCCGGGGCGGCCGCAGGAGATAACACATTCAGATCAATGGGGTTTATGGCCATCAGGGATCACTCCTCTATCTGCCGATGTTCAACGCCCGGGCGGCCATGGCCCGGGTGGCTTCGATAACCTTGGCATTCGCCTCATAAGCCCGGGTGGCCGATATCATGTTGACCATTTCCTCAACCATGTTGACATTGGGGTAAGTGACATAGCCCTGTTCATCCGCATCGGGATGACCCGGCTCGTAAACCTTCTTGAAGGGGGCTTCATCATCATTGAGCGAATGAATCGCGCTTACTCTGACCCCGCCTCCGCCAGATTCCAGGCTGCTTTTTAATATAGCGGCAAAACTGCCCTTCACCGCGCTGCCAGGACGGGCTTCGAACAAAACCACCTGGCGGCGATAAGGCCCGGTCCCCCCCGCGACCCGGGTGGTCTCGGCATTGGCCATATTGTTGGCAATGGTGTCCAAGCGCAATCTCTGGGCCGTTAAACCGCTGGCACTGATGTCGATGCCATCGAGAAAACTCATGTTTTACCCCCTTCCGGTAATGGCCAGGCGCAGCAAGCGAATCTCATTGCTCATGCTCTGACTAAGGGCTTCGTATAAGAGGTTGTTCTTAGTCAAACCCGCCATTTCCGCGTCAATGTCCACGTTGTTGCCGTCATTGCGGTAGGATGAGTCGGTGATTTGATCGACCACTATAGTATCCAACGCGCCCGTCCGCGCCGCCCGGCCTTGAATATGCCTGGGATCGGTAGTCGTCAGCCGTTTGTCCCCGGGTCCTAAAAGCCAGGCCTTGCGCATGTTTTTGGCAAAGAGCACCTCGCTGCGTTTAAATCCCGGCGTATCCACGTTAGCTATATTATCGGCCGTGACTTCTTTAGCACGCCAGGTGATGTCCATTGCCCTATTTAATAGGGACTGAGTTCCTGAATTGAATACCCGGCTGAGCAATTTATCACCCCTTTTTGTATTATCCAAGCTAAAGCAATGCTTCTACTCGACTCAACAAAATTCCTGCAATTATTAGCAGAAACATCACATAAATCCGTAATTTTACAAAAGTTTTACGACTTGGTTATATACTCAGAAATTACAATTAGCAGCCATGCCTTGCGGGGTTTGCTTTTCCGGTGCAGAAAAAAAGAATAAGGACTGGGAAATTAGGCTTACTTTTGTCGAAGCCCAACCTCCAGCCCTTGTGTTTCCCGGTCTTACAGGACTATTTTCTCAGTTCCTCAAAAAGGTAATCGTTCAGTACCTTGATATAGGTGCCTTTCATGCCCAGGGAGCGCGACTCAATAACCCCCGCGCTCTCGAACTTCCTTAAGGCGCTCACGATGACCGAGCGTGTGATCCCCACTTTATCCGCGATGCGGCTGGCTACCAGCAAACCTTCGGTGCCGTTCAACTCGGCGATGATATGCTCGATGGCGCCTTTTTCCGAGTAAGACAGTGTGGCCAGGGCGATCTGCACCGAGGCCTTCTTGCGGGCCTGCTCTTCTACTCGCTCCGAGGTCATGCGCATGATTTCATTGGCCACCACAATAGCCCCGTACTCGGCCAGGACGATGTCCTCTTCCGTAAATTTACTGGCGTTATCCCGCACCAGTATCAAGGTGCCGATGCGCTTGGCGCCTCCAAATACCGGGGTAATGGACCAGACGCGGTCTGAACACTCACAGTCCCCGTTGTTGTAGTTAAAAATGCATTTGCGCCCCTTTTCCAGAACCACATTGGTCTGGGTCTCCTGTATATTGGTGAACTCCTGGTTAAAGCTCTCCGGGAAGCGCTCGGCATGGTAAATCAGCTTTTGGATATCAGCACAAGCGGTATCGGGGTGAAAGGCGTATCCCGCGATCTGTCCGCGGCGGCCCACTATGAAGACGCTGCACTCCAGGTTAAGTGAAAGCACTTCACAGATCTCATAGAAATTGACCGGGTTGCCTCCGATTTTCTGCAGAGACCTGTTAATGGAGCGCGATTTCTCTAAAAGCGTTCTGCCCATATAGATGACCTCCTACAATATAAATCTGCTCAAATCCTCATCCTGCACTATTTTTTCCAGGCGCTGATTAACAAAGGCCTGATCTACAGCGATTGCCTGACCCTGCATATAGGGTGAGTGGAACAATAAATCCTCCAGGACCTTTTCCATGATGGTGTGCAAGCGGCGGGCGCCGATGTTCTCGGTGCGGTCATTCACTTCGGTGGCTACGGCGGCGATGTAATCAATGGCCTCCGGGCTGAAATCGATCTTCACCTCTTCAGTGGCCAGAAGCACCGTGTACTGCTTCAGCAAAGAATTATGGGGTTCGGTCAGGATGCGCTTCAAGTCCTCTTTATTGAGGGTCTGCAGTTCCACCCGGATGGGGAAGCGCCCCTGCAGCTCGGGGATCAGGTCCGAAGGTTTGCTGACATGAAAGGCCCCGGCGGCGATAAACAGCATGTGATCGGTCTTAACCGCGCCGTATTTGGTCATGATAGTGGAGCCTTCCACCACCGGCAGAATATCTCTCTGCACGCCGCCCCGGGACACATCGGGTCCGTAACCGCCTTCCCGGCCCGCTATCTTGTCGATTTCATCGAGAAAGATGATGCCATCCTGCTCAGCCCGGTTTATAGCGATGCGATATACTTCATCCATGTCGATCAAGCGCCCGGCTTCCTCATAGATCAATATCTTGCGGGCTTCCGCAACCGTCATTTTCCGCTTTTTGCGCTTGGCGGGCATGAGGTTGCCGAACATATCCTGGAGGTTGACCCCCATGTCCCCCATCCCGGATCCAGAAAAAACCTCGAGAAAAGAGGGGCTTTTTTCTTCAACTTCAATTTCAACTATCGTTTCTTCCATTTCCAGGCGGGAAATCTTTTGCCGCAGAATCTGGCGCTGTTCTTCCATCGATTTGGGCTCCTGCTCCTCATCCTGGGCCTGCTGCTGCTGGGCTGCGCCGCCCAAAAACAACTCCAGGGGGTTTATGGCAGCCAGGCTCTTTTTCCTGCGCGGCAAGAGGCATTCCGCCAAGCGCTCCTCGGCCAGCATACGGGCGCGGTCCTCTACCTCTTCCATTTTCTCGGCTTTCACCATGCGAATGGCGGTTTCCACCAGATCCCTTACCATTGAGTCAACATCCCGGCCTACATAACCCACTTCAGTGAATTTGGTTGCTTCAACTTTGACAAAAGGGGCTTTTACCATTTTGGCCAGGCGGCGGGCGATTTCAGTCTTGCCCACACCGGTAGGACCTATCATAATGATATTTTTGGGATATATTTCTTCCTGCCATTCGGCCTTAAGCAGTTTGCGGCGATAGCGGTTGCGCAGAGCTATGGCCACCGCCTTTTTGGCCTCTTTCTGGCCCACGATGTATTTATCCAATTCGGCAACGATCTCTTTAGGGGTAAGGTTGTGCACGGTTTCCTCCTAACTGACCAGTCTATGCGATGGTCTCCACGGTAATGTGGTGGTTGGTGTATATACAGATATCAGCCGCGATAGAAAGAGCCTGGCGCGCGATTTCTTCGGCCTCCATATCGGTGTGCCTCACCAAAGCCCGGGCTGCCGCCAGGGCATACGCCCCCCCGGAACCTATGGCGGTCACCCCGTCATCCGGTTCGATCAATTCGCCATTTCCCGAAATCAAAAGCATCTTTTCCCGATCGGCGACAATCAGCAAAGCCTCCAGTTTTCTCAACACCTTGTCACTGCGCCAGTCCCGGGCCAGTTCAACCCCGGCCTTGGTAAGGTTGCCGCCGCTTTGCTTCAGTTTCTCTTCGAAGCGGGTGAAAAGGGTGAAAGCGTCGGCGACTGAACCGGCAAAGCCGGATATGATGCGCCCCTCGTAGAGACGGCGAATCTTATTGGCGGTCTGCTTCATAACCGTATTCTGGCCGAAGGTAACCTGACCGTCGCCGGCAATAGCGGTTTTACCGCCTTTTCTTACTGCTACGATAGTTGTGCCTTGAAACATGTTTACCTCCTAGGCAGGGTTCGGTCATGAACCCGTTTAATGTCTTCCTTGGTCAAATGGGTATATATCTGCGTAGTGGACAATTTTACGTGCCCCAGCAGTTCCTGCACCGAGCGCAAATCGGCCCCCCGGTTGAGCAGGTGGGTGGCAAAAGTATGCCTCAGGGTGTGCGGGCTGACTTTGATGTTGATGGCCAGGGCATCCACGTATTTATTAATGATATTCCTTACCCCCCGAACCGATAACTGCCGGCCAAACCTGTTTAAAAATAAGGCGCTGCTGGCGCTCTTTTTTTGGTGCAAAAGGCTTTCCCGCACCTTCAGGTAGCGGCTTAGAAATTCGGCCGACTGTTTGCCCAGGGGAACGATGCGCTCCTTGCCCCCTTTGCCGGCGACCTTGATAACGCCCTGCTGCCGGTTGAGATCGGCAGCATTCAGGCCGACCAGCTCAGACACCCGGATGCCGGTGGCATATAAGAGTTCCAGCAAGGCGCGGTCTCGCATTCCCAATGGTTTGGAGATATCAGGGGCTTCGATCAACTGGGCGACTTCGATGGGATAGAGGAAGTTGGGCAGGCGCTGGTCCTGTTTGGGCGTGGCCACCGCGGCGATGGGATTGCTGGGCAAAACGTTCTCCCGGCACAGGTAGCGCACGAAGGATCGCAAAGCTGCCAGTTTTCTGGCCATAGTTGAGCGCTGCATCCCTTGCTGCTGCAGGACGGACAGATATTCGCGCACCGACTTGTGGTCAATCTTATTCAGATCGAGGTCCTCAACATCGGCGCCATGCCGTCGGGCCAAAAATTGAAAATATTGTTCCAAATCGGTGCGGTAACTGACCAGGGTCAGTTTGGAGGCGTTTTTTACCACCCGCAAATAGTTTAAAAATTCTTCAATATAACGCAAAATCATATGGTTTCACCTGAATTGCTTATCTAAGCACAAATGTTAGCACAATTAGGTGACTTTTACAATGTGTTTTGCAACAATTCAGAAAACTCATGCAAATCTTGCAAGGATCTAGTCATATAGGCCAAATTTCTTTGTTTTTTATCTTTAATTACCTCGGGCAGTCCGGGCAAGATGCCGAAATTAGCGTTCATGGGCTGGAACTTCCCGGGGTTGTCAGTGGTGATATGGTGAATCAAAGCTCCCAGCATGGTGGTTTGCGGCAGCGTCAGGGCTGCTTTCCCCTGAAGACGGCGGCCCAGGCTTAAGCCTGCCCAGATACCGCTGGCGGCAGATTCCATATACCCTTCCACGCCGGTAAGCTGTCCGGCTAAAAACAAGCCGGGGCGGGATTTAAACTGCAGGCCGGCACTCAAGCAGCGGGGGCTGTTGACATAGGTGTTGCGATGCATCACCCCGTAGCGAACAAATTCAGCCCTTTTAAGACCGGGAATTAGACGCAAGACCCGCTCCTGCTCGCCCCAGCGCAGCCGGGTTTGAAAGCCCACCAAGCCCCATAAATTTCCCTCTTCATCCTCCTGGCGCAACTGAACCACCGCATAAGGGCGCGGGCCGCCCGCAGGGGAATTGAGTCCCACCGGGCGCATGGGGCCAAAGCGCAGGGTATCCACCCCGCGGTGGGCTATGAACTCAATGGGCATACAGCCTTCGAACACCATTCCCCGGTCGGCGGCGTGCGGCTCCAGGGCATCGGCCGCCACCAGTTCGCGGTAAAATGTCAGGTATTCTTCCTTATTCATAGGACAGTTGTAATAATCCGCGCTGCCCTTGCCATATCGGGAGGCTTTGAATACTATGCTTTCGTCCAGGCTGGCTCTGGTAACGGTTGGAGCCACCGCATCATAAAAATAGAGGTTTTCCTCGCCGCTGATCTTCTGCAGCGCGTCCGCCATGGCCTCTGAGGTCAGGGGCCCGGTAGCGATAATACAGGGACGCTCCGGTATGGAGCGCATCTCCTGCCGCTCAACCGTTATCAGGGGATGGGCCGCTATCTTTTCGCTTACCAGACGGCTGAATTTGGCCCGGTCAACGGCCAGGGCCGAACCGGCCGGAACCCGGGCCGCCTCTGCGCAGGGCAGCAACAGAGAACCCAGGATTCTCATCTCTTTTTTGAGCAAACCCTGGGCGGTATCCGGCTGTTCTGATTTTAAGGAATTGCTGCATACCAATTCGGCCAGATCCCCGCTCTGATGAACCGGGGTTTTAAGGCCGGGCCTCATTTCCCAAATAACGACAGGGATGCCCTGCCGGGCCAAGGCATAGGCTGCCTCGCATCCGGCCAGGCCTCCGCCAATGACGTCAATCCGCACCGTCCGGCCTCATTTCTTGATGTATTTGCACTCCGGGTTCTGGCATACCGCCTGTTTGGATTTGTCGGCTCCGACCTTTTCCACCATAACCTGCCCGCACTGGGGGCATAATTCTCCGGTAGGCTGCTGCCAGGAGACCAACTTGCATTCAGGGTAATTGCTGCAGCCGTAAAAGCGGCGGCCTTTTTTGCTCTTCAAGCCTACGATTTTCCCGCCGCACAAAGGACACAGCACTCCGATTTCCTCATTAATGGATTCGGTGTGGCGGCAGTCGGGGAAACCGGAACAGGCCAGGAATTTCCCGAAGCGCCCGTGTTTGATGAAAAGGGGGCGTTCGCATTTCGGGCAGGCTTTGCCGGCTTCTTCATCCTTGATCTCCACTTTGCCGATCAGTTCTTTAGCCTTTTCCAAATCCTCCGCAAACGGTTCATAGAAATCCGCCACCACCCGGCGCCACTCCAACTTGCCCTCTTCAATCTGATCCAGTTCTTCCTCCATGTGGGCGGTAAAATCGACATCCATGATCTTGGGGAAATTGGCCTTCAACAGGTCAACTACGATGACTCCCAGTTCTGTAGGGGCAAATTGCCGGTTCTGCCTCTCCACATAATTTCTCTTTAAAATGGTATCGATGATGGGGGCATAAGTGCTGGGGCGGCCAATGTTATTGTCTTCCAGGAACTTCACCAGGCTGGCCTCGGTAAAACGCGCCGGGGGCTGAGTGAAATGCTGTTCCGGGTTAAGGCCTTTAAGGGTTAAAGCCTGATTCTCGTTTAAATCCGGCAATGGCTTCCCCATATCCTCTTCGTCATGGTCATTATAGACCTTTTTATAGCCCGGGAATTTGAGTTGTGATGAGGTGGCCCTAAGCCCGTAGTCCCCACCTTTAATGTCGATGGTGACACTGTCATACACCGCCGGGGTCATCTGGCTGGCCACAAAGCGCTCCCAGATCAATTTATAGAGCCGGTACTGGTCGCGGGTGAGGCTGTTTTTAACGCTTTCCGGGGTGCGCGCCACCATGGTGGGGCGGATCGCCTCATGGGCATCCTGGGAGCCTTTTTTGCTTTTGTATTCATTGGGCTTTACAGGGGCATATGCGGAACCGTATTGTGCGGCGATGAACTGCAGGGCTTCCTCCTGAGCTACGCCGGCAATGCGGGTGGAGTCAGTTCTAAGATAGGTGATCAGGCCCACCGTGCCCTCTTTTCCTATCTCCAGGCCTTCGTACAGCTCCTGGGCCACCTTCATGGTGCGCTTGGAATAGAAGTTCAGCTGCTTGCTGGCTTCCTGCTGCATGGTGCTGGTGGTGAAAGGCGGGCTGGGTTTTTTGCGTTTTTCCTTTTTCTCTATTTTGGCCACTGAAAAGGAGGCCTGTTCCAGGTCGCCGACGATCCGGTCCTTCTGCTCGGCATTGCCGATTTCGATTTTATTGTCCTGGTATGAATTCAGTTTAGCGATGATGGTGTGCTTTTTATTGTCGGTCAGCTCAGCATTGATGGTCCAATATTCTTCACTCACAAATTGCTGGATTTCTTCTTCCCGTTCACAGATAAGCCTGACTACCACCGATTGCACCCGGCCCGCACTCAGGCCCTTGCGTACCTTGCTCCACAGCAAGGGGCTGAGATTGTATCCCACCAGGCGATCCAAGACCCGCCGGGCCTGCTGGGCATTAACCCGGTCCAGATCTACCGGGCGTGATTTTTTAATGGCCTGCATTACGGCATCCTTGGTTATTTCATGAAACTCGATGCGGCATTTGCTGCCGGCGGGTATTTTCATGGCATTCTGCAGGTGCCAGGCGATGGCTTCTCCTTCCCGGTCGGGGTCGGTCGCCAGCAAAACCCGGCCGGCTTTGGCGGACTCATCTTTTATATCTTTCAAAATATCGCCTTTACCCCGAATGGTAATGTACTGGGGTTCAAACGATTTTTCAATATCAATTCCCAATTTACTTTTGGGCAAATCTTTGATATGACCTACCGAAGCCTTTATTTTATAGGTCTTCCCCAAGAATTTGCCCAATGTTTTGGCCTTGGCGGCCGATTCCACAATAACCAGGGTGCTACCCGCCAATCATATCACCTCTCCTGTGTTTGTTAAACTAGCCAATCTTTACATAGTAATTGCCCGGCAATGATTGTACTATACCTTCTAGCTCCAGCTTTAGCAAGATCAAGCTTAAATCGCCGGGCTGCAAACCGGTCAAACGCAAGAGTTCATCGCGATGGCATTTCTCGAACCCCATATGCATTAACACCAGGTTTTCCGTGTCCTCATAAATGGGCAGAGCGGGTTGCACCAGGCCTGCAGCCGGTTCTGCCGGGGCCCAACCGGGAAACTCCTCCAAAACATCGTCAACACAGGTCACCAGTTTAGCCCCCTGTTTTATCAAAGAATTGGTTCCAGCGCTATGCAGGCTGCTGATAGGGCCGGGAACAGCGAATACCTCGCGGCCTTGTTCCAGGGCAAAATCCGCGGTGATCAAAGCCCCGCTCTGCTTTCGCGCTTCCACTACCAGAACCCCCAGAGAAAGCCCGGAAATAATGCGGTTTCTCATTGGGAAATGATTGGGTAATGGCGGAGTGCTCCAGGGAAACTCACTGATTACCAATCCTTCACTGCAGATTTGCTGGTATAAGGCCTGGTTTTCCCGCGGGTACACGATATTGATACCGCTTCCCAGCACGCTGACGGTTGCTCCTCCGGCTTCGAGGGCGCCCAGATGAGCCTGACTGTCGATGCCCCGGGCCAGCCCGCTGACAATGGTCAATCCCCTCCCGGCCAGCTTTAGAGCCAACTCCCGGGCCACTTTGCGGCCGTACTGCGTAGCCTTCCTCGAGCCTACTACCGCTAAACACTGTCCCTGAATCAATTCCACCCGGCCGCGGCAATAGAGCAGCTGCGGCGGGTTGGGTATCTGCCTGAGGCTAAAAGGATAACGTTTCTCGCCCGGCCAAATTATGTCCACCCCCTGGCTATCCAGCATGCTGCCTATCGTCAGCGGATCCAGGCGGCGGCGCCTTTCTATAAAAGCATCGGCTACAGCGGGCGGCAAAAAATTCTGTAAAGCAGACCTGGGAGCCCGGTAAAAAGGCTCACAGGTAGTATATTCTGCCATGATGCGTCTCAGGGTTTTATTGCCTAATCCCGGGGTGCCGTGCAGGATACTCAGCCTGCCTTTTTCGGCTCTTTCCATAATCAAAGCCTCGTTTTCGGTTCTTGCCCGGCATGATGAACAGGTACGATTTTCCAGTCTAATGCCATTGATAACATAAAAATTTTTTTACTGCAAGCATTTAATCCCCAAGCATCCAAAACGGTCAGAATTTGCCTAACGATTTAAATCGCCGGCGGGGAAAAATAATGGCGTAAGATTTATACAGCTTCAAAAGAAAGGAGTGATTCAATTTGCTGTCCGATTTAATGGATCGCCGTAATTCTGCGATAAGAAAAATGATGGGCAATGATAAAGCCGACCCCGGCACCTATAGTTTTCTGCAACCTGGATGGTGGGCCTTGCATGCCGCTGCCATAACCGGACTTTACATTATGGCTAAACGCGCCGGCAAGAATGACTGCTACTAGGCTTTCAAAAACAGCTCCCCCGCCGTACGAATCCCTTATCGCTCAGCGAAGGGTTCAGGCATTTTCAAGAGGCGGTCTGACGATCGCCTCTTGAATTAAAACCTTTCCAAAATCATAAAAAAACTTTCATTTCTCCTTTTATAATTCAAACTCTGTGGTTTTTTGTCAAACTTTACGATAATTTTATATATAATATATATCTGCCTTTTATAATTTCAAGGAGTTCTTTTGATGCTGATAATTTTGCTCAATTATACGGCTCTCTTGGTATACCTATTCATGGGGTTTCATGCCTATAACACCAACCCCCGGGAAAATTTAAACCGCCTCTTTTTGGCGGTGTGCCTGTTATTTGCCCATAATATCTTTTTCGAGCTGATGGTATTCAGCTCTATAGATCCGGCCAACGCCTATTTGTTCGGTCAGATTGCCGAATTAGGATGGTTGAATTACCCTGGGTTGATGTTAATTATGGCGCTGATTATCAGCCGCCAAGAGAAATATGTGGATAAACCCGTCAAACAGATGGCGGTGTTTCTGCCCGGGATACTATTAAGCTTTTATGAGCTATTGATTAACAATTACTCGCTCCGGGACAACCCCACAGTTTTGCTGCTCGAACAAGTCGAATATGCCTACGCCTATCTTTACCTGTTCATATGCTTGCTTTTGGTTGTGCACTGGAAGCGCTCCGCCTCTTCGGAAAGAGAAAAGAAACAGTCGGCAATCATTCTCAGCTTTGCGGCCGCCGCTTTTGTGATCGGAGCGGTCAATGACCTGATATTGACCAGGCTCATACCGGATTATCCCTGCGTCGATCAATTTATATTTCTGATTTTGGTATTCGCCATCTGGTACGTCAAAGCGAAGTACCGCTTTATGAGCGTATCTTCGTTGATAAGCGCTGAAGACATCGTCAGTAAAATCGATGAAATCGTCCTGGTTTTAACCTCACAGGGCGAGATCTCAGATATGAATCAGGCTGGTGAAAGGGCCCTGGGTACTGACAAAAGGGAAATAACCGGAAAACCTGTCAACAGTATTATCAATTTAGATTTTGCGGATATTTTAAGGGAGATCAAAGGCCGGCCCAGTTATATATGGGGAGAAGAACTGTTCCTCAAGACCCGGCAAAACACAGGTTTGCCCGTCAAGGTGAGCATTTCATCCATAAAAGATCAGGGCGGCAACCTGATAGGGATATTACTCATTTGCCAGGACAAAACCATGGTTAAAGAACTGCAGGCCGAAATAAGCCAGCGTAAAACCAAAGAACAGCAGCTCAAGTATTTAAGCCTTCACGATCCATTGACCGGGCTGTACAATCGCACCTATTTCGAGCAGCAAATGCGGCAGAGAAAAGGCAGCAGCAGTATTATCGTATGCGATGTCGATGGACTGAAACTGATCAACGACACTTTTGGCCATGAGGCCGGGGACCGGTTATTGATCAAATCGGCCTCCATCATACAGTCGGCTTTAGACAATTCCCTCAAGCTGGCCCGAATCGGGGGAGATGAATTTGCGGTTTTGATACCTCATAACAACAGAGACCAGATCCATGAAATCTGTGCCGCCATAAACCGGGCGGTAAAACAATGCAACAGCAATAACCCCCAGATAATGATCAGTATTTCTATCGGCTTTGCCATTTCCAGCTCTGATTTTCACGATATCAATGAACTGTATAAAGAAGCGGACGATAACATGTACCGTGAAAAACTGAATCATATCCAGAGTTTCAGGAGCAGCATGGTGCAGGGCATGATGAAGACCCTGGAGGCCCGTGATTTCCTCACTGAAGGCCATGCCGAACGGATGCGGGAGTTGATCTGGAATCTGGGCACTTATGTCGGTCTAAGGTCCAACATGCTCACCAATCTGCAGCTTCTGGCCCAGTTCCATGATATCGGCAAGGTTGGTATTTCTGATAAAATACTGTTCAAACCGGGAACACTCACTGAAATCGAAAGGCTGGAAATGCAGCGCCACAGTGAGATCGGCTACCGCATCGCTCAATCCATTCCGGACTTGAGCAGCATCTCGGACTTGATCCTCAAACATCATGAGCGCTGGGACGGCAGGGGATATCCGCTGGGTGTCAAAGGCGAAGATATTCCCCTGGAATGCCGCGTTTTAGCGATAGTCGACGCTTACGACGCCATGACTAATGATCGCCCTTACCGGAAAGCCATGTCAGAGGAAGAAGCCCTGGCAGAAATTGAAAACAACGCGGGGACACAATTCGATCCGGCGCTGGTGGCCAAATTCCTGCATATGCTCAGAAAGAGTGACCGGGACTCGACCGCCCCCGATTCAGAACTTTCCATAAAGGATGCGGCATTATGACTTTTATCTGATATTCCTCACCCCACCATTCGGGCAAGTTTTTTCCTATACACATAAACCGCTGCTACCATGGTCAAAATCATATAGCCTGCCATAATCAGCCAGCCTTCGGCAAAGCCTTGGATCAGTTACGCGGTAGAAATCCAGTATCCCTTCGGTCAGATACAGCCGCAAGTTTTTGGCCATATCGGTATTGTAATTGTTAAAGTGATATTCGATACTTGTGTTTTTCCCATTTTGTAGGTCGGCGCTAAATCTTTCACCGACAACGACCACGCCATTTACTTTTCCTTGGGCATATAGGTCAAACGCCGTATCATAGTCTGCTTCCACTGCTTCAAAATATGGATTCTGCCCCAAGGGGGAAATCTGGGTGAAGATGGATGTTTCAAGCATCGTTCCGTAAGTCCCGCTATCCTCATTGACAAAAGCCAGTTTCAGTGCTGTAAAATTGCCGAAGGTAAGGGCAAAGACAAGGAGAATGATGGTAGGGGCGATGATTCCCGCCACAATGGACTTCGGGTCGGCTTTGAACAGTAAAAATAGTTTTTTTAATTCCGCTGTAAATACTCTCATCATCTGACCTCCTCACTGCGTACCCATCTTGTATATATAAAAATAATCAAGGAAAACGCTGCAATAAATGCAAGGCTCAAAAAGGTAAAACCGGCAGCGAGATTAACATTGCCATTGAAATAGCACCATCGAACAACTTCTATGGCGTAAGTCGCAGGGTTTATGCTTCCCAAAGCATTGGCAATATCTCCGAAATAGGAAAGCGGACCGAAACCGCCGCCGCCAACCCAAAGGGCCAATGCGGTCGCAATGGATATCAAAAAGGCTGTCAGTGTCGATTTGATATAAATACCAATGCACATGCCGACACAGACAAATATGCCGTAAACCAGTAATAAAGAAAGTGAAAATGGCAGGGTGTGAACAGGTAAAGCTTTGGAAATCAGGAAAAAGATGATGAGAAATACAAGGCCCGAAACAAAGCATTTGATAATATTGGCAATTATTTTACCTGTTGCCGTAATTCCCGCAGGATAGGGTGAAAGTTTCAGTAATTTCGTTGTTTTATTTTCCCATTCGCTTGTCATGGATAACATACCGAATAGAAGCCCTGAGAGCACTAATCCAAACACGAAAACACTTACCCCGAATCCCGTATCCCAGGGGATATCCTGTTCATACACCGTTGTTTCGGCAATGATAATATTTCCGCCGTTTCGCAACTAATCGATATAGCTGACCAATGCACCGTCAAGGCGGTTTCTGAAATTTTTGGTCATATTTTCATTGACGTCGTTGAGATAGTGAACAATCCTCCCTGTAATCCTTTAGATTGCGGATGTACTCCCATATTGTATGGGTGCTTTGAACATCCACGCCTAGCGTTGGTTCATCCAGAAGCAAAATTTTGGGGTCATTGAGCAAAGCCCTGCCAATTCCAAGCCGTCTGCTCATTCCGCCTGAAAAATTTTTTACCGGCTCATTGGCGCGCTCTGTTAAATCCACAAGTGATAAAATCTCGTCAATCCTCTTGTTGATATCCGTCAGATCGGAAAGATATAAAGAGGCGTGAAATGAGAGATTGTCCCTTGCGGAAAGCTCAGGATAAAGAGCCGTGTCCTGTGGGAGCAAGCCGATACGCTTTCTTACTTCATCAAGCCTATTGCATAAAAGCAGGAAAAACATATCCTACAATAGCTTATAAAAAGAAATCCGTACATTACGCAGAAGGGACAAGCGTAACAACAAGATCCGTTATAAAGCAGTTTTGTAAATGTTCCGCTAAACGCAAGCACCGGCCATCTAATCTCCGGATTAATCACCCGATTTGTGTTAACATAAAGGTGCCGTCAGGCTTCTGCGCAAAAGTCAGAGAAGGACCGTCATAGGGCCGTAAGCCGAATTCAGGGGAGAAGGAGCCTTTAGCCGATGATTATTGGTATTGATATAGACAACACGATCACACATACCACCGAAATGATTATGCACTATGCCAGAATATTCGGTGAGCCGCGGGGGCTCAACACTATACCCGACCCGCGCTATTATTATCTGGAAGATGCCCTGGGCTGGGATCAAGCCGTGGCTGATGAATTTCTTTCCAATTACCTGGGTCACATCTATCGTGAAATGCGGCCCAAAGACCAGGCCATCGAAGTCATCCGCCAGTTAAAGCAGCAGCATGAGATCATACTCATAACATCCCGCAACCGGCAGTTCCCACAGGTGGAAGAGGTTACTACCTGCTGGCTGGCTCAAAACGGCGTCGAATACGATCGTCTTATCCTCAATGCCACCGACAATATGCATTATTTCAGTAAACTGGCGGCATGTCAGGAAAACCGGGTCGAGCTTATGATTGAAGACCATCACGACCTGGTCAGAGAAATAAGTTCTTGTATACCGGTAATCATGTTCGACTACCCTTACAACCGCCATCTAAACTCCAAGAATATCGTTCGTGTGGAGCATTGGAACCATGTACATAAGTGGGTGCAGTCACGCAAATAGCCAGGTCCGGCCCCGGCATGGCATACTGCACCTGGTACGCTGTCAAAACCGGAACGGGGAGGATTGGCATGGCTATAAAAACCGGCCGCGCCGATACGGCGGCCACAGTCAGGATTGACTATGACAGCTGCATTCATTGCGGTCTGTGTGCGGAGGTGTGCAAAGGCCAGCCTCTGATTATGGCGGAGGGCAGACTCAAGATCGATAATGAGCGTTTTTTTGGCTGCATCGGCTGCGGACACTGCATGTGCGTTTGTCCACAGGATTGCATACAAATCAGCGGACGCGACATGAGCCCTGAAGATGTCCTTCCCCTGCCGGATAAAGCAAGCCTGCCCGGCTATGAACAGTTTTACGGCCTGTTGCTGTCCCGGCGCGCAGCATCCGCAATTTTCAGGATAGAGTGGTTGAGCCCGAAAAGATTGCCCGGATCGTAGATGCAGTCTGCACCGCTCCCATGGGTTTGCCGCCCAGCGATGTGGAGATTTTGATCCTGGACGGCTTTGCCCGGGTGCAGCAGTTCGCCGATGATATCATGGCCGTTATCAAGAAATCGCGCTGGTTCTTTTCTCCCCTGATGACCGGATTGCTGAAGCCTTTCTTCGGCAGAGAGTATGCAGAATCTGTGAACTCCTTCATCCGCCCCGCCGTACTTCATCAAGTACAGTAAGGAATTCAAGCAAAAATACCAGCTCCCGTCCAATAACCGGCCCGGAATCGTAGTGATTTTCGGATATCCCCGGATTAAATTCAGGAAAACCCTGCAGCGCCAGTTGAGCAAAGTCACCTACTGGTAGCGGGGGAAACCAAACCGGGCAATATGCGCTTATGAAACGGCCTCAAAAATATTGGCGTTCAAAAGGCAGGGCAAGAACCGCCGCCATTCTGCTTCTCCTTGTTAAATATTGGCTGTAATTCTATAATAAAGATATGTTATATGTTGTTATTATATTGAAGGAGGTAGGATTTTTGAAAAAGATCACAGCCGGAATTCTGATCCTGATGCTAATGCTGCTATCCATGCCGGGAATGGCGGTCGCCGGGGAATCCCCCAAACAGGCCTTTATCAACTATTATACAAACTACTTCGCACAATCCATGCAGTTGCAGCAGCAGGTTCTTAACGCCCTGACCACAGATACTGTACAGCTGCGAGCCAATGCCGATCTCAAAGATTTCAATATGGTTCTGGATGATGGCACCGCGGTTAGCAACGTCTCGGGGAATGCTTCATTGCTACTCGATTTCAGCCTCGCCCAAGGCAAGGGCAGCTGCAGTTTCCAGAGCAAAATGCTTGAGTACGACATTCAGGGACAGGTCTATATAAGGGGAGATGAGATCATCGTTACCCGCGAAACCATACAGTCCCTGAGCAATGCCGGCGCCGACTTCTCCGAGCTGGGCAATCCGGGGCAATTGCCCCCATATATCGTCTTCCCTCTGGGATTAAATGAACCGGAGCAGGCCGGTTTCAATATGGCCTTAAAACAGAGCATTACCTACCAGGAAGAACAAATGCAAGGCATACAGGACCTCCTGGTGGAAATCCTGGAAATTATACCTGACAGTTGTTATTCTTATGACCAAAACTATGCGGTCCTGGATCTTACACGGATTGCTAAAGATCCCCAGCAGCTGCTTAACAACCTCAAAAGCCACAGCGAGAGTTTAAGCGATAAAGTTTTCGGCACATTTATGAGCTACCCCAGCTTACAGAGCGATCCCCAATTCGAAACCCAGATGATGCAGGCCAGAAACGAGATGGTGGCAGCCATCAATAACCTGACCATCGCGGACCTGAACGAATTCCAGAAAAGTATTCCGTTTACCCTGAAAAAGGGCAAACTGTATGCTTCGGCGGATCGTCACAAAGCCTCTGTGGAGATAACCGGAGAAGTGGAAAATAATGATATAGGTTTCGCCTTAAATAGCGAAGTGAGGTTAAGCGGCGATGCAATGGCTTCAATCGAAAAGTATGACCTGTCTATACATACTTCAGATTTCAAACTGGTTTTGAACCTGTCAGCGGACAGCAGCATAAATCCAAATCAGGCTGCCTGTAAAATGACCTTATCCGGGCAATGGCAAGAGGGCAAGGATATTGACGACATAAACAGCGTTAGCGGTAAAGTGAATTTAGACATGGACTTGGATTGGTCGGGGAACGGCAACATAGTCATACCGCCGATAAATGCGCAGAACAGCAAACGGGTGGAGCCTGATAACAATAACCAGTCTATTCAGGTTTACCTTGATGGGGAAAAAATATCCTTATACGGAGCGGAACCGATAGTATCCAATGGAAGGACCTTGATTCCCGTAGCGGTATTGACAGCAGCTCTGGGCGGCAGCACCGAATGGCAGCCACCCGACACCATTGTCCTCTCCAATGGCAGTGAAAATCAACTGGTCATGCGGCTTAATTCCACCAGCTATAAAATAGGCGCTCAGGAATATACCATGGACGCCCCGCCGGTGGTCCAGGACGGCCGCACCTACGTGCCCGTAAGGGTGATTGCTGAATACTTCGGCCTGTCGGTCTACTGGGATGCCGACAACCGCATAGTATATCTTAACCGGCAGTAACCGCTGTAGAATGAAAATATGGGGTCGTGTCGTCTGTCCTTTCCCTAACAAGATAGACGACACGACCCCATTCTTGTGCCAGGACGGAGATTTGCATATAAGCTTTAACAGACTTTTATCCGGGGGGTGTGAAACCAAATTTCGCGCACCCTACCGTTTTTTTGGCCATTATCAGTGTAGATTATATACAGTTTCTGTTGCGGGAGGGCTTAGGATTCAGATTATAATTAAGCTGCTTGAGCTGCCATGGCATCAGCTGCAAATCCGTAGATCTCACCGGCGAACTTGGCCAGGCGGAGCATGCGCATTCCAACTTTGACACCATGCCGCCTGGCCAGATTACTTACCATAGAATAGACAGTGCCCGGATCGAAGGAAGCATCTTGCCGGTTGCCCACTAATAAGAAAGGCCCTCGCAGAATCGGCCTCAGAATCATGTAATGCTGCCAGGCCAGCCTGGCCTCGGCATGCAGTGATACCTGGCGCTTACCCACCTTAATCGTTTGGGGACAAACATCGCTGTGGTCCCAGAGCAGACTGCATAACTCTTTGACCGTCAATCCCGTATAAAGCAGTTCTATGATGGCCCTATCGCGGACATTCATAACATCCTGATGCAGTTTAGCCCGAAGAAGCTGGATATCCTGCCAGGCCGCCCTCCTTTCTATCGAACTCATTGAGCACTTGCCGGCTCTGGCCACCAAATCCAGGGGGTTATAGGACAACATTCCCCGTTCCATGAGAAAACGGGCAAATGCAGACAAGCCGCAAAGATTCCGGTTAACTGTGGATGAAGCGTAGGATTTTTCAACTATCAGATAATCACGGTATTTTTCCAACAACAGCGGATTCATCAGAGCAGGTATATTGCCGCGCTTTCGATGCTGCGCACAGTAATGAAGATACATCTGCAGTGACCCGGTATAGAATTTTACCGTAACCGGTTTTCTGCCCTGACGCCGCAGATATGCGGCAAAGCAAACCCGATAATTCATCATGACCAACCCCTATCGCTAACTACTATATGTCAGCAGGAAGAGATTGGTAACATTCGGTTACTCAAGCTTATCATGCCGGCAGCCGGTTTGCGGCCCCGGCGCCATTAACAGGCTAGACTTCGGCAAAAACATCCCCCAGAGAAATCTTAAGTTCTGCAAAAGCGGTCGATTCTATGGTCTCTCCCTCAGCACAGGTTTTTAAGTTTTCCAGTTCTCTTGCCGGGGAGAAGGAATACTGTAAAATAGTGCGGTTTTCCAGATTTACCACCCAGTATTCCGAAACCCCGCTTTTCATGTAGAGATTCAATTTCGTGACCATATCCTTGCCTTTAGTCGACGGAGACAATACTTCAACCACCAGGGCGGGTACGCCTTCATATTTATCAGATTCATTCACCTTGTCCAGATCGCATATAACCACCACATCAGGCTGGACGACATTGGGATCTTCTTCAAACTTGGTCGCAAAGCCGAAAAGCCTTACATCAAATGGTGATGTTAATGACCGGCAGGGCTTTCCTTTAAAATAGTTGTAAAAATGCCAGGATATTTCGTTGACTACAATTTGATGTTTAAAGCTCGGCGAAGCCAGGAGGTAAATCTCGCCGTCGATGAGTTCATACCTCTGGTCGGAGGAATCGACCAGGGTCATATATTCCTCGTAGCTGACTTTTCTGGTGGTCCTGCAGCCTTTGGCTTCTTCGTGAACCAAAAAATAATCAGGTTCATGGTAGCGGCTCAGTTTGGCCACGCTTTTTCCGTTTTTGGTAACTATAATATCTTCCTTCTCCACCAGAGCCAGATATTTCCCAAAAGCATTCTGCAAGTCGGTAGTGTTTACACGCATAGCAGCACCCCCAATCTTATATTAGCTAAAATTATAAGGTATATTATCTATATTATCAATAAATAATTAGCTATAAAGACAAGGGGGACGGCAGGCTGTGTGAAAAGTCCCGAAATTGGCGATGGAAACGCTATCTTGAACAAACCCCGTCGCTATATGGTCCCCCGGCATAGCCGGGGTTTTCTCCCATAAAAAATAATCGGGGGCAACCCCCGATTATATAAGAAACGTGATTTATTAAAGCTGCCTGAACTGCAGCAGCGGGCTCAAACCAAACAGAGCCGCCTGTTTATGCCCACATAAAGGTGAGCAGCGCGGCGACGGTGGTGAATACCAACGCAACCACTATGGCGGTTTTGATGACCTGGGACTCGATACCCAGCGCATCGATAGTGGCCGCCGCATTCTGCAGCTTGGCCGGTGAAATGACGCTGGCCAGGCCACCGGCTATGGCGATCCCGGCGGTGACCACCAGCGGGTTCAAATTCAACAGCTTGGTGGTCATGAGGTTGTATTTGGCATAGAGGGCGATGGTGGAGGCTTCCGAACCGGTTATAAAACCACCCATCAGTCCCAGGTAAGCAGCCGCTATGGGATACAGGTCTTTAAAGAATTGGGCTGACGTGTTGGCCAGAACAGAGATCATGTTCCAGTCCGGATTGACGATCTTCCAGACGTCTCCTACCGGGCTCATTCCCGAATTCACCATTAGTTCAGCAATGGCGAAGAAAATAGCCGCGGAGAAAACCGGGCGCGGGGCCCGTTTTAGCCATTTCAATCCGATATCCTTCCATTGCGCTTTGCTGGGAGTGATGAAGGGCAAAGCCAGGATAGTGCTGATCACCACCCAGGTATAGGCGTTCCACAGCATGCGGGTGGATATGGGTTTTCCACCTGGGATCAGATTAAAAGGCATGGCCAGTTTTTTGGATAACAGGGTCAAGGCCGGACTCCAGAAATTTACAATCAGGCAGCAAATGATGAGTATTATCCACGGAGATAAGGCTTTTAATAATGACATGGAGTTCTCGGTGCGCAAATCCAGTTTGCTGATTTCACTGCGGTCGATAATCGGTTTGCCCTGAACCTTTAAGTAGGCGAACATTATTAAAATAGTGGCCATACCGGCAAAGATCCCTGTCAAAACCACCCCCGCAGGCACCCAGTGGGCTACCGCCACGGCTGTAAAACCCATGGTTACACCGGCCAGGGTACAGGGCACAAAGCCCTCCACCACTTTCTTCCAACCGCCCACGATCCACAGCATCCCGAACCCGATCATTGTCGAGATAACGGGCATGAATTTGGAGAATACCAGGGCGGAGTCGACCAGGGGGGTGCCGGTAAGGTCGGCGAAGGCCACCAGCGGAGCGCCCAGGAGAGCATAGGTGCACAAGCCATCAAATCCCAACGCGGGCAAAGCCACTGCCACGAAAGTAGAATAGCCCATGGCCAGCATTATAGGCGGTAGAATTGAGACCGGGGTGGCGCCTACCGACACCAGCAGGGTGCCGATTCCCATATTGATTATCATGATCTGCACCGCGTGATTGCTGCGGGCGATAGTTTTGACAAAGGCCACGATGCGCTGCAGGGCTCCGGTAGATTCCAAAAAGGTGATCTGCAGAATTGAAGTGGCTACCATCAAGGAAACCGGGAATGAACGGACCATCCCCATTACTGTCGAGGCCAAACTTACGCGCAAAGAGGTGTGGAAGAACAGGTAGGCAATGGTGAGGGTTAATAACCAGCCGATAAACCCACTGATATCAGCAGGGCATTTAGCGAAGATCAGAAGACCTAAAACAACAATAATGGGCAACAAAATTAACAAAATGTCCAAAGTGAATCCATCCTCCTATACTACAATATTGGGTTTTAGAGTGTAACCTGCCTACCGTCAAACCATGCTGCGAAATCTGACGAAAACACACTGACAATAGAATAACATAATTTTGAATTAAGATGTTCAAGAAAATACTTTGTCTGGTTATCGTACTGTCATAGAACAAAAAAATACTTCTCAACTTCTAGGGAAGTACCAGTTTCTCTAATGGTACGCCTGAGAGGAAGCGAACCTCCGCACCTGTCCATCGATTTCTCATGTGTAGTTTTGTACGCTAATCATCAAGGGCAATTGCATAATCAATCGGCGTAAGACGATAAAAAGAAAGTGCTAATGTGCAAAGCAGGCAGCATGGGAGGCATGTATAAACGCTATACATACGCCCACCGCCCCATGGGTAGCGGTTGCCGCCTGGCTTCTGTCAGTGTAACCAGGGCCGGTAGTTGTCCCAATAATCCCGCCATAGTTATTCCAGACATATCTATAATCTGTTTCAGGAGTTTAAACGGGCGATGGCCACTACTGTATCACCGAATACATCATGTACTCTAATGGCGATCTCAATGGGTGTTGAGGGCTTTTTGAGGCGGGCGGTGATTTGCAGGGGCAGGTCGCTGTCCATGCGCTGGCTGGCCCTGACGACCTGCAGGTCGGAGTTGAAAACCTTTCCGTCATAATTGAGGTCGATTTCCCAAAAGTCTATATAGCTAAACGCAGGAGCGGGCTTGATCTCCTGTCCGGGCCGGTAGCTTTGTATACCCACTTGGAGCAGTATATCTTCCGAACTGAAATCATTGACCAGCAGGGGTTTGAGTACTAGTTTCCCAGTCTCATGAGACGAAGCCTCCATACTCTCCACAGTGAAAGGCCGGGCCGGCATTCTGATCAAACGCTTCATAGCGGTGTCGATAGCGATGGGGCTGTTGTCACATGTCACCCAGAAACGGCCGCTTGCTTCGCATGCCTGCGCGGCTGTCGCCGAACCGGCATAGAAGTCGCCCACCAGATCACCGGGATTGGAGGCTGCGGCGATTATCCGCTCCAAGAGGGCCAGAGGCTTTTGAGTCGGGAATTTAAGATTCTCATGGGCGGTGGGACTGAGGATCTTGTTTATGTCGCTCCACCAATCCTGCATCAATGCGCCTTTGGAGTGCAGCTTATAACGGTCTCCCTTGACCCTGGTCAGTCCCCTCTGCACCGTCCCCGGCGAATAAGAGCGATACTGCGGGTTAAAGGTATAATCAGGACCTTTGGCGTACCACAGGATCAAATCGTGCTTGCGGTGAAAGTGGCGCCTGGTTCCGGTGCCGCCCCCGTAGCACCATACGATTTCGTTGATCATGGTCTGAGACCCGAAGATCTCATCGAGCAATACCTTTGCATAATGGCTGACATGCCAGTCCAGGTGCACGAAGAGGCTGCCATTCTCATTTAAGAGATCTTTCATCAGTTGCAAGCGCAGGAACATCTGCTCCAGAAAGGCGTCCAGGCCGCCCGGGCCATTATCACGAAATACCTGACGCTCCACCGGTTGGGGACTGGTCTTGTCACCGATCTCAATGCGCGACAGGTATTTTTGGTTGCTCAAATAGGGCGGGTCTATATAGATCAGATTGAACCTGTTTTCATATCCATTTCGCAGCAGATACTGCATTACATCCGAGTTGTCGCCGAAGCACATGCGGTTTTCCGGGGTGGCATCGGGGCGCCGGATCTCTTCCGGCCATAAAGAGTTTTCCGGTTTGACTGGATGGGGATAAATGCGGGAAATTACGGCGGGCTCCACGCTGTGGGCAATTCCTGACGGCGTATCCTGGCGCCCCTCCCAGAACAACCGCACCTTGTTACCCGACAAAATCCTCAACCTCCCTGGTTACGGGGGGATGGTTCTAGGATACCCCTGGTAAACCTCTATCCCCCAAACCCTTTTTCCGCATTGTAACACAAAAAGGGGACTAACTCCTGGTTTTAATTCTATCGGCGCCCAGACCTTGCATACATTATATGCTCTGACTCGAATCCAGGAGGTACAGGCCTTTAATGAATCTGCGTTATCTGCGCCTATTTTTTATTAACACTTGTTAGCATATTGTGCAATTAATGCTATTATTTATAGTATAATAACTGCTATAGGATAACGATAGTTAGCAGAAAGGGATTAAAAAATGAAACGGCTGTCCGGAACAAGAGAAAAAATATTTGATGTGGCAATAGATATGTTTTCCAGGCATGGCTATAACGGTGTATCTGTAAGAAAGATAGCTTATGGGGCAGGAATAAAGGAAAGCTCAATATATAACCATTTTAGAAACAAAGAAGATATCCTGAACCATATATTTGACTGTTTTCAGGAAGGAATGCAGGCCCAAAAGCCGGATCAAAAAGAACTTGAGTATGAAATCGAATTTATGGCGCCCCGGGAGATTTTCAGGCTGCTATTCATCAAATATGTTAAGAACAGGACCTCCAGAATCGATAAAATGGCCCTGATCATATTGATGGAACAGTATATAAATCAAAAGGCCAGAAACTTTGTCAAGGAATTCATGCTGAAAGAACCGGCGGATTACTACGAGGCAATACTGAGGACCATGGCGGCAAAGGGAAAGATACGGGATGATACTGATCTGAGAATCGCCGCCGAAGAATTGAATTACGGCTTCATGGGCATTATTTTAGACCTTTTGGTTGCCGTTCAGGAAGGCGGTGATCATACCGTCGTTATTCAGAAACTATCGGACCACGTGGATTTTGTATTTGAGCGTCTGGAAAAACAGGGATGATGATTGCTTCGTTTAAGAATCAGGGGAAGAATACTATATTTCTTAAAGCACATCGATGCTTTATAAACATGTACCAACTAATCATTTGATTAAACAGGAGGTCGGTATTGATGAAAATTATTACGAACCCAAAATGTCGAAACATTTCCTCACCAGTATTAGCCATATCGTGGGTATTAGCGAGTTTAATGATGTTTTTTCCTTTGCTCGCCATCGCTGCTGAAACATCAAAAAGCCAGGAGACGGTGATGGTTTTTATCCTCGACAACAACACCTATACCGCCAATGGCGAACTGATTGTTATGGATGTCAGCCCTACCATTATTGAAAGCCGGACCATGCTGCCGATCAGATTTGCCGCGACTCCCCTGGGCGCTGATGTGGCCTGGGATAATGAAACCAGAAAAGTAACGGTGTCATTAGGTGAAACCAAAATGGAACTATGGATTGGGCAAAGCAATGCATTGGTCAATGGAAAAACTGTTCCCATAGATCCTGACAATGTCAATGTAAAACCCCTGATTATCAACGGGCGGACCATGCTGCCCCTCCGATTTGTTACGGAAACCCTGGGCTGTGACGTTCAATGGGAAGAAGTCGCCAGAAAAGTAACCATAACCAAAACAGGCTCATCAGGCGAAGCAATCGTTAAGCCTGTTAAGCCTATTCTCCCGTCGTTGCCGGATATTAAAGAGACCCCCTCGGTAGTTACGCCCGTAAAACCAGATATCACTCCGATGATTTCAATCGATATCAGTAAACTCAAAGGTACCTGGGCAGTTGAGCAGGTTGGAAAAGCTTATAAAGTAACCATGAATGAAGCGGATATTCCTGTAGTTATGCGGGTGGGCAGAGGCTATGATGTCTTTGGCAAATACGCATCTGTGGATTCGTTAAAGCAGCCGGTTTTAGATACTGGGAAGCTCATTCAGAACCAAAAAATGGAACGAATTCGTTATGATGAGGGCGTAAACAGTCAAAATATCAGCGAATCCATCAGGTCATACAGCAATAACATGTCTACCAAAATAAGCGCCTCGGGCAGCTATTTTGGCTTTGGCGGTTCGGTTAAGGCTAATTTTGATTCGGCACGCACCCAAAAACTGAACAACTATTTTTCCACCTATAGCTATGTGGTTAAAAAGTACGGCGTATACGTCAACGGAACGGCCGACTTAAAAGACTACCTCACCGCTGATGCCAAGCAGATGCTGAATGACAGCAGCATTTCCGCCAATACGGTTTTTGCCAACTTCGGCCAATACGTACTTGTCGATACGATTACCGGAGGCAGAGTTGATTATAGCATTACTGCCAGTTCCAAGGCGTCAACCAGTTATGAAAACTTTAAAACCGCTACAAAAGCAGACTTTAATGCCGTCATATTCAGCGCCGGGGGCAGCGCCCAATATCAAAACGTCAAGAATAAATCCACGTATGACAGCGACAAGGAGCAGATCCTCCACAGCTATGGCGGCGGTTTCGCTCTGAATATCAATCAATTTGTAAACGATCCCCAGGCACTGACGAAATGGGAAAGCACATTGGAGGACAAGGGTACGCTGGTCGATTTCGGCAATACCACTGCCAGGGCTCTCGTGCCTATTTGGGAGCTTTGCAGCGATCCGGCCAGGGCCGCCAGCCTTAAAGCCGAATTCGAAAAGCTGAATCTGGCCCAGGGAAACCAGTGGCCTGTGCAAAAATATGTAACGGATATCGTATTCGTCGCAGACAAAAACGAATGGAACGCAAGAAGCCAATGTCCTCCCGGGTATCAGCTGATCAATGCTGACTTGAACGCGGGTGCAGGCGGGAATTTCATCTATTTGTGCTATAAACTGGGAGAAAACATCGATGAGGCCTATACCGATTTCTTTATGGAATACCGGGGAAGTTCGGCGGGCTCGGAGACAAACTCCATGAACCACAATTCGAACTACGTTGATTATACGCGAAATAGCATGGATTTAAATTGGGGTTCGGGCGGAAAGTTTATCTATCTGTGGACGAGCAAAGCGAATACTTTGCCGCCCATAACGGATATTACAGTGGTTTTCGATAATCCGGATAACGTTAACCCCGATTGGCCCAGTGTATATTGGCAGAATACCCAAAGCCCGGCTGATGTCAATAAAAGTGTAGGCGGCAAGTTCATATATATTAAATACATCAGATAATCAAGGGACAAATGGGGACGGGGAACCAATGGGAACGTCCCCATTTGACATTTATTCAGCGGGCAGTTCTATGCGCACCAGGTTGTCTACCGTAAAGGCATTTTCAACCGCCAATAACTCCTGGGTCAAAGGCATCAACAAACCTAGAACGGCCATAACCAAAAACATCGTTATGATTTTGTTGCCCATATTCTAGCCTCCTAGCGCACCTTCAAATATACTTTTTAAGCTGTTTGAGGGCAGCTTTTTCCAGGCGGGATACTTGAGCTTGGGAAATGCCTATTTCATCGGCAACCTCCATCTGGGTCTTGCCCGCGAAAAATCTTAGTGAAACGATATGCTTTTCCCGCTCATTCAGCTTTTTCATGGCTTCTTTGATGCTGATTTCCTCCAGCCACAGATCGTCGGTGTTCTTGTCATCGCTGATCTGGTCCATTACCAGAATCGGGTCGCCGCCGTCATTATAAATAGGTTCAAATAGTGACACCGGATCCTGAATGGCATCCAGGGCAAACACCACCTCTTCGCGGGGCAGTTCCAGCTCTTTGGCGATTTGAACCACGGTCGGCTCGGAAGAATGATCCGAGACCAGCCGTTCTCTGACCTGCAGGGCTTTGTAAGCGATGTCGCGCAGAGAGCGGGAAACCCTGACCGGGTTGTTGTCGCGCAGGTAGCGCCGGATCTCCCCGATGATCATAGGCACCGCGTAGGTGGAGAAACGCACATTCTGGCTCAAATCAAAATTATCTATGGCTTTAATCAGTCCGATGCAACCCACCTGGAATAGATCGTCCACGAATTCCCCGCGGTTGCTGAAACGCTGTATCACACTTAAAACCAACCGCAGGTTGCCCTGTATCAGTTTATCCCTGGCCTCCTGATCACCCGACTGAAACTCCTTAAACAGCACTCTCATCTCATCATTTTTCAGCACGGGAAGTTTGGAGGTATTGACCCCGCATATCTCAACTTTATTGATCAAGCCGGTTCCTTCCCTTCATAGCATTTGCATTGGCACTCATAAAAAATAGTGCTATTTTAAGCACTATATTCCCTTAATTAAATTGTTTACGTAGCAGCCCGGATTTATTCGCTATTTAGCGGGGACAGACGATGAAGTCTGCCCCAAATTCCCGCCTTTATTCGATTTTTCGAATCTCTCGCTGCAGCCTTTTCAGGATTCTTTTCTCCAGGCGTGAAATATAGGATTGTGATATCCCTAAAATATCGGCCACTTCCTTCTGGGTTTTTTCCAATCCATCCCCCAGGCCGAAGCGAAGCTGAATGATGGTTTTTTCCCGGCTGCTCAATTTATGCATGGCCTGCCACAAAAGGCTCTTTTCCACTTCATGTTCAATGCGTTTGTAGATCATGTCCCCGTCAGTTCCCAGAACATCGGACAGCAAGAGTTCATTGCCGTCCCAATCCACATTAAGAGGCTCATCCAGGGAGACTTCGCCGCGGTTTTTCAGATTTCGGCGCAGGTACATGAGGATTTCGTTTTCAATGCAGCGCGAAGCGTAGGTGGCCAGTTTGATATTCTTTTTCGGTTCAAAGGTATTGACCGCTTTGATTAGGCCAATAGTGCCGATGGAAACCAGGTCTTCAATGTTGATACCGGTGTTTTCGAACTTTTTGGCGATATATACCACCAGGCGCAGGTTATGCTCGATCAGTTTGGCTTTTACCCCGGCGTCGCCCTGCTCCAGGCGCGAAATCAGGCTCATCTCCTCATTCTCTTGCAGCGGTGGAGGCAATACTTCTGTCGAGCCGATATAATGAATGAACTGTGGTATCCTCTTCCTGATGTACAGCCTGATGAGGCTCATCTGCCAGTTCTTTAACAGGTCTCTGATTCCCATAGCATTCCCTCCTATCCTTCCACCATATCCGCGGGAATCAACATCTGATAATTGCCCTGCGGATTCAACTGTTCCCGGTAGATTCCTATTACCGCATTTTTGTGCATTATATCTTTGGAGCCGATATTCAACACCACCTCATCGGCCCGGACCCCCAACAACATCCCATTTTTTCTTCCGATGGAAGAAAAGGGTATCAGCCTGAGGCGGTTTGCCCAGCTGCTGGCAATGATTTGCTCCAAAAGGGCCTCTTCGCTCTGATCCTTTTCCACCATATTTTGCAGTTCGAGGGGCAGACACGGTTTTATCAACCCATATTCCGCCACAATTACCGGTTTCCTGGTCAGGGGATCTTTGAGCGAGTTGCCGGTGTCCACAAAGCCGTGGCCCATGCAATGTTGTTTGCCGAATCTCAAGACCACCTGAAACTTTAACAGCCCGGGAAGAAGATGGTCTTTCACGTAGCGGCCCGCGAACAGTCCGATAGCCAGGGCGGCCAATACAGCCACTACAATCCAGATAGCCGGGAAAAATCGGGCCAATTCGGTGTCTGCAAACAGTGAGGAAAAGGCGATGGTAGCCCCTGCTACGGTGAAATTGATCAGGTAAAAGTACAGCAGGACCTTGCTATAATCCTGCCAGCGGGCAGGTTTGATGGCCAGAATGACCATAATTACGGAGACCACGATTTTGCCGGTCATGCTGAAGATCAGGCTACCCGCCAGCCATACGTAACCCACCGCATAGGCCGCCCCCAGCACCGATGCCACCGCTATACGGGAATGTTTTGGTTTAAGCCCCGACAGCCTGGCGGTAGCCCACAGGATTATAAAATCCATTATGAAATTATTGAGAAAGGTCAGGTCCAAATAGACTTTGGGATTGTTCAATTCGCCTTCACCTTTTTAGTTAATTCCGGTGGTTTTGTAAGTTTTTATTCACTATAAACATTCATATTCTTGCTCTTGGGCTCACATGCTTAACAGATTATACCAGAAGGGGGTGAACATAATTTGTTGGATTTGCCCCGGACTGACCCACATTCTTATCCTATAAAAAACAAAAAACCGAGAATTCACATTCCCGGTTCTAGCTGGTTTGATTATCTGCTTATATAATTAAGCCCAGGCGTCATCTATTGTCCGAGCGCTTACGGCTGCGCAAAAAGGGCGGAATTTCGAGGTCGCCTTTTTCCGTAAAAGTAGGTGGGGCGTCAATGCCCGCTCTGCCTTTGGTGGTCTCTCCCAGTCTGGGCTTATAGGCGCTGAATCCGGTGGCGATCACGGTGACGCGCACCTCATCTTCCAGGCTCTCTATGATATTGGCGCCGAAGATGATATTGGCTTCCGCGTCAACCGCCTGATGAATAATCTCGGCCGCTTCATAGATCTCGAACAGGGTGAGGCCTCCTCCCCCGCTGATGTTAAACAACACCCCTTTGGCTCCGTCGATGGAGGTTTCCAATAACGGGCTCGAAATGGCCATACGGGCAGCTTCCGCGGCCCGGTTTTCCCCTTTGGCGGTGCCGATGCCCATCAGCGCCGAGCCGGTATTTTTCATGACGGTTTTGACATCGGCAAAGTCGCAGTTTATGACGCCGGGTACAGCGATGAGATCCGAAATGCCCTGCACGCCCTGGCGAAGAATGTCATCGGCGATGCGGAAGGCATCGTTAAAAGCGGTATTCTTCTCTACCACCTGCAGCAGGCGGTCATTGGGTATAGTGATCAGGCTGTCCACTTCTTCACGCAGGTTATGTATACCGCTTTCCGCTTGCGAATTGCGCTTGCGGCCTTCAAAAGTAAACGGCCGGGTAACAACACCTACTGTGAGTGCACCCAGCTCCCGGGCTATTCTGGCAATCACCGGCGCGCCACCGGTGCCGGTGCCGCCGCCCATCCCTGCGGTTACAAAAACCATATCGGCTCCCTGCAGGGCTCGTTTGATTTCATCGGCGTTCTCTTCAGCCGCTTTGAGTCCGATCTCCGGGTCGGCGCCCGCGCCCAGACCTTTGGTCAGCTTTTCACCTACCTGGATCTTCTTGTCCGCTTTGGAAATCCACAATGCTTGCGAATCAGTATTTACAGCTACAAATTCAACCCCTTTTAAACCGGCTTCAATCATGCGATTAATGGCGTTGTTACCGCCGCCGCCGATTCCTATGACTTTGATGTCAGCAAACTGTTGCATCTCAACGTCAAAATCCAATGGCATTAAATAACCTCCTCTGTCCTTTACCTAAAAAAATCCTTATACCATTCGCCCATTCTGTCAATCAAGCTTGACAGGCCACGTTTGTTTTCAAATTTATGAGGCCCCATGTGCCGGGCTGCACAGATTAAACCGCCCACTGCCGCACCGTAGCAGGGCCGTCTGTATTCGCTGGCTAAGCCTATCACCCTATCCGGAGCCCCCAATCTTACTGGAACTCCCAGATATTCCTCAAACAACTCCGGCATGCCAATTAGTTCTGCCCCGCCTCCGGTGACTACAATTCCGGCCGGTATTCTATTAATGGCATCAAACTGCCTCAATTCCCTATAAACCATTTGCGCGATTTCCAGAACCCGCGCTGAGATGATCTCGGCGACCAATTGCTGAGAAACCTGGTGCCCTGGCTGGCCCTGAACGTCTTTTATCTCTATCACTGCATCATCGTCTGCTTGTAAAGCCGTTATCTCACTGCGTTCTTTAAGGCTGGCGGCCTCCTCCAATGAAGTTTTTAGAATAATAGCCAGATCTTTGGTAATATGCTCCCCTCCCAGGGGCAAGACCGAGGCACATAACAGGCTGCCCCGTTCAAATACGCTGACATCTATGGCGCCTCCACCGATGTCAACCAGAGCCACCCCCATCTCCATTTCAGTAGGCATCAAAACTGCCTCCGCTGTCAACAGGGGATTGAATACTAAACCTTCGACCTCCAGATTGATTCTGCCGGCGCTGCGCTGCAAGTTTTGAACCGCGGCAATGGCAGCAACGATAACCGTAATCTCTGCTTCCAGGCGGCTTCCTACCATTCCTACCGGTTCCTTGACCCCGTCGTATCCGTCGATGATGTATTGACGTTCCACGACCTGCACAATACTTTTATCAGGCGGAAGGGAAATGGTCTGCGCCGAATGCAGAACTCGGCTCTTATCATCCTGGGATATCTCGTAGCTGGGGGTTCCTACTGCTACGACGGTATGATTATTGATTGTTGACAGGCTGGTCCCTGAAAATCCGATTAAGGCCCCGCTGATTTCCATACCGGTCAGCCTCTCCAGGGCATTCAAAGCCTCTTCCA
>DHBS01000028.1:50449-52311 GCA_002398825.1 Syntrophomonas sp. UBA4922 | reverse complement strand
CTGGGCGGCAGATTCGATGTCAACGATGTGACCCTTTCTTATCCCCCGGGCAGGCAGAGCTGATATACCCAAAATGTTAATTTGATCTACTGCAATCACTTCAGCCATGGCGGCTTTGATAGTGTGGGTCCCTATGTCCAGGGCAACCACTATATGGCGGTTTTTAATAGTGATTCCCCCTTACTTTAATACCTACATAGAAATACCACAAAATCCTGGATATTCCTTTATTTTGGTACTAATATTTTTTCATGAGATATCGACGAATTATCGCCAAATTTTGGAACAATCGTACTCCAAAGACCAAGACCGCCGCCAGGTATAGATCAACCCCCAAACGGTCCCCTAAATAGGCCATACCAGCCGCCAATAAGGCATTTATAACAAAACCGGTTACAAAAATGGTGCTGTCAAAGCCGTCTTCCATATAGGCGCGAATGCCCCCAAATACGGAATCCAGGGCCGCCAGTATGGCAATAGACATATATTTTGCATACAGCACCGGAAATAGCACCGGCATCTGAAATCCGATAAATAATCCTATTAATAAACAAAAAATAACTACCAGCCACATTTTCTATTCCGCCTCATTCGTAGTGATTACGGGTACAGCATGGGTAAATTTCATGGCCCCGTTATAAGCAGGCAGCTCCAACTTGTCCGCCTTCTGCAGGTTGGTCTGCACCCCCAGATATTTGAGGGTTTCCAGATGGCCGCCCCTGATGTTTAATCCGCTGGTCAGCATTTCGGGATCCCCGATGGCCTTTATCTCATAGGGCGGACCGATGCGGGCCCAGTTGACCAAAATCAAGGTACCGGCACACCTTATCTCTGAAATTGCGGTGAGGCGCTCGCCATTTACCGCAATGGCTTCAGCCCCTGAAGCCCGCAATTCATTGACTAAGGTCAAAAGGTCATAATCATGTACAATTCCATAGTTGGGGTTTTCTCCGGACTGCAGGGTGCGGTTGCTGTCATTCAGGGTCAGGAGGACACCCGGCCCGCTGACCGCAACCTTTCCGGCTGCCATATTGGCCTTCATGACCTCGTCCTGCAGATCGGCCATGGCCTCGTCAACCTGACGGATTTTCTGAAGTTTGTCGCTCAGGGTTTGCACTTCTTCGGCCAAGGCATCGCGCTGTTTGGTCACTTCGATGAGACTCTGGCTCAGTTCTTCGACCCGCCCCGGCATGAGAGTGTCATTGATGTTTTCCTGGGTCTTGAACTGTATGGCTAACAAAATACCAAGGATTAAAGAAACTATTGCAATCGTTATTTGAGCATTTCGGCTTCGCATTTTACCATCACCTTTTTAACCGCCCCATATTTAATCAAGTGTTTTAACAACCGGTTGACCTTTGAAACGCAGGTCAACATAGCTAAGCGGGCTTTTGCCTTGCTTCTCATAGTCCTTTTCTATATTTATAATTTGAAGCAGGGACTGTACCTTATCTGCTAATCGCTCCAGATCGCCAAAAAGAATCTCTGTCCCGTGGTTGGTATATAAGATCACCTCTTTACTCTCATTGACATAATGATAGTCGGAGATGTCAACCCGGGGTTCAACTGGGATGGCCTCCCAGATCTGGCGAATGGCCGCGATTGCTTCGGGATCTATCACTTGTCCTAAAACCACTTGCTCGGGTTGTTTGTCCATAGTAATTATACAATATTGATCTGGGGAAAAAATATTTAACTTATCGATGACAACGCCCTCCTGGTCGATGCATAAAAACCCGCCCTGACAAGGAATTAAAGCCCAGGCCTGCCGTTCGCTGACCTGAATCTCCAGGTGCCTGGGCCAGTGCCTGATTACCTTGACATCCTGAACCATGGGATGCACCTTCAGGGCTTGACTGATT
>DHBS01000028.1:49216-50316 GCA_002398825.1 Syntrophomonas sp. UBA4922 | reverse complement strand
TGCACCTTCAGGGCTTGACTGATTTGCTGCCCGTTGACCGAGAAGATATTCAGCCCGGTCTGCAGTCCGGAGAGCCGAATAACCTCTGCGGATCCCATTCTTTCTGCCCCTTGCACAGTAATCTGATCGATGTAAAAGAAAGAACTATGCATAAACAGGAAAATAGAAATGAGACTGACCAAAAGGAAAACCGTATATTTTACAAAACTATAATTCCATTGACTCTTCATAAGCTGCCTCTGCCCCTAATTGCTGGATAGATTATAGCAGAATTCAGTGGTAAAATCATCTGCCTGACTGGATTCCCTATACTCTTTCTGTATGAATTTACCGGCCTTCAGGGCGCGGGCTTGCGCTGTACATCTGCGCCTAGATTGTGCAGCTTGCAGTGCAGTTTTTCATAACCACGGTCTATGTGTTCCAGTTTGCCTACTCTGGTCTCTCCGCGGGCTTTCAAACCGGCTAAAACCAGTGCGGCTCCGGCGCGCAGATCAGTGGCCTCCACGGCAGCCCCTTCCAGGTATTCTTTTCCTTTGATGATGGCTACCCGGCCTTCTATTTTAATCTCCGCTCCCATCCTTCTCAATTCATGAACATGCATAAAACGGTTCTCGAAAATAGTTTCAACCATAATGCTGGTTCCCGGTACGGTGGACATCAAGGCCATCATCTGCGGCTGCATGTCGGTGGGGAAGCCCGGATAAGGCATGGTCTTAATGTCCGCACTGTGCATGGGCTGATGCCCCGACACCCTGACCCAGGAGCCGTTAGAACTGATATCCACACCGATTTCGCGAAGTTTGGCTACCAGGGATTGAATATGCTCCAATACTATATTGTCGATCATAACATCGCCACTGGTAATGGCTGCCGCCACCATGAAGGTTCCGGCCTCGATGCGGTCGGGGATGACCGTGTGCTCCACTCCGTGGAGCCTGCTCACCCCTTCAATGCGTATGGTATCCAGCCCGGCGCCTCGTATTCTGGCCCCCATACGATTGAGGAAGTTCTGCAGGTCGATAATCTCCGGCTCCCTGGCGGCATTGCGCAAAGTAGTGATACCAGGGGTTAAGGCCGCTGCCATCATAATATTTTCTGTT
>DHBS01000028.1:48704-49070 GCA_002398825.1 Syntrophomonas sp. UBA4922 | reverse complement strand
ATTTTCTGTTGCCCCCACACTGGGGAAATCCAGCAAGGTCTCCTGCCCGCCGAGGCTCTCAGCTTCTCCAAACATGACTCCGCACTCGTCGGTGATATGGTACCCCAAAGCTCTGAATCCCTTGAGATGGAGATCCATGGGCCGGCTGCCGATGGCACATCCACCCGGGTACGCTACCGCAGCCTTTTTAAAACGGGCCAGCAAAGCGCCCATCACCAGGTTTGAGGCCCGCATCTTCCTGGACATGGACTCAGGCAGTTCGACACCGTTCACGTTACGGCTGTCTATGATTAATACGTCATTTTCTCTCTTAACTGTCGCTCCCAAAAGCCTTAAGACATCAGACATCACATTTATATCTTCCAA
>DHBS01000028.1:47358-48562 GCA_002398825.1 Syntrophomonas sp. UBA4922 | reverse complement strand
AGACATCACATTTATATCTTCCAAGTCGGGAACGCCGCATAGCACCACTTCGTCAGCCGCCATCAGGCTGGCGGCCATAATGGGCAGAGTGGCGTTTTTGGAACCACTGATATGAACCTGGCCTTTCAGGGCGACGCCACCCTTGATATAGAAATTATCCAATATAGCACCCCCACAGGTGTTAAATCTTTTCTAAGATGATTGGGCCCAGCTTCCAAACATCGCCGGCTCCCATGGTAATAATCAGGTCCCCCTTTTGGGATTGGCCCGCCACCAGAGGCGCCAGCGCCTCTTTATCGGGCACATAATAGACTTTGGCTTCAGCCCCGCGGGCCGCATCATAGACGATCTGCGCTGTAATCCCGGGAATTACCGGTTCACCGGCTGAGTAAATATCTGTAACAAAGACCGTATCGGCTCCGACCAGGGATTTGCCCAGGCGCTCTCCCATAAGCTGGGTGCGGGTAAAACGGTGGGGCTGAAAAATCACTGTGAGCCGCCCCTTATGAGCCTGCCGAGCCGCCGCAATGGTAGCTTCGATCTCGGTAGGGTGATGGGCATAATCGTCTATTACAGTGATGTCATTCTTCTGTCCCACCAGATGAAAACGCCGCTTGGCGCCGCTGAATTCCTGCAAAGCCCGGGCTGCGGGTTCATAAGGCAGGCCCAGCTCACAGGCAGCTGCCACTGCGGCTATAGCGTTAAGGGTGTTATGCCTGCCCGGGACCGATAGATGCAGACTGCCCAGACGCAGACCGCGTTTAAAAACCTGGCATCGGGAGCCCATCTCCCTGGCTTCCCAATCGGTGAAATAGTAGTCGTTGGCAGTCCCTTCACCGTATGTCACTACACGGGATGACACCTCCTGAGCCAGCAGCTTTTGTACCTCGGTATCATCCCCGCAGACTAAGGCGAAGCCACCGTTTTTTACGCAATCGAAATAGCGCCTGAATGCTTTGAGAATGTTTTCTGTAGATCCGTAAAAATCCAGATGATCATCTTCGATATTGGTGATTACCGCTATATACGGTCTCAATTCCAGAAAGGAGGCATCGCTTTCATCGGCTTCAACTACGCAATAGGGACTTTTGCCCAAACGCGCCCCCAACTGGCTGCCCTGTAATTCTCCCCCCAAAATAAAAGTAGGATCTAGACCGGCTCCGCACAAAGCCTGAAAAACCATTGAGGTTGTGGTGGTTTTGCC
>DHBS01000028.1:46563-47219 GCA_002398825.1 Syntrophomonas sp. UBA4922 | reverse complement strand
CATTGAGGTTGTGGTGGTTTTGCCATGGGCTCCGGCCACGGCGATGGTCTGCAGGTCGTTCACCATATAGGCCAGCATTTGGCCCCTTTTTAGAATGGGGATGCCGCTCTCACGGGCGGCGGTCAATTCGCTGTTGTCTTTCGGAATGGCTGAGGAAGCCACCACCAGATCAACTCCGGGTTTAAGGTTGGCTGAAGAATGCCCCAAGTAGACAGTAACGCCCTGGTCCGCCAATTTACGGGTAACATCTGTACTCTGCAGATCTGAACCGCTGACTTTAAGTCCCTGCTCTGCCAGAACCTTGGCGATGCCGCTCATCCCGGCTCCTCCAATCCCGACCATATGCACCCATTGCACCGACGAGGCGGTCATTTCCTCATCTCCTTCCCTATTTCGATAGTATCTACAACCTATAGTATGCATCTTTGATAAAAGTGGTTACATAGTGTTCCTTAAGCCTGTCCATCTTTCACCCGTTTAAAATAGCCGGGCCGGCCGATTGGCTTGATGTTCAGGACAGTATAATGTTCAGGATATCATCTAATGCGTTCGGTTTGGCTTCCTTTTTCATATTGGCTGCCATGAAACGCACTTGTTCGGGCTGATGGCGCAGACTTTCAATTTTTTCATAGAGAGTATCCCCATCCAGGAACTCA
>DHBS01000028.1:45762-46360 GCA_002398825.1 Syntrophomonas sp. UBA4922 | reverse complement strand
CCGGGCGTTCTTTTCCTGGTGATTGTCGCTGGCATAAGGATAAGGCGCCAGAACAGCCGGCAAGCCAAGCACGGCCAGCTCGCTCAAGGTGCTGGCTCCGGCTCTGCATACCGCCAGGTCGGCCGCTGCCAGCGCATCTTCGATATGATCCAAATAGGGTTTTAACACCAGCTTGACTTTACTTTGCCCTAATTGCAGGCCGTTCACCTGCTCCAAAAGCTCTTCATACTGCTTGTGCCCGGTCATCCATATCACCTGGGAACGCTCCGCCCTGATCCTGTCCAGGAAGCCCAGCATGGCGCGGTTAATGCTGGCGGCTCCCTGGCTTCCTCCAAATGCCACCAGGGTGAAAACATCAGGCGAAAAACCCCATTTGTCATAAGCTTGAGCTCGATTTACGCTAGTGATGGCCTGGCGAACCGGCAGACCCGTAATTTCAATGCGTTTGGCCTGCAGGTGCCGGGCCGCTTCCTCAAATGTCAGCATAACGCAGTCTACCCTGCCGGCTAGATGCCGGTTAGCCAGTCCGGGCTGCGCATTCTGTTCATGGATATAACTGCGGCAAGAAAAAAAAGTGCTGGCCAGCACCACCGGGAAA
>DHBS01000028.1:44896-45614 GCA_002398825.1 Syntrophomonas sp. UBA4922 | reverse complement strand
GTGCTGGCCAGCACCACCGGGAAAGAAGCGTATCCACCCGTGCCAACCACCACGTCCGGCTTAAACTCTTTTAAAATATCCCAGCCTTGAAAAAAACTCTTGGGGAACTTGACCAGGGATTGGGAGGCCTTGAGCATTGAAGAACGGTCGATGCCGGCTATGTCTACTGACGCGTAGTCAAACCCCCGCTTGGGGACGATGTTCTTTTCCATCCCCTGCCGGGAACCGACATATAATATTCTGGCGTCGGGAAGACGCTCCTGAACACCTTCAGCGATAGACAACGCCGGGTAAATATGCCCCCCGGTCCCCCCGCCGCTAATAATCATTTTCATATTTTTGCCGCCTCACTTTTTATGCTTCCCCGGGCAGAGGATGAATAGGCAACCTTTGTCAGCGGTTTATGCTATACCTGGAGATGTTTAGCAATAAACCGACCCCAATCATGGTAAACAGCAAAGACGAACCCCCGTGGCTGATAAAGGGCAAAGTAATACCTGTCACCGGCAAGACCCCACAAACCACCCCGATGTTAATCGCGGCTTGAAAGGTTATTAAAACAGTGATTCCGGCCGCCAACAGGCTTCCGAAGTTGTCGGGGGCATTTATGGCTATCTTGAAGCCCCGCCAGGCAAACAGCAAAAACAGCGCGATGACCACTATAGCCCCCAAAAACCCGAGTTCTTCGCCCAAGATAGCAAAAATAAAGTCAGTATGC
>DHBS01000028.1:44408-44735 GCA_002398825.1 Syntrophomonas sp. UBA4922 | reverse complement strand
AAAAATAAAGTCAGTATGCTGTTCCGGCAAGTAAAAGAATTTCTGGCGGCTGCGGCCCAAGCCCATGCCGAATAATCCCCCTGAACCCAGGGCATAAAGGGACTGTATGGTCTGGAAGCCCTCGTCGCTGGCATACTTCCAGGGATTGGTAAACGCTATCAGGCGCTCCAGACGGTAAGGCGCAACCGCGATGGCCGCGAAAACTGCGGCCAGCCCTGCGACAGCTATGCCTCCCAGGTGACTCCATCGCATGCCCGCCACCAACATCATAAAAAATATGGTTGCCGCCACCACAAATGTGGTTCCCAGGTCGGGCTGCAGCATGAT
>DHBS01000028.1:43651-44261 GCA_002398825.1 Syntrophomonas sp. UBA4922 | reverse complement strand
TCCCAGGTCGGGCTGCAGCATGATCAATCCACATATAACGGCCAGTATGCCCAGATACGGCAGAACCCCTTTCGCAAAATCCTTCATCTTGTCTATATTCACTTCCATAGTGCGGGCCAGAAACATAACCGTAGCCAGTTTTGCCAGTTCTGAAGGGGCGAACAGTCTGACATCGCCGATACCCAGCCAGCGGCTGGAGCCCTTGGCTGCGATCCCCAGCGGCGTAATTACCAGAACCAGGCAGATCAGAGCAATAATCATGGCCGGCAAAGCCAAACCTTTTAATTTGTGATAATTGATTTTCATAGTGATCAACAGTGCGCAAATGCCGATTACGGACCAGATAATCTGGCGTTTAAAGAAATAATAAGCATCGCCATAGCGGACACTTGCCGTAACCGCACTGGAACTAAACACCATTATAAGTCCTATGCCTAATAAGGTTAATGCGGTTATAAATAAAATTAAATCAGGGGGTCCTTTTTTTAATCTCAAGCGTCTGCCTCCAGCAAAATTACACTTAATCCCGGGCTCTTAGCGGTTCACCAGCCCGCAGAAGACATCTCCCCGTTGTTCGTAATTGAGGAACATATCCCAACTGGCACAGGCC
>DHBS01000028.1:43270-43498 GCA_002398825.1 Syntrophomonas sp. UBA4922 | reverse complement strand
CATATCCCAACTGGCACAGGCCGGAGAAAGCAGTACCACATCTCCGCTCCGGGCCAACTGCCGGGCCTGGTTTACGGCCGCCTCCAGGGTATCTACCTCATATATATTCTGGAAATCAACATCCATGACTGCTTGGCGAATCTCATTGCGAGCCTCCCCCAGCAAGATCAGGGCTTTTACCTTCTGTTTGACAAGCGCTGCCAGCTGATCAAATTTACTGCCTTTATT
>DHBS01000028.1:18654-43106 GCA_002398825.1 Syntrophomonas sp. UBA4922 | reverse complement strand
CACTGCCTTTATTACGCCCCCCGGCAATGAGTATAATCGGCTGCTGAAAGGCATCCAGGGCCTTCATGACCGAATCCGGATTGGTAGCCTTGGAATCGTTTATGTATAAGACGCCGTCAAGAGTGGCGGCTTCCTCCATGCGATGCCGCACTCCGCGAAAGGTCTTGAGGGCCGAGCCGATGGCCTCAACGGCAACCCCGCAGCAAAAGGCCATACCTGATGCGCATAGAATATTTTCCATATTGTGGCTGCCCCGCAGCAATACTTCATCCCGCCCGCAAACCGGATATAGCGCTCCTTCACTGGCTATGACAATCTGCCCGTCATCCAGGAAAACCCCCTGTTTCAGCAATTGTTTTTGAGAAAAAAACCATACCTGTGCCGGGCAAACAGCAGCCATTTCCCGAACAGCTGCATCATCGTAGTTTAAAAGGGCCTGATCGCTTAAATCCTGATTTTCAAAAATGCGGGCTTTAGCGGCCGTATAGGCCGGCATACTCTTGTGCCTATCCAGATGGTCCGGGGTGATATTGAGCATTCCGCTCACCCGGGGATGGAACTCACGAATGGTTTCTAACTGAAAGCTGGACATTTCCACCGCTATGATCCCCTCAGGCATTTCTTCCACCAGGCTGGTCAGAGGTGTGCCGATATTGCCGCCGGCGGCTGCACGGCGGCCGCCCTGTCTGAGTATGTGCTCCAGCAATGCGGTGGTAGTGGTTTTGCCGTTAGTTCCGGTAACTGCCAGCATGGTAAGCTGAGGTTTTTTGATCTGATAGGCCAGCTCAACTTCACCGATTACCGGCAGGCCATGCTTAAATGCCTGTTGAAATGGCTCGATTTCCAGGGATATGCCCGGACTGGCTACCAGCATATCATAGTGGTCGGGATCAATCTGGGGGTACTCCCCGGCACGGATCTTTACGCCCTGTTTTTCCAGGCCGGCTATCATATCACTATCAAAATGCTCCACTGCTTTAGCGTCGCACACCTGGACCAGAGCACCATGCCGGACCAGGGCTGAGGCTGCTGCCTGCCCGCTTTTTCCCAATCCCACCACCAGGACACGCTTATTAACCAGCTCCAATTATTTCACTCCATTCTTATCGCCAAAACGCCGGGCCCAGGCTGATTACTCCCAGCGTCGCACTGCATAGGGCTAAGAACCAAAATACTCTGACCACCTTCTGTTCGGACCAGCCCTTTAGCTCAAAATGATGGTGCAAGGGCGCCATTAAGAACAAGCGCTTGCGGGTGGTCTGATAGGAGATTACCTGTAAGGCCACGCTCATGGTTTCCAGCACATAAACCCCGCCTACCAATACCAGGGCCAGTTCGGTTCTGGTCAAGGCCGCCATGGCCGCCACCGCGCCCCCCAGGGCCATCGAGCCGGTGTCGCCCATAAATACTTTGGCGGGATAGTGATTATAGATTAAGAATCCCAGGCATGCGCCAGCCAGGGCTCCGGAAAAAGTCATGATTTCGTGGTGGCCGGTCAGCCATGCCACTATAACATAGGCTATGGCCACAAAAACCGTCACCCCGGCGGCCAGGCCGTCCAAACCATCGGTCAGGTTGACCGCATTTGAGGAGCCTACCAAAACCACAATCAAAAATAACACATAACCTGCTCCCAAATCCACACTATAATTGGAAAAGGGAATCAGAATTTCAGTGCCGCGATTAAAATAATAGATTAAAAACAGGCCGTACAGCAACCCGATCAAGAGCTGTAATCCCAGTTTCTCCCGGGCCCGCAATCCCAGTGAGCGTTTGAGGACCACTTTAATGTAGTCATCCCAGAAGCCGATGGCCGCGAGAGCGATCATCACCAAAACGGCAGTAAGAGCTTCCAATCCTGAACCGGCCATAATAAAGGTAGCAATCATCACTCCGGTGATTATCATGACTCCGCCCATGGTGGGAGTTCCGGCTTTGGCCATATGCCGCTTGGGGCCGTCGTCGCGAATATTCTGGCCGAATTTGAGGCGGGTTAAGAGCGGTATTATCAATGGGCCCATAACTGCAGTAACCACCAGGGCTATGGCTGCCGCCAGTATACTGTACCATATAGCTTCCATCATCACGTCTCCTGCATCGATATTATGCCCGGTTTAGTTCGCTGAGTATCTTTTGCGCCACTTTGCGGTCGTCAAAATCCAAGCGCTTTCCTTTGATGAGCTGGTAAGTCTCATGACCTTTGCCGGCAATGATTATGAGATCACCGGGCCGGGCCAGATAAATAGCATGCCTGATGGCTTCCGCTCGATCCGCTATAATAGCGTATCGGGAGTGGGATACTTTTTCCATTCCGGGGATAATATCAGCGATAATATCCTCAGGTTCTTCGCTGCGCGGATTGTCAGAGGTAACCACACAGAAATCGCTGTATCGTGCGGCGATTTCGCCCATCAAGGGCCTTTTGCCGCGGTCACGGTCTCCGCCGCATCCGAATACGGTAATTAACCGGTTGGCAGTCAGTTCCCGGCCGGTTCGCAAAATGTTTTCCAAGCCATCCGGAGTATGGGCATAGTCTACCACTACCGTAAAATCATGGGAAGAAAATACTTCCTCAAAGCGGCCTGGTATCCCTTTCACCTTAAGTAAAGCCCGGGTGATGATCTTCGGGTCTATCCCTTCCGCGAGGGCTGCGGTTATGGCAGCCAGGGCGTTGTATACACTGAACATACCTATGAGCCGCATCTCGATGTCAAAGCGCTTTTCACCAAAAAACACTGTAAAGCAGGTGCCTTTTAAGCTGATATCAATATTCTCCGCCCGCACTGCAGCCCCGGCTTGCACTCCATAGGTAAAAAGGGTCCCCGGAGCAGCTTTTATAAACTTTTCCGCATGGGGGTCATCGCGATTCACAACGCAGAAGTTGTTTTCCCCCCCAGGGATCATTTTGAACAGTTTCAATTTGGCTTGAAGGTAATTCTCCATGTTCTCATGATAATCCAGATGATCCTGGGTCAGATTGGTGAATACTCCGGCCGCAAAATGGATTTGATCGACCCGGTTTAAAGTCAGGGCATGCGAAGAAACCTCCATGACCAGGAACTCAGCCCCTTGCTTGCGGCACGAGTCCATGAAGGACTCTATTTCCACCGCCTCAGGGGTGGTATGGCCCAGGTCCAGGTCCAGGTCTCCCACCCGGGCATACAAGGTTCCCATGATGGCTGTGGGCCATCCGACTTCCTGGTGGATGGCCTGAATCAGATGGGTGGTAGTAGTTTTGCCATTGGTGCCGGTAACGGCGATTACCTTTAGATCGCGGCTGGGATGTTTATAAAAACGAGCCGCCAAAACCGCTAACATGGCCCGGCTGTCATCAACCTGTATAACCGGTAACCCCGGCGGGGCGTCAATCACTGGATCTTCAGCCACAACCGCTGCCGCACCTGCCTGAATAGCCGACGCAATATACAAATGCCCGTCCGTTTTTATGCCCTTGATGGCGACAAACAGGGCTCCGGGGCGGACCTGCCGCGAATCATAGGCGATTTGGGCAATATCCGGGTTGATTTCAACAGAACTCCCTTGAATATCGATTCCTTTGAGAAGATCCAACAGTTTCATAGCCGTTACCTCTCAATCCAGGCATTATTAAAAGAATGCCGTTTAATTTGTAGTCCGCTGCATCACTCGCCCACCGGCTGGAATTTGACTGTGATCGTGGAGCCCCCGCTAATGACCTTCCCGGGCTCCGGGCTTTGCTGATAGGCCAGGCCGTATCCTTCCGGCATTAGATGTAAACCCAGGTCTGCCAGGATTTTGGCGACTTCCCGCATAGATTTGCCCTGCAGGTCAGGCACTGTGACCGCCCCGCCATGATTAGCCTTATCCACTTCCGACATGTCGATGATCACCTGCTGACCCGGTTTGAGTTTGGTGTTGGCCTTGGGGGTTTGCTGCCACACCACATTGCCGCTTCCATTCACCTTGGCCTGCAGTCCCCGGGCTCTCAAAGCGGCGGTGGCCTCTTCCAGAGGCAAATTCACCACATCGGGAACCACAACCATTTCCTCTTGTGGTAGGGTTTGCTCCGCATTGCCGTCTTTATACATGGGCTCTTCCAAATAGCGTAAGGCATCCTGCATTATATTCTTAAACACCGGAGCTGCCACCCAGCCTCCATAATAAGGATATCCCTGCGGGGCATCGACTGCCACAATACACAACAGGCGCGGTTTATGCGCCGGAGCGTAACCGATGAATGAGGCTACATACTCATTGGAGAGATATCCGCCCCCGGGTGCAATCTTTTGAGCGGTTCCGGTTTTGCCTCCGGCGCGATAGCCTTCAATATAAGCATTTTTCCCGGTCCCATTAATAACTTCCCCTTCCAGGATCATGGATAAACGTTTGGAAGTCTCCTCAGATATAACCTGGCGTACTACAGTGGGTTCGTTTTGCTGCAGCACATTACCGTTCTGATCCACCACCTGTTTGACCAGATAGGGTTTCATCAGTTTGCCCCCGTTGGCTACCGCGGCGACAGCGTTACAGAGCTGAATCGGGGTGACGGCATTGGCCTGCCCCATGGACATGGTGGCCAAATCGATCTGTTTGGCGCGCTCCTGCGGCACCAGTATTCCCGCAGCTTCTCCCGGCAGGTCGATGCCGGTGGGCTGCCCGAACCCAAATCCATTTAAATAATGATAGTACTTCTCCATGCCCAGGGTTAAACCCACCTGCACGAAAGAGACGTTGCAGGAATTTTCAACGATTTGGGCAAAGGTCTGTTGCCCATGGGCCCTGTGGTCAGTACACCCGATGGTTTCTTTGCCGACTTTGGTGGAGCCCGAACAAAAGAAGGGGGTATTTTCATTGACGATAGCTTCCTGCAAAGCCATGGAAGCGGTGGTGATCTTCATAGTTGAACCGGGTTCATAGGCGTTGCTGATTGCCCAATTACGCCGGTTGCTGGCGGGGTAGTCCGCAAAATTATTGGGATCGAAGGTGGGGCGGTTGGCCAGGGCCAATATTTCGCCGGTGGCGGGGTCCATTACGATGACGGTGGCAGCTTTGGCCTGCCGCTCTTTAAATACTTTATCCAGTTCTCGCTCAGCAATATATTGGATGGTTTCGTCAATAGTCAAAACCAGGTTGGCGCCGTCCACCGGCGGGACATACTGGTGAGTGGCTTCGGGAATGGGGCGGTTGGCAGCGTCGTGCTCGATGACGATGCGCCCCTTTTGCCCTCCAACTAAATCATTGTAAAAATAATCGATGCCTTCCAAACCGGTATTATCCACCCCGGATATCCCCAGGACATGGGCTGCCAGGGAGCCTTTAGGGTAATAGCGGCGGCTTTCTTCGGTGAGTCCAATTCCGGGGAGGTCCAGATCCCGGATTTGTTGGGAGATCTCTGGTTCGATCTGACGCTTGATCCACTCGTAGGAACTCTGACGGGTTATGCGTTCATAAAGCTTGGTTTCGTCCATACCCAGAAGGGGCGCCAGTTTTTGAGCTACTTCTTGTTCCCTTTTGCTGGCCAATACCTCTGCGGGAATGGCATAAACAGAGTCGGCACTGACCGAAATAGCCAGATCGTGACCGTTGCGGTCACTGATAATGCCTCGTTTGGATTCCACCGGGACATCCCGGGTTCGATTCTGAGCCGCTTTCTCGGATAACTCGGCCCCGCGAACGAATTGTACCCAAAACATTCTGCCTCCCAGGAAAAAAAATCCCAGGGTGAATAGCAAAAAAAGCGTGGCAATACGCTTTCTGACCATCAGACTGGTAGTTTGCATTTTGGCGCACCTCGTTTTTAATATATATTATTGATTGTGCTCTGCGAGCTGTACCAAACTGGCATATATCTTATGAAGGGTTTTGTCCTCGTTGCTGCTCACGGCGACTGGAGTGGAAACCACAGCGGCAGTGTCGGACTTCTCCACACTGGTGCTGGCCACCTTGATATGTTCTTCCGGTTTATACATGCCTAACTGGGTGACGGCATAGTTTTCCACATAGTCCAGAGACACCTGTTTTTCTATCTCGTACTGCAGGCGCTGATTGGATGACTCCAATTTACGAATATCTTCTTCAAGATGCACAATCTGATAACCGAGGGTAGCTGCTTTCAGGCACAAGAACACCAGGAGCAATCCATACACAAATGCTGCCAAACCTAGCTTTGCTAATAATTTCCCTTTGAAAACCTTGCGATAGGTCTTTTTCACCCTTCGCACCCGGGGAACTTCTTGTTGAGGTGCTGCCTCTTCCCAGCTACTTGCGTATTGATAGCCCGCCTGTACCATGCTTATTCTTCCCTCCTATTTCATAGAACTTCTATCTTCCTGGCTACCCGCAGCTTGGCACTTCGGGCGCGAGGGTTGATGGTCAACTCGACTTCTCCGGGCAAAATGGCCTTCCTCGTCACTACCTCTAAACTGGGCCGGTAATTGCAGTTGCATACCGGCTGCCGGGGCGGACAAACACAGGTTCTGGCCTGCTCCGCGAAAAATTTTTTAACGATGCGGTCTTCCAGGGAATGAAAGGTAATGATGCATAACCTGCCCCCGGGCTTTAACGCCCCCACCGCTTGAGGAAGACTGGCCTCCAGGGCTTCCAATTCCTGGTTGACTGCGATCCGTAAGGCCTGGAAGGTCCGGCGCGCCGGGTGTTTGTCACGCCGGTACCGGGCCGGGATGGCCTCTTTAATGATACTGGATAGTTCCAGTGTCGTGGAAATCAGCCGGTCTTCCCTGTATTTAACGATAGCCCGGGCGATCTGCCGGGCAAACCGTTCCTCGCCATACGTAAAAATAATTCGGCTGAGTTCTTCTTGCGTCAGCTGATTGACCAGATCTGAGGCTTTAATGGGCTGATCGCGGTTCATTCTCATATCCAGTTCAGCCTCTTCGTGGTAACTGAACCCGCGTTCCCTTTCATCCAACTGAAAGGAAGATACCCCCAGATCCATTAAAATTCCTTCTGCTTGCCCCTGCTCTTCAGCGGTGAGAAACTGATCCAGGTTCTTAAAATCGCCGTGAACCAGACGAAGTCCGGGATGAGCGAGGGTCGGGGCCGTTTCCTGCAATACCTCGCCATCTTTGTCGATGGCCAGGATCTGCGCATCGGCGGAAAGATGTTGGAGCAATTCGCGCAGGTGGCCGCCGCCGCCAAGAGTACAATCGATATAGAAACCGTGCGGGTCACCCAGCCAGTATTTTATGACCTCGTTCCGCAGAACTGGTATATGCACGCTCTTCACTCCTAAATACCCAGCCCATCAGCGATTTTTGCCACTGTGCTGGCAGTTGCTTGATTATAGCGTACCCAGTTTTGCACTGACCAAATTTCAACCCGGCTGCCTATCCCTACAATTAAGAGGTCCTTGTCTATCCCGGCATACTCCCGCAAGTGCACCGGCAGGACGGCGCGGCCATTTTTATCGGTTTCCAGTTCAGCCGCCCCAGAAAAGAAAAATCGCTCAAAGGAGCGCACATCTCCACTGGTGAAGGGCAGTTCGCGCAGTTTATCAGCCAGGCGCTGCCATTCGTTCAGGGGGTACACAAAAATGCAATTGTCCAATCCCTGGGTGCATACAAAGGTCTCGCCCAGTTCTTCTCTGAACTTTGACGGTACAGTGATCCTGCCTTTGTTGTCCAATGAATGCTGGTATTGGCCCAAAAACATCTTATTCGCCCCTTGATTTATTATCGAGTGGGATAATAAACCACTTTACACCACTTCATACCACTTTTCTATTCTATATAGGGAAAACGTTCCCCTTCTTTGTGAAAATTGGAACAAAGGTTATTTTCTGTCGCCTCAAGTGATTACAAAAGGCAAAATCGCGATAAAATAGGGTTTTTGTTGCTTTCAGTCTGTCAGGTAACCCCTTTTTTTTACAAAATTCATACTATGAGCATAAAAAAACAAGGACTAATTTCCTGGTTTTTATCAGGATTTTACCGTCCTTGTGTCTCAATCCCAAATACAGAGTATGGATTATTTAGGCGATAGAAAGTTTTTTAGACCTGGCTTATGTCCTATATTGTAAATGGCTGCATGGATTCGACATCATTCAATGCCGCAGAGAATCCTTCATTATCCGCTTGCTCCAGCGCCGGCCTTGAATTTGTAAAGCCTTTCAAGGTCTCGAACCGTGTGGAAAATGCGTAATAATTTGGCCTTGCGGCGATGATATCCCCCACCTTTTACCCCCAATAGACTTATTCATTGTGCCAACGCAAATACTCCCCAGCCAGCCTATCCTGGACTAGTATAGGAATTTCCAGAAGCAAATGCATAGTAGTCGCAGCTACGGCAGGCCTTAGCCTGAGCGTGCCCTGCAATGATTCTGGTGTCAAGGAGCAGTCTGTCGATAAGCGGGGCGGCAGAGCAAGCGACGGAAGCGAAGAACAAAGCCTTCAATAGGCCCGCGATTGACGTACAAATCGTACGTTGATTGAGCGGGCCTATTGAGCAACGCAGTTATTCGCTTTTGTCGGCGGTCTGGGCAGCGGAGGCTTACGCCTCCGCTGCCCTTATTATTTCAGTCTGTTTGCCGGCCCTGTTTTTCCGATATCTTTTCGGGATTACAGGAATTTGGCGATGAGCGCCGCAGCTTCGGCCCGGGTGGTATGGCCCTGGGGGCGGAAGCTGTTGTCGGGGTAGCCGGTCAGGTAGGCGCTGCTTACCGCGGCGGCTACGCCGGACAATGCCCAGGGGGAAATCCGCCCGCTGTCGGTAAACTTCAGGGCTTCTCCTCCCGCCTCCAGTTGGGCCGCCCGGGCGATGATGACAGCGGCCTGCTCCCGGGTGATCAGATCATCCGGACCGAAGGTGTTCTGGTCATAGCCGCCGATGAAACCGTGAGCCGCGGCGGTGCTGATGCTGTCCTGGGCCCAGTGGGCGGCGGTATCCGCAAAGACCGGTCCTTCCATGGACTCCAGCTTTAAGGCTTTGACCAGCATGACGGTGAATTCGGCCCTGGTGACGGTTTTATCCGGCTGGAAACTGCCGTCGGGATAACCGCCCGCGACCCCGGCATTGATTAATTGGGCAATGCTATCCTTGGCCCAATGACCGGCAATGTCGTCAGGCAGCGCTGGAGGCACCGGGGGCTGCTCTTTTTTGAGGGTGGCAATAACTGCGAATTTGGTGAAGTGGTGTACTTCGCCGGATACTGTGGAGGTATCCAGATCCACTCTGATATTGTCCAGTTCCACCCACTGGCCGGTCTCTTCGTCAAAATAGCAGATGGTTATGTCGTATTGGGCGGGATCGATTTTTGACTTGTTGAAGGACATGGTAACGGTAACCGGTTCTGCGAAGTTGCCGGACTTATCTTTTATTATATCCACTATCTGACTGATGAGCTGGCTGTCGGCGGGCAGGGTCATCCCGGAGCTCAGGCCGGCTTCTTTTACCTGCACCCGGACATCGCTTTCCACTGCTCCGGCGGGGAATGACAGGGTGATTCCGCTAGCGGTGGCGTCCTTGCCGGCCGAGGTCACCAGAATGCCTGACGGGGTACTCCCGCTGCTGCCGCCACCGCTTGGGCTAGGGCTGGTATAAGCTGTCGCGGTAATGGTGATGGTTTTCTGCGTGGTGGTTTGGCTCTGCGCACCCTTGCTTACGGTAACAGTAAAGGCGTAACTGCCATTTGTGCCGCTGGGATTCGTGGAGGTGCCTGCCAGCGGTACAACGTAGCTGACCTTGTTGACGGTGACGCTAACGTTGGCGTTGTTTACCGCTGTTACAGCAGTATTTCTTAACACCGCTTTGATCGCATCCTCGCTGCTGGCCGCTGCCTGGGTCATATTGCTGTAGGCCGCGTTTTCTGCCGCATTCAGTGCGTTCGCCACGATTGCGATGTCCGGGTCGGCTGACTCGATTATCATTATGTCAAGGCTCTTGCTGTCGCTTGCGCCGCCTTTACTAAGCGCGACGTCATACTCGCCCGTGCCGCTATTGTAGCTGACAATTGCGGTCACGCCTACGGCCTCGGGGACAGCTGCCAGCAGACCGTTCACATAGCTTTGGACGGCTGCTGTTTTAGCTGCCTGATCGGAGCCGGCAGGCACCGTGACCGAGCCGTCTCCCAGTGCAGCCTTGGCCGCCGCCACGCGTTGAGCATCCGTAAGACCGCCGGCTTCATTGGCCAGCACCCGCACGATGAATGTTTTGGTTGCTGTGGCCGAATTCTTTGTAAACGTCGCCGTCAGGTAAACCACCTGGTCGCCTTGTTCGAAGGCGGGCCGGTTGACGGTGCCGTTCCCTGAAATAACGGTCGGTCTGCTGCTTTGCCAGCTGATTTCCACATCCAGGGCTCCGCTGCCATTCGGCACGTCGGTCGGTGCGCTTAATGCCGTCATCAGGTGCATGCTCCGGGTGATGCTTCCTGCACTATTATCCGCATTGTGCTTTATGTTGTTAAAGTCCAGAGCCGACTTGGCGACGGCTACGTCATGGGCATCGGCATCATCTGAAACGGCAGTCATGTTGGATTTGAGCACCAACCCGGCCGCGCCCACCGCCACAAAGCAGTTGTTTCCCGCCATGATGCCCTTTAGATCGGTGTACATGTTATTATCTGACGAATGGGGGTTTAGTTCCAGGCCGGCGGGCTGGCGGTACCAAGTTGCACCGCCGTCTGCCGAGGCGATGATATTGCCCAGATCACCCACCGCGATAAAATTGCCGCCGCCGTAGGCAATACCCCGGTTGTACTGGCCAAAATCACTCTTGACAATCGACCATTTGCCGCCCTTGTCGGAAGATAAATAGATTTCCCCCGAGCCGCCCACCGCCGCGAATTTACCGCCGGCATAGATTAGGTCGGTGGGATATTTTGATGAGCTGTCAAGGCTTTCGGCTCCGCTCCAAGTTGCACCATCAGAGGAAGTAAATGCCGCGCCGTTTTTTGTCAAGGTAATAAATACCCCATCTCCAAACGCTACCGTGTTAAGGGATACGGAAATGCCAGGGGCGTCAACGTTGCTCCACGTCTCAGCGTCATCGGAGACACATATGACTTTAGCCCAGTCGTCGTCCCCTCCTACAACGACGTACTTTCCACCGCTGTAGGCGATTCCTTTGAGTTCCAGAGTCGTCCCCGAGGTTCGAACTGTCCAGGTCGTGCCATCAGACGAGGTGAGTATGGTTCCGTTCTTGCCCACGGCGATGAATTTGCCGCCCAGATAATCCACCTTATTCAGATTATAGGTAGTCCCGGAGTTTTGAATTGCCCAGTTGATTCCGTCCCCTGAGGTTTGGATCGTTCCTTCTGCACCTACTGCTACATAGAGATTTGTGCCGTTATAGGCCACGTCATTGAGCGTTTTGGTCGTTCCCAGGGTCCGGTAGGTCCAGCTTGTTCCCAGGTCATCCGAGGAGTAAATATTGCCATAACCGCTCATAGCCGCAATGCGTGTGCCATTGGAAGCAGCTGCGTCGAGGTAGGGCAGCCCGCCGCCTATTTTATCTGTCCAGTTAACACCATTGAGCGAAGTGGTGGTAAAGGCGGCCATGCCGGGATTGGTGCGGCCTGCCGCAACGAACCGGGCTCCGTCGTATTCTACCGAGAAAAGCTGCGCATAAGAAGGTGAAGGGACAGGCTTTGTCCAACTATCGCCAAAGGAAGAGATAGCGAGGAAGTAGCCTCCGCTCTCTCTACCGCCCACGGCCACAAAGCCTCCGTCGCCGTAGGTAACGTCCCATATGGTGTTTGTGGAATCGGAATAAGTGCCCGTCCAGGTTTCCCCGTCCGCGGAGGTCAGGATGCCGCCTTTGTGCTGGATGGTGTCGGAGCCCATTCCTACCGCCACGAATTTCGAGCTAATAGCCGAATAGGCGATGGACAGCAGCTTGGTCTTTTTGCCTGCCTCCTGGGTCAGTGTCCTGCTTTGCCAGGTCGCGCCGTTGTCGGTGGAGATCAGGACGTTGCTTGCTCCGCCTACGGCCACAAATTTGCCGCCGCCAAAGGCTACGTCGCTCAGCTGCTGTGGCACCGCCGCCTTTTCCGTCCAGTCTGTACCGTTAGTCGAGGTATAGATGCGGCCGGAGTAATCGCCTGACGTGCTGACCAGGACATAGGTTCCGCTTCCGTCGTAAGTGATGCCCGTCAAACGGTCAAACTGAGTGCCCACATTCACTTTGGTCCAGGTTTCACCGTCAGTGGATTTCAGCAGGGTGCTGTTGTAGCCCACCGCCCAGTATGCGCCGTTAAGATATTTCATATCTTCTATGGGACTGCTGGCCGGCAATGCGGCTTTTTTCGCCCACACCGGGTTGCCAGTGGTCCCTGCCGGAGCCGTAGCATCCTTGACCCAAACGAAGCTGGTATGCGTGGCCGTAGCCGAATACTGTAAGTAGCCGCTTTTGTCACTGGAGGTATCTTTTTCATCGACCGTTTTGTCTGTATTTTCAACCTTTATATAATATCCTGCAGGAGCCGTGATCGTGCCGTTTATGGTTATTGTACTGCCAGCCTGGGCCTTTGCGCCGCCTTCACTGCTCATACCGCTGGTAACATTCTTGACAGTAACAGTTGCTCCGCTATCTGCCCAAACGCCAGCGCCACCTGATCCAGTGGCAGTGGCGTCACCTTCAACAACAATACTGCTTCCTGTGCCGGAAGCATGAGCAGCACCTGCGCTGCCTGCCGCATTGCCTTTTATGACAATGGTTCCGCCGTTTATAGCTGACGCTCCTTTGCCGAGTAGTCCAGTGGCTGTTACATTGCCCCTTACCGTAATGGAAGAGCCTGTATTTCCCCAGACCCCGGCGCTTCCTGATTCATCGCTCGTTGCCGTGGCACTGGTTACGGTTACGCTAGAGTTATACGCTTGCACTCCAAAGCGGCTACCGGTGACGTTGAAAGAGCCGGAATCACCCATAAGCGTGACGGCTCCATTCGTTACTACAAACCCCGGGCCTGACGCATTGGTGACATTCAAGGTGCGGCCGCTCAGATTGAATTGGACGCTCTTTCCCTCGATCTCAATCCCGCCGCTGTGGTTGATATTACCAAGAAGCGTAATGGTCTGGCCGTCCTCCACATCATAAAGGGCATTCTGCAAGAACGTATATTGTTGTTCAGGGACTGAGGATCGGCGGCAGACGTAATTATCCAGCGGTACCGCTGCGGTTGCCGGGAACACCGCCGTGACTACATCTGAATCCGCGACGTAAGTCGTTGACTCCGCGCCCGCTACTGTAAAGAAGTTTGCAGCTACGCCGGTCAGGGTATAGCCGGATTTCGGCGTCAGGGTGATGGTCGCCGTGTATTGCCTGCCGGCATCAAAAGGCTTATGGGCGGGCGACCAGGAAACGGTTCCCGTATACTGCGCGGTCTCAGTGATTTCCGTAACCGGAGTCGCCCCTGTCACCGGCGCAGTTACGCCCGGGATGGCCGCGATGTTAATCGGCGTATCTGTCCCTGTCTCTGGTGGGGTTCTTACATCAAGCACTTTGACCGCGCTGAAGTTGTTGTTGCCCGCTTCAGCTACCATATAGATGTCATAAGCTGTGTCATGGTCCAAGTTTGTGTCTAGTGTAATGGGTAATTCAACGTTAGCGCCAATTGACTGTCCCGCGTAAGATATCACCGGTTGGCCGTCAATATTGGCATGATCCTTTATCTGCTGGGCGGTGGGTGCTGTAGCGCCGTCGGGCAGCACAACATAATTTAATACACCCGCCAGGGCAACCTTGACCAGTATTTGTACCGACTTGCTCCCAGCCGCTTGTGGCGCGCCAGTTTCCGGATAGCCCTCGGCAAAGCTCTGGGGCGATAAACTATTCAGAGAGATCACTCCGGTACTCTCCGTCTCGGGTACAGCGACCCCGCTAGAACTATAAATCGAATCAGCTATGGGGCTAATGGCAATGGTTTCAGTTCCACTGGGAGGGCCATCGACCAATTTCAGCCCAATATCAAACTGAGTTTCCCCGCCGGTTGGCAACAAACCAGTTCCTACTTTATAAACTGAATTAATTGAAGCACCGCTTACCCCACCAGCATTTTGGACAAAGGCAATGGCGAAGTCATCCTTATCAATTCCGGTATTGTGGGCAGCATTTCCATAAACACCCTCACTGAAGGTTACAGTTATGTAGCGATTTTGCGCATCCATAACCGCACCGGTAATCGTTGGGGTTGTGGGCGGTGTGGCTGTGGCAGGAGGCGTTGTGACCCCCAGCTTGACTGCCTCGGTACAAGGAGCATCGCTCGGATACGTGTCCTGCGCCACCAGATAGAGATCATAATCGGTCGCGTCGGCATCCCCGATGACAAAGAAGTTTTTCTCGGTGTCGTTGGGGCAGTTTATCGTATTCTTGTCCAGCGCATTATTTCCGGCACTGTCCTTTCCAGCGATGACCTGGTCAATAGACGGCGCGTCTGCACCTTGCTCCACAAGAACATAATGTACCCTACCATAACCATTATTCGGAACCTGAATTGTTACCAGTACCTCCATTTTCTTGCTGGCCGGGGCCTGTACCGCTCCCGTTTTTGGGTACCCTGCGACGAAAAAATCGGCAGCGGCGGGCGTTGTTACCTCTATCTTAGCCGGTACAGACAGGTTTCCTTCGTCGTCTCCCAGCACTATATAGATATCGTAATCCGTGTCGTGCTGCGGAGCGCGGATCTTCATGGAGATGTTGGAGGTTTTAGAGTCACCTTCGTTTGTTTTAAAGTAAAGGGCGGGGCTGTCGCTTGCGTCCTGTCCACTTTTAACTTGTTCGCTGTCTGGTTCGTCAGCATCATCCGGCAGCAGCACAAGATAGTAATACACCTGCTCATTATCTTTTGTTTCAAAGATAATACTCACTGCCCGCGAACCCTCGTCCAGCAGAGTACCCACCCGCGGAGAGTCAGCATCAAACGCTGGCGGAGTAATGTCGGGGTCCGCCAGCGCCACTCCCGGCCACAGCGTGAGCAGCATGGCCAAGGTCAATAAAAGGGATAAGGTTTTGGATTTTCTTTTAAAAGACATTGTTACAATTCACTCCTCTCTAAATCACAAAATGGTTCGAGATGGTTCTCATCAAATATTTCACAGATGTGTTTTAAACCTGTACCATCCCCCTTTTAATCCTGCAGTTGTCCACCGCTTTATCGTTTCATGGTTGCCGCGTTATTCTTATGGGTGTCCGAGTCAAACGGCCCATATAGCCCGTTATTTTATTAAATCAGCCATGACTGACCCCCTTGTAAGCAAAAGATATAAAAACTCCATTTTAATTCCTTTTCGATTTTACAGTACAGGCGTCAAATAAATATAAAATGGAAAAAGTGGCGCCTATGGGCCGGAACCCCTGGAAAACCGCAATAAAGGACCATTTTTAAATGGCTTTATTATGGTAAAATAAATTAATATTTTATTGTAAACGTACTCGGAAGGTCGATGGCATGAACACTATTCCCGTCTTAAAGAGCAAATTGATTATGCCCGAGCTGTCCGGAGGCTTTCTGCTGACAGACCGGCTGGAAAAGATCCATAACCATATGGATTCTTGCACAGCGGTTACCGTAAGCGCGCCTGCCGGTTATGGGAAAACCACCCTGGCGGTTTCATATTTTAACCGTCAGGCCGCCAGGCCTTTCAGGGTATGCTGGTATCGCCTGGACGCTGCAGATAAAAACCTGCCGGTGTTCATCGCCCACCTGGCCGAGACACTATTCCCGCCGGAACCCTCCGAGTTTGCAGCAACCCGGCAAACCCTTGGGGATCAGGCAGATCTGCGCTCACATCCGCATCAGGTAATTGCCGCGATCTGCCGGGAAATGTGGGCAGCCCATGACCGGGCTGGTAATAGCCGGACCTATATTGTCCTGGATGATTTTCAAAACGTGGCCCAGGTCGGGGATATATGCGACATGATCAGGTACATGCTCGATAACCTTCCGCCATCCTGGGCGATTTTTATACTAAACCGGGCCCATCTGCCTGTTTTTACAGAAAAACAAAAACTGGAAAAAAGAATTCTAGAGCTGGGCACTGAGGATCTGGCTTTCAGCGCTGCTGAAATAGAGGATTTCATGCTGAAGATGGGGCAAACCGTCCCGGACAGGAAATTGACCGAGCTCATTGCCGAAAATACTGAAGGCTGGGTAGCCGGCATCATAATCTTATGGCAGGCCTTCCAAAGCAAAGCCCTTGATGCGGTATCAATCGAATCCGGTAAGCTGGGTCATGAAGACGCCCTGTTCCGGTATATGTCCCTGGAGGTGCTCAAATCCGTGGAAGGCGATACGCGGGATGCTTTGGCAAGGCTGGCCCTGCTGCAGGACTTTTCAGCGGCCGAAGCCTCGGAAATACTGGAAATCGATGATATAAACGCACTTATGGGTCAGTGCATGGGGTTCGGCATGTTCATCCAGAGGATTCCCGGGGACCCGGTGGTCTACCGTTTCCATGCTTTATTCCGGGAATTTCTGTTGTCCGTTTTAAAAGAGCGCTGTCCCGACGAACAGATTTGCGGGCTGCATCTGAAAGCCGCCAGATATTACATGAGACAAGGCACCTACGGCCGCGCCGCGGAGCACCTGGCCAAATGCGGCAATTCCGCCTCCGCTGTAGATATGGTGACAGAAGCGGGGTTTAATAAGTTCATGATCGGAGAGACCGGTCAATTGAAGCTGTGGCTGGATCTGCTGCCGGAGGATATGATCAATGACAACCCGGTCCTGCTGCTGTTTAAAGCGCAGCTGATGCCCAACAGCCAGCAGCCGGAAGTGGTAAACACCCTGAAAAAGGTGCTAAGCTTGTCATTGCTGGATAACAATCTTCAGACCTATTATGACGGGGCCAGTGTTCTGATCTACATTTTAATGTGCAGCAACGATATGAAGGGGCTGGTCGAAATGGCAGCGGGCCTTCCCGGGCAGCGGCCCGATGTTTCGGCGGAGCTCGGAAACACCCTGGTCGTCGTTGACATGGTGCGGTCCATCGGGGAAGACCGCTTTTCCCTGGCGGAAGCACAAAGCGAAAAGGTCCTGTATGCCCTTCTTCCTGAAGACAGTCGCTGGCTGTATCTAATCCTTTCCTGCATCATTTATTTTTGCCTGGGTAAGCTTGATCAGGCGGAGCGCTGCATGGAAACAGCGTTAAAATTGGATAAATTCAAGAATATTGAGCCTTCCAGGGGGTTTATCCTGCTTTTTCTTTCCATCGTTTTATCTCTGAAAAACGAGAGGGAATGCCTGCCGTCACATATAGCTGAGATCCTTGCTATCGGCGAAAAATACGATTATGAATACCTGTCGGCCCACAGCAGGCGTCTGGCTGCTTTTGAACGATACCTGTCCTTTGATGGGGCAGCTGCTGTTGAAATGCTCGACCACGCTGTCTTCCTCTTTCTTCGCATACGCAACCATGCACTGGCTGCAGCATGCAGATTGCTCCGGCGCCTTTGGGCCATACAACCCGGCGGTCCCGGGCCGGATCTTGAGGAAGCCCGCAAGGATATTGCCCTCATCCGAAAGGCGCGTCCCGGCATGATGATCTATGAAAGCGCACTGTCCATACTGGGAGCGATTGCCAGGGAGGCCGGAGATTTTCAGCTGGCCGAACGCAGCCTGCTTGCATCTATAAAATCCACCAGGGCCAAAAAGGGATATCAGGTGCTGTGCGGCTCCTGCTTCCACATAGCCAGACTGTATTATGCCAAGGGCGATACGGAACAGGGGCGCCGCTATCTGCAGCAGGCCATGGGGCTGGCGGCCGGCAACAGGTATTCCATGTTCTGGGACATGCATCTCCCCACTTTCATTGAAATGGCCTTGCGAAGCATACGTTACGGCTATTGTACCGAGTATGCGGAAGCGCTGCTGAGCAAATTTTACGACAGTAAGACGGTAAGCTACTTGAGCGTCAGGGTAAAAACCATAGATGAAAGCCGCATAACCGCTTTTAGCGACGATTTTGTCTCTACATATAAGGCTGGTTCGGAGCAGGTTTATTTTGTCAAGGCATCTCTGTTTGGAAAACCGGAGATTTCGGTAAACGGTATAAAAATTCCCGACACGGAATGGAAAACCAAAAAGGTCAAGGGTTTTCTCGAATATCTTTTGCTGCGCAGCGGCAATACCGTATCAAAAGAGGTTCTGGCAGAGATTTTCTGGCCCGGCGCCAACAGCAGATCCGCCCTTGCTTCACAGCGGACCGCACTGTATCATCTTAGAAAAACACTTGCCAAATATGACGCGGATGTTGCGGGGAACAACGCCTTGATCTATGAAACCCCGGAAGGCCTGCAAATAAAAAAGAATGAGGCATTGGACCTCGATATACACGAATTTTTACGCCTCTATGGCGAGTCTTCCCGGCTTACCGGCCATACTCCTCAAATAGAACAAAAACAGGCCAACCTTCTGGAAAAAATGCTCTTAATATACAAAGGGGATTTGATGGAAGGCAGTGATTACGGAGACCTGGTATTCCATGAACGGGAAAGGTTCAAATCCATCTTTATGGAGTCATGCCAGAAACTGAGCGCAATCTATATTAAGCGTGGAGAATGGCGGCAGGCCGAAGAAATTCTGAGACAGGCGTTAGCTGCGGAGCCATATAATGAAAACGTATGCCTGGAGCTGATTAAGCTATATATGTCCCGGGGAGGAAAAAGTAAGGCAGCCAGGCTTTACTACAGCTTTAAAAAGCGTTTGGAGCAGGAGCTTGATATAAAGGTTGACAGAAGGTTGACTGAGGCAATCCGCAGTACAAGACTTAGGCAGCAAGAGATATAGTAAAAAATGTTACAACCGGGCCGTATTATTTCATCCAGCCCGGTTGTCGGTTGTTTTATCTGTTCTTATCTCTATAGTTCGTATAGCTTCTTCTCTTCCAAGAAACGGATGCCCTGTTTCTCAAAAGCCGCTTTGGCCCGTTGTATATCCTCGACTTTAAAGATGATCAGGGCGTCGTCATCTTTGGTCCCTAAAAAGGCATAGAGGTATTCGATGTTGAGGTTCTCTTCCGCCATCTGTTCCAGAACCGTAGCCAGGCTGCCGGGTGAATCCGGAACCTGCACCGCAACGACCTCAGTTTGGCTTACGGTAAAACCCTGTTCCTTTAAGATCCGGTAGGCCTTTTCAGGATCGTTAACAATCAGGCGCAGGATGCCGAAATCAGAAGTATCCGCAATGGACAAAGCTCGGATATTCACCTGGGCATCCCCCAGTACCCGGGTCACATGGGATAGTCTGCCCGCCTTGTTTTCAAGAAAAACCGAAATCTGTTTGGCCATATTGTCTCCCTCCTATAATTTCCTATTATCAATAATCCTCTTAGCCTTGCCTTCGCTTCTTTCAATGGATCTGGGTTCTACCAATCTCACCCTGACCGAGATGCCCAAGCCGCTGTCTAAATCACGGGTGATTCTGGCCTCCAGCTCTTCCAGCTTTCTGACTTCGTCGCTGAAGACCCCTTCCGAGACTTCCACCTGTACTTCGAGCCGGTCCAGATTGGAGACCCGATTCACCACCAGCTGGTACTGCGGCTCGATACCAGGTATCTGTAATAGAATACTCTCCACCATGGAAGGAAATACATTGACTCCACGAATAATCAGCATATCGTCGGAACGGCCCAGTATTTTTTGGATGCGGGCGTGGGTGCGGCCGCACTCGCAGGGCTCGCGGTTTATCCTGGTCAGGTCCCGGGTACGGTAGCGCACCAGGGGCAGTGCTTGTTTGGTCAATGAGGTAATTACCAGTTCGCCGTGGCTGCCATAGGGTAGAACCTCCCCGCTGTCGGGATCTATTATCTCCGCCAGGAAATGGTCTTCAGCCAGGTGCAGTCCGTTTTTACCGGCGCATTCCGAGGCTACCCCCGGCCCGATGAGTTCGGTCATGCCATAGACATCATAAGCGTCGATCTCCCATTTGCTTTCGATCTCTTTGCGCATGTTCTCCGACCAGGGTTCGGCTCCGAATAAGCCGGTTTTGAATCTGAACTGGGAACGATCCAAGCCGGACTCCATGAATTCTTCATACATAACCAGGGCATACGACGGGGTGCAGCCCAGCAAGGTCGTGCCGTAATCGTGCATCAACATGATCTGCCGCCGGGTATTCCCCCCGGAAGCGGGCAGTACTGCCGCACCTATTTTTTCGGCCCCATAATGGCCTCCCAAACCGCCGGTGAACAGTCCATAACCCCAGGTGATCTGAATGATCGAATCAGCGCTGGCTCCGGCGCCGGTCAGGGCCCGGGCCATCAATTCCGCCCAGGTTTCTATATCATCCCGGGTATAACCGGCTACAGTCGGCTTGCCGGTGGTGCCGGAAGAAGACTGGATGCGCACCACATCACGCATGGGTACAGCCAGCAAGCCGAAGGGATAATTGTCACGGAAATCCTGCTTGGTGAGAAAGGGCAGATACTTGAGGTCTGCCAGATTGTTGATATCCTGGGGTTTAACCCCTGCCGCATCCATCTTGGATCTATAGGCCGGAACAAAGCTGTAGGCCCGAAAAACTGTCTCTTTTAACCTGCTCAATTGCAGCTTGTCTAACTCCTCCCGGGGCATACATTCTTTTTCTTTATTCCAAATCATGTATTCTACCTCCTAGTATTGTTTTCCTGCTCATTATATCTGCACCCGGATGCAACCGGGCAGCCCCCGCAGCGAGGGCCTCGCTTCCTGCAGAAGTTTGCTCCCAGCGTCACCAGGAGGGCATGGTATTCATTGTACAGTTCGGCCTGCGGGGGCAGGTTTTCCTGAAAATAATTTTGCAGGGCTTGATAGTCAAGCTCCTCCTCTACCAATCCCATCCGGGAAAATATTCGCTGTGTATAGGCGTCAACCACAAAAACCGGGTGCCCGCCGGCATAGAGTAGTATGGAATCAGCTGTTTCCGGCCCGATGCCCCACAGATTCAGAAGCTCCCGGCGCAATTCCGCGGTAGGGCCATTAAACATAGCATCGATGTCTCCTTCAAAGCGCTTATCTATCCAACCCAGAAGGGTTTTCAGCTTGCGGGTCTTCTGGCGATGATAGCCGGCGGGATGTAGCAGCCCAGACATAACATCGTCATTCATCTGCAGGAGGGCATTAAAGTCCATGTTGCCGGTATTTTTCAGGTTGCCTATGGCCTTTTCCACATTTCTCCACGAGACCCCCTGAGTAAGAACGGCGCCGATGATGATCTCCAGCCTGCTTTCGGCGGGCCACCAATAGCGCGGGCCAAAAGTATTATAGAGTTGATCATATATAGTCAGTAATGAGGCCGGGTGAGATTCTGACACTGGATACAGTCCTTCCTGAATAAGGTCTTGTTTCTCAAGTTGGGGAATTTAAGCCAGATCCAGCAAGCCGTTAGCAGCTTGTTGAGCCATCAATAAACCGGCACTGGCGTTACGGTCACCAACTGCCCAATAATGCCGGTCCTGCTTCACAAGCGGGCTGCCCGGGAGAAGACCACTTCCAGACCATTGACAATATGTCTTTGCGAAGCTCTCGTCGAAGCTTGCGGCCCTGGGGCAGACACTAGTCCGGCTGAAATCGGCTGCCGTCAATAAACGGGGATCAATCGGTCGGCGGCACCCATAAAGTTGATCGGGGCATATCCTGCTTTATACAGGTTTTTATCAAATGAAGTTTATCAGGAAGGGAATCAATGGCATCCGGGACATAATCATATTGTCGATGGGCAAATACCTGCTGACTGGTTTCGAGGTGCTGGCGAAGGGTAAACCGGGTCAGGTAAGTTTCTCCGTGGCCCCGGTCTCCTGAGAGGAGTCGGGAGGCCGCCGAGTATCTGTTACAAACCCAGCCTGACCTGAACATAAAAACCCCACCGAGCCGTGGGCAACCGTTGTTTAAACCTGCTTCGCAGGTGGGTGCCCTCCCACATGATTAATGTTTCCCGTCATAATCGGGCATACAGCCACATGTGGAGACCAAGCTCCCTAATTTTTGGTGTTGGCAAAAACTGAACGGCTGTTCTCACGAACACAGCAGGGATAATTGATTCCTCATATCTCTCGTTAGCAAAACTATAACATATCTGGGGCCTGGCTTTCAAGGAATCCCCCCGGGCATAACTTTACCAAAATTTTGCGATTTATTTTTCCTTGACTTTGAGCGCCAATTCACGCAGCTGCCGGGAACTCACTCTGGAAGGCGCGCCGGTCAAGGGGCAGGCGGCACTTTGAGTCTTGGGAAAAGCGATCACATCCCTGATGCTCTGGCGCCCGGCCATGATCATCAGGAGGCGGTCAATGCCGAAAGCGATCCCGCCATGGGGGGGGGTGCCATATTCAAAGGCTTCCAGCATATAGCCGAACTTCTCGCCGGCTTCTTCCATGCTCATCCCTACTCTGGCAAACATCATTTCCTGCCAGTCACGGCGGTGAATCCGGATGCTGCCTCCCCCGATCTCAGTTCCGTTCAATACCAGGTCGTAGGCCCGGGCTTTGACCTTCAGGGGCTCTGTCTCCAAGAGTTCGATATCCTCGGGCCGGGGTGAGGTGAACATATGATGCACCGCCACATACCGCTCTTCCTCATCATCGTATTCCACCAGCGGGAAATCATAAACCCAGGTGAAATTCAATTCTTGAGGCTCGGCCAGCTTGAGGCGCCGGGCCAATTCCAGGCGCAGGAAGCCCATTACCCGATTGACCACCGCTACTGAGTCGGCTCCAAACAAAAGCAGGTCTCCGGCTTTGGCGTCCAGGGCGGACATAATCCCATCGATTTCGGCCTGATTTAAGAATTTGGTTATCGGAGATTTAAGCTCGTTTTCGGTGCAGGCGATCCAGGCCATCCCCTTGGCTCCGTTGTCTACCGCCATTTTGCCCATTTCATCAATTTCGCGCCGGGTCCAGGATGCACAGCCACGGGCATTTATAGCGCGAACCACGCCCCCGTTTTGAACCGCCTGTGAAAAAACCTTAAACTGGGCATCCTTCAAAATTTCGGTCAGGTCTACTATTTCCAGGCCGAAGCGCAGATCCGGGGCATCGCTGCCGTACCTGGCCATGGCTTCATCATAGCGGATACGCGGAAATGGGGTTTTAATAGGACGGTCTATCTGCTTGAACAGCACCGTCATCAATTCCTCCACCAGACTGAAAACATCTTCTTCATCGATGAAGGACATCTCCATATCCAGCTGGGTGAATTCAGGCTGCCGGTCGGCACGCAGGTCCTCATCCCGGAAGCAGCGGGCAATTTGGAAATATTTATCCAGCCCGGCCACCATCAGCATCTGTTTAAAAATCTGCGGCGACTGGGGCAGTCCATAAAAGCGGCCCGGGTGCACCCGGCTGGGAACCAGATAGTCGCGAGCCCCCTCGGGTGTACTCGAAGTCAAGACCGGGGTCTCCACCTCGACAAAATCCCTGTCGTCCAAAAAGTCACGGATGCTTTTCACAATACGGTGCCTGAGCATAAGGTTATCCATCATCTCGGGGCGGCGCAGATCCAAATAACGGTATTTAAGGCGCAGGTTCTCGTCCACCTCTATATTGTTCTCAATATAAAACGGCGGGGTTTTGGCTTTGTTGAATACCTGCAGTTGGGCTACCGAAATTTCCACCATTCCGGTCTTCAGATTGGGGTTTTCGGTGTCTGCCGGTCTTCTCTGCACAGTACCTCGGACAGCTATCACATGCTCTCCCCTGACTTGTTCCGCCACCGCAAAAGCGGCCTGGTCTAGCTCGGGGTTGCACACGGCTTGAATAATGCCAGAACGGTCACGCAGGTCAATGAAGATCAACCCTCCATGGTCTCGGCGGGTATTGACCCAGCCATTGAGAACAACCTCAAGGCCTATCTGGGCAATCCCTATCTGTGTAGCATAATGGGTTCGTTTCATTGTGCCTGTGCCTCCTCATTCTGATGCAAAAGTTTGTTTATGCCGGGAACCAGGTCAGACCTGGATAGGACCGCCTGTTCCTTGTTAGTCATGTCGCGCACGGTTACAAAGCCTTCTTTAACTTCCTGTTCGCCGACAAACAGCACCAGCTGAGCGCCGGTCTTATCGGCATATTTCATCTGCGCCTTGGCTTTGCGGTCCAGGTAATCTTTGTCGGCAGCAATGCCGGCAGCCCTGAGCTGCTGCATGATCAAGATTGCGGCATCCTCGTACTGCGGCTCCATCACCGCAACAAATACCTCAATGCTGTTTTTTTCCCGGCCTCCCGCTTTATCTTGTTGCAAAGCCAGTAACAGCCGCTCCATACCCAGGGCAAAACCGATTCCCGGAAGATCAGGGCCTTCGATGGCCTTTACCAGCCCGTTGTAGCGTCCTCCGCCCCCCACGGCGCTCTGTGCGCCTATGCCGGGGATATGGATCTCAAAAGCGGTGTTGGTGTAGTAATCCAGGCCTCTCACCAGCTGGTCATCGTGCTCGAAACATATGCCGTGCCGGGTCAAGGTCTCCTGAACCCGCTGGTAGTGGTCGGCACAATCGGGACAGAGGTGATCCAGTAAACGCGGGTGTCCGATTATAGCCTGGCGGCAGCCCTCGT
>DHBS01000028.1:0-18556 GCA_002398825.1 Syntrophomonas sp. UBA4922 | reverse complement strand
ACAAAGATAGTCCAGCATATGGGGCACCCCTTCCAGGACCTTGCGGCAGCCCTCGTTCTTGCAGTCCAGAACCCGCAAGGGGTTCTGCTGGTAGCGCTGCCGGCAATCCGGGCAAAGCTGCTCATAAAGCGGCTTAATATGGGCTAACAGGGCCTGGCGATAGCTATCGCGGCAGGACGGACAGCCCACCGAATTGATATGCAGCCGGTATTCCGTCAGGCCGATGGCTCGCAGCATCTGCACCACCATCATCAAGACTTCGGCATCCACCATCGGGCTGGCGCTGCCAAAGACCTCAACCCCAAACTGGTGAAACTGCCGGTAACGGCCGCTTTGGGGGCGGTCGTAGCGAAACATGGGCCCGTAATAGAACCACTTTACCGGCAGCAATCCCGCATGTGCGCTGTGTTCTATCAAGGCGCGGGCGCAACTGGCCGTCATCTCCGGCCTGAGAGTAAGACTGCGCCCGGATTTATCAAAAAAGGTATACATCTCTTTGCTGACGATATCGGTTCCTTCCCCGACTCCCCGCTCAAAAAGTTCAGTGTGTTCAAAAAGCGGGGTGCGGATCTCCTGATAGCCATACAGCCGGGCAACCTCTTTGAGGCTGTCTTCCAGGGCCTGCCAGTTTCCGGAAACCGGAGGCAGAGTATCGTATGTGCCCCGAGGGGCTTTGATGGGCATAATATCCTCCAGAATTATCAAAATTGGGTAGAATAATGGTCATTGTCATGGATAATTCTAATTTAATGCCCTAAGCTTGTCAACTTTACGAGAGATTAGCTGTTCCACGGTCTGGCAGTATGCCGCGGGGTTTTTGGGGTTGTAAAACGACTCCAGACTGCCTGCCTTGAGATCAATGAATTTGCTGCCGGCCCCTCCGCCCAACCCGATAATGGTCTGCCTCTCCTCTATCATTTGAATATTGTAAAGGCAGAAGGATCCAGGCCTGGCGTAACCCAGATTCTCCATACTGGCTTTCATATATTTTTGCCTATACAGGTAATAGGGTATAAAACCAGCCCCGCGCAGCAAGTCACTGAATAGTTCCACCCCGGCTTCGACCTGCCTGGTTCTCTCCTGCGGGGTAATCCCGTTTTCCTTCTCAGCCATAAGAGAACCCTTCTTTAAAGCCAGGGTATGGACCGTGATGTTGTCTGGTTCTAATCTGAGAATTTGTTGTGCTGTGTTCGTGTTTTCGGTCAGGCCTTCCCCAGGAAGACCTATGATTACGTCCATATTGATTTTTTCGATTCCGACTTCCCTTACCCATTCAAGGGACTTAATCACTCCTTTCTGATCATGATTCCTGCCGATAACGGCCAGGGTGTTATCATTCATGGATTGAGGGTTGATGCAGATGCGGTTGACCCCGTTGGCCTTCAAAGCCCGAAGCTTGTGAAGGTCCAGGGTATCCGGCCTGCCCGCCTCTACAGTGATCTCCGCCGTTTGGGCTGTTATATAGCCGCAAGCCACGAGCTCGGCAAAAAGCCGCTCGAGATGGTAAGTGGAGAGCACTGTAGGGGTGCCCCCGCCCAGGTACACTGTTTGAACTTTTAAGCCCCGCTCTTTCAAATAGCCGGATAATGCCCTGATCTCACGGAATAGCGCCTCAAGAAAAGGGATTATTTCGGTTTCATAATTAGTCAGGACCGCCCCCGGAAACGAACAATAGTAACAGCGGGAGGGGCAATAAGGGATGCCCAGGTAAATACTGACCCATTTGCCGGCCTCATCTGCCCCGAGCAGATAAGGCCGGTTAGCCTTGGCGATCTCCACCAGCAAATGGGCCTTCTCCGGATCCAGGCGGTAGTCTGAGCCCAGGCGTTTTTCTATTTCCCGGGGGTTGAGGCCCTGGTCAAAAAGACGGTGCGCCAGTTTAACCGGCCTCATCCCGGTCAGGATGCCGTAGCGGTTGATATTCTCCCCGGTCAGCTCGCAGAGCAGGTCATAGGTAAAAGCCCGCACCTGCTGCTTAGCCCAGTTGAAGAGTCCGGCCCCGATGTCCGCCGCAATAGCGCATCTCTCCCGCCGGGTCCGGGCGCCTTGTGCAGTGTGAATCTGCGCCGCGATTACGGCCGCCTTATCATCGATATCAAGGCGCAGCTCAAGCATCAAATCCCCCTCGCCTTCCCCGCAGACGATCTCACAGCCGGGATAAGCCATGCGAACCAGTTCATGGATACTGTCATAAAGGCTGTTAGGTTCCAGTTTGAGTATGATGCGCAATTTACGCCCTCCCATTTTGCTTCATTAGATAATAATACCCGAATCTTAACCGCAGACCAAACCCGGGGGCGGCTTTCAGCGTCTGTCCCGGCATGGCCGGAAGGCAGAGGGGCGGGCCTGGCTCCGGTTGGAAAACGGCGCTTTCCTAAGGCTCTCAATATGAACGAAACAGGTGATATTTCCGGGGCGGTTGATATTATGCTGTATAATCTTCAGGCCATATAACCGAGCCGCCTGAACGCTTCCGATGGAGGCAGCCCGGCGCGGCTCCGAGCGCAGCACCTGAGCGGCTCCGGCCGTGCTGGAAAGGTGTTCCAGTTTGACCCCATTAAGCCTGAAGGCGATGAAGTCCCGGCATTGCTCCAGGGCCAGGGGATGGGAGATAACCACCTCCAGGTCCTGCAGGTCATAGGGATTACAGGCCATAAGATGCTGTGCAACCGGTATATCAATCTGTCCCTGTATAGCCAGGCGCTGTGTTTTGAAAAGCTTGAGGGTGGAGTTTACCCATCCGGTTATGGTATTGTGCAAGGGCACCAGTGCGCCTTGAACCTGGCGATCGGCCAGCAATCGGCCTATTATGTCCAAATCCTCCACAGTTGTCAGTTCCACCCCCGCCCCCCAATACCTCCGGGCGGCCTCTTCACTGAAAGTGCCACAGGGGCCTAAGACCGCATAAGCCATCAGCGCACCCTCCTTCCCATTGCCAGGGCCATGGCTTCCAGCTGACGCATCAACTGACTGAAGCCTTTGGGGGTCAGGGATTGTTCTCCGTCTGACAGGGCGCTTTCCGGCCGGGGGTGAACTTCGATCATCAATCCATCGGCGCCGGCCGCTACAGCAGCCAGTGACATAGGGGCCACCAGGCTGCGCACTCCGGTGCCGTGGCTGGGATCGACCATCACCGGTAAATGGGATAGTTGTTTGACCAGTGCTACCGCGTTCAAATCCAGGGTGTTGCGGGTCCAGGTCTCCGCACTGCGGATGCCCCGCTCGCACAGTATAACCTGGGAATTGCCTTCAGCCAGAATATACTCGGCCGCCATAAGCCATTCCTCAATGGTGGCGGAAAGCCCCCGTTTCAAGACCACCGGTTTATCAGTTTTTCCCAATTTGCGCAGCAAACTGTAGTTATACATATTGCGGGCCCCGATCTGGATGATATCTGCATATTCCAGGACCGCTTCCAGCTCTTCTCCATCCATCAATTCGGTGATTACCGGCATATTCATCTCTTCGCCTACCCTGGCCAGACATTCCAGCCCGGCCCGGCCATGACCCTGAAAGCTGTATGGGGAGGTGCGCGGCTTGTAGGCGCCGCCCCGCAGTACAACCGCACCGGCCCCCCTCACTTTGAAGGCGGTTTCACGCAAGGTGTCTTCATTTTCAATGGCACAGGGGCCGGCTATTATAGGTATTGTTTCGCCTCCGAAACAGATGTTTTTTACAACTACCCTGGTTTTGTGCCCGTTCTGACTGGCCACCAGCATTGATGAGGTTTTTTTCAGTGCAGCATTGAGCATTTGATCATCTCCTTTTTAATCAGTCTGAAGTCAGCGGTGATTTATGAAGGAGTAAACATCCCCAGGTTTGGCAGCTGTGCCGACATACCCCAATCCACCCTCTTTCGAATCGTTCCAGAAAATAAAACAGGCCTCTCTCCACAAGGGACGAGAGGCGAACTTCCCGCGGTACCACCCAATTTGCCATAAGGCCGCTTTACTATCAGGATACGGGATCTAACCTTCAGGCCTTAAAAAACAAAGGCTTCACATCCTTATGGGACGAGAAGCCTGGTGCTTACACGCAATACCACCCAATGGTTTCGGTGCCTGATGATCAGGATACAGGTTTAATCCGATATCCCCCCTCTTTTAACGGTAAGGGTTCCGCCTCGACCTACTTGCTTATGTTTCAGCCGGGTGCTCCTAAGTGAACTTCAATTTGCTTCCTCATAAGGATGCTTGCAGCCGGTGGCATCCTCTCTCTGCATGACTTCACAAACCTACTTTACTTATTCATCGCATTTTCAATATTAATAACGAGATGATAGCATACTTCAGACCGTCTGTAAAGATTGACAAGCCTTAAATATTTTAATTTTTGGACAAATGACTAGTCGCGCAGAAAAGGATTGCGCTTGCGCTCGAAACCGATCGTTGTAGCCGGCCCGTGTCCGGGATAAACCACCACATCGTCATCGTAACAAAGCAGCTTGTTCTTTATATTGGATATCAGATCCTGGTATGATCCCCCCGGGAAATCGGTGCGGCCGATGGAACCATAGAAAAGGGTATCACCGGAAAAGATAATATTGTCAGTCGCCAAACAGATTCCCCCCAGACTGTGTCCCGGGGTGTGAATCACTTCCAATTCTACCGTAGTGCCGATTTTAATAATATCGCCTTCATCTATAAAATCCTCCGCCGGGGGGCTGGTGACCTGCTGACCCATCATAAAGGAAAAATTGGACACTGCATTAGTCAGCATCTTAGCGTCATTGCGATGAATCAAAACCCTGGCTCCGGTGGCGTCTTTAATGGCACGATTGGCTCCAATATGGTCGATATGCCCGTGGGTATTGATGATGTAGATGGCTTTCAGACCATTATCCTCCAAGACTTTGAGGATACCCCGGGCGTTGCCGCCGGGATCGATTACCGCCACCTCTTTGGTTTCCTCACAGCCCACAATATAACAGTTGACTGCCATAGAACTAACTTCAACGCGCTTGAGAATCAATGTTCTTCCTCCTTATCAAAATGCTCTAAAGCTATCCAGCAAAATGGTGCAGGGCCCGTCGTTACATATATCTACCTGCATTTCGGCCCCGAATTCCCCGGTTTGAACTTCTAAACCCTTCAGGCGCAAGTTTTCGACACAATAATCAAACAGCGGCCGGGCTTGTTCAGGCAGACCGGCTTCGGTAAAGCTTGGTCTGCGCCCTTTGCGGGCATCCCCGTACAGGGTGAACTGACTGATCAACAAGACCCCTCCGGCAACATCTTGTAGCGAGAGGTTCATCTTGCCGTCTTGGTCGGGAAAAATCCGTAGATTAACGATTTTATCCATCAAGTAGTCAGCATCCTCCGAGGTATCCCCTTTTTTAATACCCAGCAACACTGTCAATCCCAGTCCGATGGCGCCTATAACCTGGCCTTCAACCATCACCCGGCTGGATACTGTACGCTGTACCACCGCTCTCATCTAATCTCCCCTGTACTCGCCCGGCAATACCCGTTTCACATCCATTACGTCTTTAACCTTTTGAATCCTTTGGATCACGGCCTGTAAGTGGCTCATATCTTTTATCTCCAGCTTAAAGTTCATAATCACCCGGTTGTTCTTGGTAATCCGAGAATAAACCGAGTTTATATGGATTTTGGTATCGGCGATAACAATCATGACATCGGTGGTAAGGCGCGGACGGTCCATGGCCCGAACCTCCAGTTCCACCCCATAAACGCCCCGGTCGTCCGCCCACTCCACCTCGATAATACGGTCCGGTTCACTTTGCATATAATTATGCATATTGGGACAGTCCTGACGATGTACGGATACTCCCCGTCCTCTGGTAATATAACCCAAAACCTGGTCTCCAGGCAAGGGGTTACAGCAACGAGCCAGGCGTGTGGCCACCTCATCCACACCTTTGATGCGCAATGCCCTGGTTTCTTTATCGGCATGGGATGAAGGGCGATTCAGGTTGGATTTGAAAATATCCTCAACGCTGGCATCTTGGAAATAAAGCTCTTTTTGTTTATTGATAACCTGATTGACGGTTAAAGCCCCGTCCCCCAGCGCGGCTAAAAGATCGTCAACGGTAGTATAGCCGAAGCGCTTGGCAATATCCGTCAATTTCTCTTCTTTGAGCAGTTCGCGGGGATCGAGGTGTTTCTTTTTCAGGTCCTTTTCCAGCATCTCGTGGCCGCGCATGATGTTGACCTGACGCTTTTCCCGCTTAAACCAGGCTTTGATGCGGCTTTTGGCAGAGGAGGTTTTAATGAAATTAAGCCAGTCTTTGGATGGTCCGGGGGAGCTTTTAGAAGTGATTATTTCAACAATTTCACCGTTGTTCAAGGTGTAATCCAGGGGTACTATACGTCCGTTGACCCGCGCTCCGGTGCATTGATGACCTACTTCGGTATGAACCCGGTAGGCAAAATCCACCGGGCAGGAACCTTTGGGCAGCTCGATGACCGCTCCTTTGGGAGTGAATACGAAAACCGTATCGTCGAACAGATCTATTTTGAGGGATTCCATGAACTCATCGGTATCTTTGATATCCTGCTGCCATTCCAGAATTTGGCGCAGCCAGGACAGTTTTTCATCGAGTTTGCGCTCCCGGTTGCTGTCCCCCTCTTTATAGCGCCAGTGGGCGGCGATGCCATATTCTGAGATGCGGTGCATCTCCAAGGTGCGGATCTGCACCTCAAAAGGCTCTCCCCCTTTGCCTATCAAGGTGGTGTGGAGAGACTGGTACATATTGGCCTTGGGAGTGGCGATATAGTCTTTGAAGCGCCCCGGGATAGGCTTCCACATGGTGTGGATAATCCCCAAAACCCCATAGCACTGCCGGATGTCGTCGACGATTACCCGGATGGCGATTTTGTCGTAGATCTCATCGATATCCTTGCCCTGTTTGATCATCTTCTTGTAAATGCTGTAGATGTTTTTGGGACGCCCTTTGATTTCCGCCTTTATTCCGATCTGATCGAGGCCGGAGCGGATTTGTTCGATCAATTCATTGACATATTCTTCACGCTGTTTGCGTTTAAATTTCAGACGTGTGGCCACTTCGCGGTAGGTTTGATTGTCCAGGAAAGAAAAGGCCAGATCTTCAAGTTCCCATTTAAATTTGAAAATGCCCAGCCGGTGGGCCAAAGGAGCGAATATTTCCTGGGTTTCGGTGGCAATCTCCTTTTGCTTGCTTTCACTTTGATAATTAAGGGTGCGCATATTATGCAGGCGGTCAGCCAGTTTTATCAGTATGACCCGGATATCCTTAGCCATGGCGATAAACATTTTACGCAGGTTTTCGGCCTGGGCGTCTTCTTTGGTCTTAAAATTTATCCGGGAGAGCTTGGTTACCCCTTCTACCAGCAGGGCAATCTCTTCGCCAAACTCCTTGACCACATCCTGATAGGTTACAATGGTATCCTCTACCACATCATGAAGCAAGGCAGCGCATATCGAAGCAGCATCCATTTCGATGTCCGCCAGGATTAAGGCTACTTCAACCGGATGGCTGATATAGGGGTCGCCGGATATTCGCTTTTGATTTTCGTGCGCTTTACTGGCGTATTGATATGCCTTGGTTATGAGAGCCAGATTGGCATCCGGATCATAAGAGCTTACCTTATCCAGTATATGCTGCAATTGTGGATCCATAAACATCACCAAAGCGGCATTTGTTGAAGCTCGTTAGCCAGGTCGTGAAATGCCTTTTTTTCAGCCAGGCCCTCCAGATAGTAGGGGGATTCAGACATATTAATGCTGTTTTTGGCATGAAACATAAACTTTATTGCCATAATACTACCCTTTTTCTTAAACTGGCACAAGCCCAGATCATCAAGTACGTGCAGTACGGACTGCAAATCCAGTGCGCTTACCTGACGGCCGGTGATTCTTGATAAGACCTGGCAGAACTGGGAAACCTCCCCCTGCAGCACTCCATGCCCCAAAGACCGCAGGGCCGGCAACATAGACCTTATCCGCTCCGTATCGGGATAGAGGCGGCCCAGGTAGATCTGGTTGGCATCGACCTGGCTTTGATTGAAGCGCAGGACCAGCGGGCAGGACGTCCCTATTCCCATTTCATTCCAGATGTGGTCGATTTCCGCAGTGCTGAAAGGCAAATCAGCCATCCACACCCCGTCTATCTCGCCTATGGGCATACCACAGGCATTGCCGTCGGTAAGTAAAAACCCCTCCTTGGCCTGGACAAACTGACGCCTGACCCTGCGGCGCTGCTGTATGTCGCCCAGACCGGCTTCCGAAAACAGCGGATTGATCCCGGCTCTTAAGTTCTGTATCGTCTTGAGGCGATTGACATAAACCGCGAAACGCCCCCGATCCGGCATCTCACCTGATTTTACAGTATACGCTTTTATGCCGCTATTAAGTGTCAGGGGACCGTTTTCCCCATTGTCCTGATCACGGGCCGCCGCCCCTTCGGCCTGGCTCTTCAGCACGTCAATGCTGTGAAGAGCGTTTAGGGCCTCAGACTGTTTTTTCTGCAGATAATAATGATAGGCACTGCTGACCAAGTATAAACCCGGGTCACCGGACAATAAAGCCTGCTCCCCGGCCTGCCGCTGTGCTGCGGACAAGTGGCCGTGCAGGCCATGCAGCGCCGCTTCGCAAAGCCACAATTCCAGACTTTGTTGCAGTTTATTCAATACGCGATAAGTAGGCGCTATAAGCAAGACGGCCCGCTGCTGTTCGAGAAGGCCCAGGGCTTCCCGAAGCCATGGTCTCAAGGGAGTCTCCGCGCTCATATCCCACTGATAAGCGGGTTTCATCTGTCTGATCTTAAGCTGCAGGCTGGTCCTGCCCCGAAATTCATTGCGATTAAGCTGAAAAGTGAGATCGGCACGATATTGACCAGCCTTGAAATCAGCATATTGAGGTTTCCTAAATGCAATCACATTGAGATTAGAACCCTGCATACGCGCCCTGAAATGCTGACCTTCCGCACCGATCATAGCCGCCTGCTGCAATTCCACTCCCCGTACCGCCAGAACCGGAACCGGATTGCCAGGGCCAAAAGGCTCCAGGGCCTGAATCTCATGCCATAAATCGCAGTTTATCTGAGCCGGGTCAATTTCAAGGTCGATGAAGTGGCGTTCCTCCCTGGCGCCGGCCTGGCCCGATTCCTGACTCCAGCGCTCCAGGGCCTCAATGAAAAAAGTCAGCTGGTTTTTATCGATGGTAAGCCCGGCGGCCATAGGGTGCCCCCCGTATTGCAGGAGGTGATTCTGACAGGCTTGAAGAGCCCGATGAATGTCAAAGCCCTCGATGCTGCGGCATGAACCACGCCCGCTGTCGTCATCCCAGTTTATAAGAATTACCGGTTTCCGATGTATTTCACTAAGCCTGGAGGCCACAATGCCCAGAACCCCGTGGTGCCACTGTTTACCGTCCAAAACCAAAACATTGTTCTGCAGAATTTGAGGTTGATGAGCTATTCTCAGGGAGGCTTCGCGCAGTATGATTTCCTCGGTTTGCTTGCGCTCATCGTTCAGCCGGTTCAAAACCTCGGCTAGATAAAGGGCTTGCTGTTCGTCTCGAGTATAGAGCAGCTCCGCGCTGAGCCGGGCATGGCTGAGCCGGCCGGCCGCATTGAGCCGCGGGCCCAATATGAAACCTATCTGCCAGGAGCTTATTTCCTCACCAGGTTTGATTCCGCCGGTTTCCATCAGACACCTCAATCCCGGCCGGTCGGTAACAGACATGCGCTGCAGACCATGCTTGACCAGGATGCGGTTATCGCCGTTTAAATCGACTATATCGGCGAGGGTGGCCAGAGCAGCCAGATCCAGCCAGGAGTCATTGTCCGGTACTGATCCCAAGGCTCTGGCCAGTTGGTAAGCTACCCCGGCCCCGCATAAATTTTTGCAGTCCTCCATTTGATCCAAATGGGGATTGATAATCACATCCGCCTCAGGCAGAATATCTCCCGGCAGATGGTGATCGGTGACTATGACCTGCAGACCCGAACGCCTGGCTGCAGCCACTTCTTCCACTGACCTGATGCCGCAATCCACTGTTATCAGCAATCCAAATCCCCGCTGGGCCAGTTGCTGTACGGCCTGGGTATTAAGGCCGTAGCCTTCCTGGAATCGGTCGGGTATATAATAATCGACCTCAGCGTCGAGCCTTTCCAGGCATTCCCGTAAAATAACGATGCTGCAGACACCATCAACGTCATAATCCCCAAAGATTACAATAGGCCGTTTAGCGTCAACAGTTCGCTGAATGATCTCTACGGCCGCTGCCATCCCGCTCATGGACAGCGGGGGGGTAAGATCTTCCAATCGGGGTGACAAAAAATAACGGCATTGTTCTTCACTCCGGCAGCCACGCTGCTGCAACAGGATCGCAGCCGCTGTGCTGATGCCCAGTCGCTCCGCCATGGCTTGGGCTTGTACAATATCATATTGGCGTAATACCCATAAAGGCTGATCCATATTTCCTCTCCCATCGCAAGATAAAAATGCGCTTCATTACAATCGGCTGCTGGTTGGCCGGGATTTCTTATCAATTATAAATGAAGACGACATCCACCGCAGTAAATTCTTGAAGGCGTTTCTGCAAAGCCGGGAATGCTGTATTCAAGAAGTATGACCACATATTTTTAGCTTTTAGCCATATAGATTTAATGACGACTGTGCGGTTAATGTTGAAATGGGGGTGCAAAATATGGCAATCCGTCGATATGTTTACCCGGGCGGCAATACCCGTTTTGGCTTTTATTCTTTCTATGACCAGATAGTGGGGCCAGAGGTTGCTCAAAAAATCATCCTCAAAGGCGGACCCGGAGTGGGAAAGTCCAGTTTCATGAAGAAAGTCGGGGATCATTTCTCCCGGCTGGGCGTGGACGTCGAGGAGCATGGATGTTCCTCAGACCCGTCTTCTCTGGACGGCATCGTCATCGGCAAGCAGCAGTTCTGCTTGTTGGATGGCACCAGTCCGCATGTGGTAGATCCGGTTTACCCCGGCGCTGTAGACGAAATCCTTAACCTGGGCGATTATTGGCATCAGGACATGATAAAGCCCCATCGCCAAGAGATTGTGCAGTTGACCCGGGAAATCTCCAGGTGTTTTATGCGGGCTTACAGCCGCCTCAAAGAATGTGGCATCGCCTATGACGAACTCAAGGATTACTACGGTGAAAACCGTGTAAGCAAATCCCTTAACCGTAATCTTCAGGCATTGACTGCCGATTTCCTGGCTGGTTCGGTGTCGGAATACCGCCCCTTAAGGCATCTGTTTGCCGGGGCTCTGACCCCGGGCGGACTGATAACCAAATTGGAAACCTTGATCGATAATCATACCGCTATCTTCGCGGTAAAAGGCAGTCCAGGAGCAGGGGTGCAGGATTTGTTTGCCCATACCAGAAACCTGATGGAGCAGGGCGGGATATATGGCGAGGTTTTTCACAATCCTGTGGATCCCCATGATATCGATTATATCCTGGTACCGTCCAGCAATGCTTTATTGATCGATATAGGGTCCGGATTGCTTCCTTATAAAGAAATACTAAAAGGCCTGAAGCTCAAGCGCCAGCTTGATTTCGATCAGCTGCTGGACAATGAAGGCGTATCGGCCCGGGCCAAGCTGATCTTTGCTGCCGTCCACCGCTACAACCAGGGCATCACCGATGCCGTGCAAATCTTGCAGACCGCCAAAAAATGGCACGATGAACTGGAACATTATTACGTACCGGCTATGGATTTTGCAGCGATTGAAACCCGCCGGCAGCAAATAGCAGCCTCATGGCAGAATCAACTGGGGCTTTGAGGCTTAAAACGGATAAACCCGGCAAACCTCCCCACCCTTTAATCCCTGGTCGACAGCCTTTATATGAATAAAGCCATTGGCCTGGGCCAGGATACTCATTAAACCCGATTTTCCCAACAGGGGGCGGGCCTCCCAGTGGCCTGCCCCTTCACTGAGATAAACCGGCACGAAGTCGTCTCTCCCCGGCTGTGAGGCGATATTCTGGGTCAGCCTGGCATGGACATGAAGATTTCTCCTGCTGTCTAAGAGTTGATGGCTCAATACATTGAACATCATCAACGCTGAAACCGGATGACCTGGCAAACCTATTACCAGTCTATCTTTAATACTCACTCCCATGGTTGGTTTTCCCGGTTTCACCGCCAATCCGTGAAAAAGCAGCTGCGCTTCCTCAAACGACAACAAGACATCCAGGGTCAGGTCGGCGATTCCCACAGAACTGCCTCCGGACAGCAGGGTTATATCGTTTTGTTCAAGTGATTGAGCCACCATCCTTTTTAGCTGATCCGCATCGTCCCTGACCAGCGGATAGATTTGGGCCCGATGTCCCCTCTCTTCAACCGCCGCCGCCAGGCTGTATGAATTAACATCCCGAACCTGTCCGGGATTCGGCGGCATTTCAATGGGAACCATTTCATCACCGCTGCTGATGATGCCGACCAGATAAGGCTTGATAACCGGTACCCGGCTGATTCCCAGCGAAGCCAAAAGCCCGATATCCTGAGGGCGCAGGAGGTGCCCTTCGGCAAATAGATCTGCATCGCGGGATATGTCTTCCCCTTTTCGCATCACATTCTCCCCGGGGCTGCCCGGGCGGTAGACCAGTATGGTGTCGTCACCCAGCCTTTCGGTGTACTCCACCATTATAGCGGCATCACTGCCGGCGGGGAGCATGCCCCCGGTAGGGATCCAGGCGCACTGGCCGGAGCTGATGGAAAAGTCTGGAGCGGCCCCCATGGGAACCGCGCCGATATATTGGAAAAAGGCCGGCAGGGATTCGCTGGCCCCAAAACTATCGAGGGCATTTACCGCATAGCCGTCTACTGTCGACCGATTAAAACCCGGCATATCTTCAGGGCTGGCAATCGCCCGGGATAATATCCGCCCCCTGGATCGGCCCAGCGGGCACTGTTCTTCCCCGGGCCGCTTGAGCCTGCTCTTTAGCCTGACGATAGCCTCTTCGTAACTTACCACCTGCAAAAACTCGCCCATGTTTACATCCTCTCAGACATGTTAATGGGGCGGAAGATGATCCTGCCCTTATAGTTATTATACTTAAACACCCGGTAAGATAAAATTGACTGACGGCTTTGCGCCTCCGATTAATTACCAGCGTCAATTTTCCTTGAGGCTGGTTTTGTTTTTTAATGCGGTGCGATACAATAATTGAAAACACCAGGAGTCTATAACAGCATGAAAAGAAATATATATATCAAGAATACCCCTTTGCAGGAAGCCATGTTAAGCTTCAACCAGGCTTTAAATGAAGCCGGTTTCTTTAAAACCGGTGAAGAATGGGTGGATGTAGGCCATTGCCTGGGACGGGTTACCTCCCGGCCGGTCCTGTCAAAGCGTTCTTCGCCGCATTACCAGGCTTCCGCTATGGACGGCATTGCGGTGCGGGCAAAAGATACCTATACTGCCAGTGAAACCACCCCGGTGAGAATAGCTGAAAGCAGTTATTTAATGGTGGATACCGGTGATTATGTACCCCCGCCATATGATGCCGTAATTATGATCGAAGACGTCAACTTTTTCGGCAATGAGGCTGAAATAATCAAAGCCGCGGTTCCCTGGCAGCACATCCGCTCAGTGGGCGAAGATCTGGTAGCCCAAGATATGATCGTACCCAGCTCATATCCCCTGGGCAGTTATGAAATCGCGGCCTTAATCAGTGCTGCGGTAGATAAAGTGGCGGTTTTCAAACAGCCGGTAGTGGGGATCATTCCTACCGGCACTGAATTAGTGCCAACCGCTTCCCCTGATTTAGAACCCGGTAAGATCGTGGAATCAAATAGCTATATGCTGGCAGCATTGTGCCAGGGATGGGGAGCTAAGACCATTCGCCACTCCATCGTTGAAGATGATTGGGACAAACTGCTGCAGGCAGTTCGGGAAATGGAGCCGCAATCTGACCTCCTGGTTATCTGCTCAGGCTCCTCTGCAGGCAGAGAAGACTATACATCCGCTATTATAGCCAGCCTGGGGAGGGTTCTCAATCATGGCCTGGCGATTAAACCCGGCAAACCCGCCATATTAGGACTGATCGGCGAAAATAAACCGGTCATAGGGGTTCCAGGTTACCCGGTCTCCGCACAGCTGGTTTTTACCCTGTTTGCCAGACCACTAATATATAGAAGACAAGGCCTGGTTGTACCTGAACCCGAGGAAATGCAGTGCCAGCTGACCAGGAAAATAGCCTCCCCCATGGGAGTGGACGAATTCGTATATGTAAATCTGGCCAAATTGCAGGATCGCTATCTGGCCTATCCTTTGAGCAGAGGTGCGGGCATATCCTCCAACCTGGTCAGGGCTGACGGGGTCATCAAAATCTCCAGCGGCCAGGAAGGTATCAACGTCGGGGAATACAGCCAGGCAGTTTTGATGCGCCCCAGGCATGAGATCGAGCGCTCGCTGGTATGCATGGGAAGTCATGACCTGTGTATCGACCTGTTGATTGATTACCTGCGCCGCCGGCACGAGATCCGCCTTTTATCGACCAATGTAGGCAGTATGGGCGGTCTGATGGCCCTGATGCGCGGCGAGACCCATATGGCCGGCATACATTTATTGGATACTGAGCAAGGCAACTACAATATCAGCTATGTTCAGCGTTATCTCAGCGGAAAGAACTGGCGCTTGATCAATGTAGCCAGGCGGCAGCAAGGCTTGATAGTGAAGAAGGGCAATCCTTTGGGGATTACCGGTTTGGCACAATTGCTAGACCCCGGCATACGCTTCATCAATCGACAAAAAGGGGCCGGGACTCGAATCCTGTTGGATTATCTGCTCAAACGGGATGGGGTGGACCCAGCAGGGATCAATGGATACACCCGGGAGGAATACACTCATTTGGCGGTAGCCGCGGCGGTGAAAAACGATGCTTGCGATTGCGGACTGGGCATCATGGCCAGTGCCCGGGTTATGGATCTGGACTTTATCCCCCTGGCGGAGGAGCAGTATGATTTGTGTATATTGACCGACCTTATCCCCGAAGCCTGGACGGAATTGTTATTGGAGGCTTTACAAAGCCCTGATTTTCAAGAAAGGCTGCGAAAAATGGGAGGGTATAATCTGGAACTGTCCGGCCAGGTTTTAGCTGCTAATAAGTTGCATTAGATTATACTTATGATATATTTTAGTTATACTACAATACCCATTCGAGCCCGGCAAGGATTTTAAAATTCTCTGTCGAAATAATAAGAAGGCGTATTAGGGCTTTTTTTAATGCAGCAACGATAGCCTTTGAAGGGAGGGAAGAGTCTTTTATCCCGTAATTTGAATACCCATAGCCATTGTTACAAACCGGCAGACTTAATATATAAAACCCCGGCTAAAGGTTATGGGTGTCGATATTGCCGGCGGGATGCTATAATGTGTTGGGAGTTTTATAAAAATAAATATGGGAAAGGAGAGTGGGGATGGAATGAAGGTTACGCGTCGTCAGTTCCTCAAATTAGCCGGTGGAACCGCAGCCAGCTTTGCGGTTGTGGATCTTGGTTTTGATATGCAAGCCACTGCTGCGGCTATTAAGGAACTAAGGATCAAAAACGTAACCCCAACACCGACGGTGTGCCCCTATTGTGCTTCTGGATGCGGTCTGGTCGTATATGCCGAGAAGAATGCTGAAGGCAAGTTCGTCAGACTGCTGAGCGTAGTAGGCGACCCTGACAATCCCATCAATGAAGGTTGTGCTTGTTCAAAGGGTTCTGCTATGTTCAATCTTAGAGAGATCTATGAGCCGGAGACCGGGCATCAGGTAGTCAACCCTAAGAGGGTTAAAAAGCCATTATACAGGGCACCCGGTAGTGAGAAGTGGGAAGAAAAAGAATGGGACTGGATGTTGAATGAAATTGCCCAGCGGATCAAGGAGACCCGTGACGCAAGTTTTATTCATAAGGAAAAAATCGCTGACGGTACTGAAATAATTGTAAACCGTACCGAGAAGATCGCCTCTATCGGTGGATCCGGTTTGGATAATGAGGAGTGCTATCTTTTAGCCAAAATGATGCGTTCCCTGGGTGTGGTATTTTTAGAAACCCAGGCCCGTATCTGACACAGCTCCACGGTGGCAGGTTTGTCACCAGCATTTGGACGAGGCGCCATGACGAATCACATGATCGACCTCAAAAACACCAATGTAGCCCTGATAATGGGCAGCAACATGGCGGAGAATCATCCTATCGGAATGAAATGGCTTATGAAGGGCAGGTTTGATCCCCAGCGTCAGACTAAGATCATTCATGTGGATCCCCGCTTTACTCGTACTTCAGCAATTGCTGACATCTATTGCCCCATGCGTTCGGGTACCGACATCGCTTTTTTAGGGGGCATGGTAAAGTACATCCTGGATAATGAGCTTTATCATAAGGACTATGTGTTAAGTTATACCAATGCAGCCTTCCTGATCAGAGATGATTTCGATTTTCAGGACGGTCTCTTCAGCGGTTTTGATACCGCCAAGGGTTCATACGATACAAGTTCCTGGGACTATAAATACGATGAAGGCGGAAACATCATGCAGGATCCGACTTTGCAGGATCCGCGCTGTGTATTCCAGCTCATGAAGAAACACTATTCCCGTTACGATATCGATACGGTCTGCTCTATCACCGGCAGTCCCAAGAAAAAATATGAGGAAGTCTTAAAACTATATTGCTCTACCAGTGCTCCGGATCAAACCGGCTGCATCAACTATGCTATGGGCATCACCCAGCATACCGTTGGATCCCAGAATGTCAAGGCTTTCACTATAGTGCAGCTTCTACTGGGCAATATGGGCAGAGCCGGCGGCGGAATAAATGCTCTGCGCGGGGAGAATAATGTGCAGGGGGCCACGGATATGGCTCTGCTTTTCCACATTTTACCCGGCTACATTGATTCCCCTACTGCAAGCGCTGCCTATAAAGACTTGATTTCCTATATTCGCAAGACAACCCCCGGGGTTGGCAAGTTGCCTTTTACCAATCTGACTGAATTGCGGGCTCTGGTCGCGGCCGGGGTCAAGTATTCCGGTTGGAAAGTCAACACCTCCAAGTGGATCGTCAGTACTTTGAAAGCCTGGTATGGCGATGCCGCTACCGAAGCCAACGATTTTGCATATCACTATATACCCAAGCGTCAGGACACCAAGAATTATTCGCACATCGGCTTATTTGAAGCCATGTATAAAGGCGAAATCGACGGTCTCTTTATCAACGGATCCAATCCGGTGGTAGGCGGTCCCAGCGCCAATAAAGAACAGACCGCATTGACCAAACTGAAATGGATGGTTTCCATCGATCTGTGGCTCAATGAGAGCGCCGAGTTCTGGAGTCATACCGCCTGGGAGAGAGCGGTAGAGAATGAAAAGGTACACCGCTTAACCCCCAAGGATATAGCTACCGAGGTATTTTTCCTTCCTGCGGCTGCTGTATATGAAAAAGAGGGCACCGCAGCCCAAACCGGCCGTTGGGTGCAGTTCCGCTGGAAAGGCGCTGATCCGGTAGGAGAATCCAAAGCCGACCTGTGGATTTACAATGAATTAGGCAAGAAGATCAAAGCCTTGTATGCAGACAGCACCAGGCCTGAGGATGAACCCATAAACAAGATGACCTGGGATTACGATGGTCAGCATGGCGAAGAAGAACCCGATATTATGAAAGTGGCCAATGAATTGTGCGGTTATACCGTCGCCGACGGCAAGCCGGTGGAAGGCTTTGCCCTCTTAAAGGATGATGGCAGTACAGCCTGCGGCAACTGGATTTACTGCGGCGGTACCACCTGGAAAGACGGCAAGATGATCTACAAACCGCAGCTGCGCAAGAAAGAAGACCCCAGCGGCTTGGGACTGTTCCCCAACTGGGGTTGGGCTTGGCCAGTCAACCGAAGAATTATATACAACCGTTGCTCAGTACAGCCTGATGGAGTAACCCCCTGGCCGGGCGACACCGACCGCCTGGTGTGGTGGGATGGAGCAGGCGCTTGGGCAGGTTGGGATGTTCCCGACTTCATTAAGACCACCGGACCTGACAAGCCGGCTTTTAATGATCCATTTATCATGCGTCCTGAAGGCAAAGGATGTTTCTTTGCAACGCTGGCATCCTTTAAGGATGGACCTTTCCCTGAACATTATGAGCCCTGGGAATCTCCGGTGCCACCAATTGTCAACAAGCAGCCTATGAACCCGATAGCCAAAGTATGGGAACCCGAGAAGCAAGGTAAGAAGGAAGATTATCCTATAATCGCTACTACTTACCGGGTAACCGAGCACTGGCAGACCGGCGCTTTGACTCGCAACCTGCCCTGGCTGGCCGAGTTGATGCCCAATATGTTTGTTGAGCTCAGTGAGGAACTGGCCCGGGATAAAGGGATCAAGAACGGTGCCAAGGTTATTGTCTCTACCACCCGGGGTGACATCGAGGCCCTGGCTTGTGTGACCAAGCGCTTTAAGCCCTTTAAAGTGGGCGGCGCAGAAGTCCACCAAATCGGTATGCTGTGGCAGTTCGGTTTCAAAGGCTATGCCACCGGGGACATTGCCAACCGTCTAACCCCCCATATCGGCGACGCCAACACCATGTGTCCGGAATATAAAGCATTTCTA
>DHBS01000018.1:46374-52705 GCA_002398825.1 Syntrophomonas sp. UBA4922 | reverse complement strand
ATCTCATTTGGTGTAAAATAATGAAAGAGGCAGTGGAGGTGATCTCAAATGCATTTAACAGAGCGAATTACTGTTAATCCAGAAGTATGCCATGGGCAAGCTTGTATTTCCGGTACCCGCATAATGGTTTCCATTATTCTCGACAATCTGGCTGCGGGATTAGATAAAGATGAGATACTAAAAAGCTACCCCTCTCTAACGGTTGAAGATATTAATGCCGCGCTAGCTTATGCTGCAATGTTGACCAAGGAACAGGTTATCGCAATCTAGGGGGATATTGATGAAATTTAAGATTGATGAAAATCTCCCCATTGAAGCAGCATTGATGCTTGAAAACAATGGCCATAGTGCTGAAACTGTCTATTCAGAAGGGATCCAAGGTTGTCCTGATCCTGCTCTCGCCGTTCATTGCCGGCAAGAAAAAAGGATACTGATAACGTTGGACGTTGGGTTTTCTAACATTGTAAATTATCCACCAGGAACTACCGAGGGAATTATTGTTATCAGAATGGGTGTTCTCAATAAGGGCTCAATTATAGAAGCAATTGAACAATTAATTCCAAATTTAAACATGTTTGTTATTGGTGACCTTTGGATTGTAGAAAAGGAACGAATCCGAATAAGAAAACAATTGTAACAACTGCCGAAGATAACTTCGCACTAGGACCCATCATGATGCTTTTGGGAAAATCATCTTCTCCAGTAAAATCAGGGACTGCTGCACCCTGATTGTTTTCCGGCGTTTCCGGCTGGTCAATTTCTCCTTTTCGTTACGGGCCTCCTGCAGAATTTCCTGATAAGTATTGGGAAGATGTGCCAAAAGGTACCCGTTATCTATGCCAGAGCCAATGCAACCACGTGTTTTTGGCAAAATAGAAATAAAGCAAAGAAGAAGAGCTTGCTCCCTGTTTGTAAAACGTTCTCTTAATCGTTGGCGGTGGTTAGGTTTTCGTTAGCCAATTGTCAATCACCTATCTGCTTCTTTTGAATTTCTTAATACCGTTGTTCACAGTGGCCGTTTTTTCTATAATCTCTTTCTTTGTGACGCTGGTTCCCTTAATCATAGTTTCAACCATATTAACAGCTTTCAGAACAGTCTCAATACTAATATCGGGGATTTCTTCGTTATTGCCTAGATATCCGTTCAGGTATTCTGCTGACGGATTGTGTATCCCCATCCTTTCGCACACCAACCAGCAAACACTTTCGGCTTCAAATTCCTTAACATCTTTATGTAGCATTGGTCTGCCAGTCCACCATTTATCGCTAGGACTTCCTAGATGTCCGCAAAATAGATGCCCTAATTCATGTACTATCGTGGCAAATTTAGTTTCTATTGGATGGTTTCTATTTAAAACCATGTTGAAGAGCACCTTGATCCAATACACCTTGTTCGATTTAACTACAGTCTGCTGTTCCGGGTTTCGATTGGTCTGTATAAATCCCGCGCTAGCTGACCCGTGGTCTGATTTATAATAGGCAATACCGTAGTTGATAAGGCTGTTTAATAGGTTGTTATAATCAACAGTGCTAATTCTCCCTTCTACTCTGAATGGGTTCAATAATTCAGGCGGAAACGGCTTAGTGCCTACCGTATCTCCCAGTTCAAAAACATATGTTACCGGCCCAAATGGGCGTAGGATAACAAGTGGCCTTCCTCCGGGCACAACGTGCCTGCCGAACCTCTCCCTCCAAACCGATGCTAATGCGACATATTGGCTGCCTGGTTTCTGAATATTGATAAGCATGGCATTGAAGGACGCGATTTCAGGGAACTTCTTAATAAATTTTAGAAGTTCAGAATAATCCTGGCTTCGGCGATATGTACCTATTTCTTGAAATAGTTTATCTAGTTCGGGGGTATCTTTCTTGGCCATTTTTACTCCAATTAAATTCTGCCTGCTTCCCATTTATGTCCGCAGTTGAGGCAAGTAATCATTACTGTTTTACTACCTAAGAAGCCTCCCAATAAACCTACAGGTCCAAATAGTATCCCGCCGGCTGCTGCCGAACCTAAGCTGAACCCTTTGTCACCAGCGTATAATTGGACTGATTTGCAGAGGGGACACGAAACTGTATTGCTTTGATTGGAAGAAACATAATTGGGATCAAATTTTACCTTTTCGTTGGCCCACTTCAGAGTCTTACTGTTGCCTAAAATGAGATTATGGATTCTCCCGCATTGACACTGGACCGTCGCTTTCAGGTCGAAACTATCGTTACGTGATACGAGATTATCCTTGGGAACCTTTAATTCCGATCTACATCGTTCACACTGACCTATTACAAACTCTTTATCTTCTGAAAGGTACTTCATAGAATCCTCCCTTAATAACCGTTCATGGATGTCAGGGGGACCATGGATGCTCATTAAGTTTATTGGACTCCGTTGAGCCAATCATTTGCTTGTTTACGATGTTCATCAGTCATCACTGATGATATGGCGGCCATCGCAGCGGCTATGGTCCCGGCATCATCTACAAATCCTACTGCAGCTATGATATCTGGTATAGCATCTGCTGGCATTATAAAATAAGCAAGTGCAGCAGTAATGGTTGCTTTGGCCCAAATCGGTGTTTTGTTGTCTTTCAACGTATTATACATTGCTACTGCATCAGAAATAAGCGGAACCTTAGCAGCAAATTTTTTGGCTTTTTTAAAAAAGCCTCGGTTTACGTAATCTTCTTGAGATTCCCCAGCATGCTGCTCAAACTCCCTATCATCGTTTACATAATCTTCTGACATCCGTTATCCCCCCTCTCCTAAATAATTTGACGCACAGTATTCAACAAACCAACCCATCACAAGGCCTTTCCCCAGTTATATCTCAAAGGATGGACAATGTGTTGTCACCCTTCGATTCTGCTGATACTTATATTAAGAAATTGCAGCTCCAGCGGACCGTTCCGCCAGCCCTTGATAAACTCGCGGGTAGCTTTGCCGCTCTGCTGCCTGTCCCCGGATATAGGCAGAGATCAGGCGTTTAATGTTGTTGGCTCGATAACGGCGCGCATCGGCAACAAAGGCTTGAGCCTTGTTTTTGTAGATTTGATACAGTTGGATGAAATCCGCATCATCGGGAAGGGTTTTTAAGGCTTTGTCTAATTGGGCTAAAGCCTGGGGATCGGATGCTTTTATCTTAGCTATGCTTTCAAACCATTTGCTTAAACTCTTAGCTTCCTTCTGGACCTCTTTGAAGGATTGGGTTTCGTTGAAACCGTCTATATTCTCAGGCACCTGGGGACCACTCCTTACACAAATATCCAAATGCGCTTAATCCACACTTTAGTAAAATTTTCCAGAAATAGTTACAAAATCCCTGCAATTGTGTTGAAACTGTGTATTATGAATTATGGTTAAAAATAATATCTTATCTTCAAACTGGCTATCCACTTACTTAATCCCCCAGTATAACATCACTCTTCGCCCTCCCTTTGATTCAATATCCAACAATTCCAGATAGTTGAATCGTTCAACATTCCATAACCTGTCTGATAGCCAACAGTAGCGCGAAAAAAGGCTGTCAAAGCTGCCACGCTCTCATGATGAACTATTAGGAATTGCCTAATTGTTTAAACAATCCCATACATCCTAACTTGTAAGCATTCCTTACAAGTTGATGGATCGCTGTATTAATCATCTGAATAGGTGTTCTTTTTGCTCGTGGAGACAGCTATACTAAATAAAAACCCCGCAAAGGAAACCCAAATGTTTTTCTCTTTCCGTTTCCGCAACAAAACCGTAAAAGAACTTCGCAAGAACCGGGGCTATACAGCCAACGAGCTGGCGCAAAAGGCACGGGTAAAACCCAGTTTAGTTCTAAGGGTTGACGATACCCCACTCAAAAACGTGCCCGAACCGCTGTATTCGAAATTGCTCCCCGTTTTACGCGGCGATGAGGTTGATAAAGCCCCCTGGCTGTAGATTTCTTTCGGGCTTCAATCCGAGTGCAACCAATCTGGCTGCCGGTCTCCGACCTTGTGGTCATGATGCTTGGCCTTTTCAGCCTCCAAAGCCTCCATGGCGTAGCTTCTTAGCAGTTTGTTCCATACCGGTATCAGGCTGAGGGGGTGACCCAGAACGTCGAGGCTTGAACATCCCATTGATGTAAACCATTACCCCAATTTGCCCGGCACGAAGTTCTATGCCCTCCATGTATTTCTGCGATCTCATGGTTGCGTGGGAAGATTCTTCACTGGCGCTCAGAATGATAAGCGGCATCTAACATCACGGGTAAATGTGAAGGATCTGAAAAATCAATCACAAGGATACTGCTTAAGGGAAGCGTACTTTATGACTCTTCCTGGCCGTCTAGCAGCAAAGAAGCGATATTCCGTTTAGCGTGTAGTACTCTCTGAACTGACACGATGTTATCTTCGAATATATAAAATATCAGATATTGTTCACATATTACGTAGCGATATCTGCTGGGTTGCTTGATCCGTGGCGCCAGCGGAGATCCCATCTCTGGGAAATCCGTCAATGCTTCTATCTTTGAGATAATCAACCGTACGGTTTCAACCGCTGCAGATGGGTTTTTTCCCATAAGGAAGTCCTTGATCTCTTGTAGATCAGTGCCCGCTACCGGGTTTATTCTGATTTTAACCACATATTAAACCCCCAGGCGATTCTTAAGATCATTCAAGGTCAGCCACTCTTCGCCATTTTTAATGGTAGTTTCGGCTTCTGATAACTTCGAAAGAAGTTCAATAATAGTCTGTTGTTTTTCATAATCTTGAATATCCATAAGGACATATTTGCCTCGTCCGTTCTTGGTTAGAAAAACTGGTTCTCCATCACGACATTCCCTCAGAACCTCATTGTAATTCCTGAGATCAGATACCGGTTTAATGGTGGGCATTATTTATCACCTCCGTAGTTGATGTAATAATTATAACATTTATTATTTTAATATATTACTTAATATATTAAGTAATATATTAAGTAATACTTATCAGCAACCGCCATTTTTGTCATCCTGCGACGGCGATATAGCAATAATTTCACCCAGTGTTCACCTTTTGTTCACTTTCCCAGAATACAATTGGAACAGAAAAATTATGAAACCTTTGCTCGAGTCACTGTGACGAAGTCCCGACACAGATTGAAGACCGCCCGGAAAGGAATTCGCCATCGGGTGATTCAGACAGCCCCGTGCCGGGATCAGGGCGTGCGGCGGCAGATGGTTTCTCAGAGAAGGTGGTGAATCATTTGCCTAAATACCGCCATGAGTTGAAAATTGGCATCAACAGTTTCGATAAGGCGCTCTTATCCAGTCGCCTTTCCCATGTCATGAGGCGGGACCGGTTCGCCGGGCCGGACGGCAGCTATGTGGTCAGGAGCTTGTATTTTGACGACATCGATAATCACGCCCTCATGGATAAATTTATGGGGGCCATCTACCGCGAGAAGTTCCGCATCCGCACCTATGACCGCGAAGCGTCGGTGATCAGGCTTGAACTGAAGGTAAAGAACAACGGCCTGGGCTACAAGGAGGCGGCGCCTTTGATCCGGGAGGAATGCGCGGCCATCCTTGCGGGAGATTTCGCCTTCCTCAAGCATCGCCCGGAGATGGTGTGCCGCCGGCTGTACAGTAAAATGTCCACGGGACTGTTTAAGCCCCGGACCATAGTGCAGTATGAACGCGAGGCCTATGAGTGGGATCCGGGCAGGGTGCGCGTCACCCTGGATAGCAACCTGGTGACCGGGCTCAGCTCGGTGGATTTCCTCAATTCTGCCTTGCCCCTGACCGGGGTGACGGATGAGGGACTTTCCATACTGGAGATTAAATATGATGAGTTTCTCCCTGCCCACATAGCGGACCTTTTGATGCTGAACAGCCGGCAGCGGGCGGCCTTGTCCAAATACGCCATCTGCCGGCGCTTCGATTAATAACTTACGAAACGGAGGACAGACCATGCCAGACGGCAATACCTTTAATTTCACTGACATTTTCAAGAATAACGTGCTCGAACAGGCGGTGACCAGCTTCTCCCTGGTGGACGTGGCGGTCAGCCTCTTGATCTCCTTTCTCCTGGGGCTTTTCATCTACACCATCTACAAGAAAACCTTCAACGGAGTGATGTATTCCCGCAATTTCAATGTCTCCCTGGTGGCCATGGCCATGATCACCACCCTGATCATCATGGCGGTGACCTCTAACATCATTCTCTCCCTGGGCATGGTCGGCGCCCTGAGCATTGTCAGGTTCAGGACCCCCATCAAAGACCCGGTCGATATCGTGTACGTTTTCTGGGCTATCGCGGCCGGCATCGTCACCGGCGCGGGGCAGTTTCTCCTGGGGATCGCCGGCTCCCTGGTGGTGGGAGTG
>DHBS01000018.1:27066-46227 GCA_002398825.1 Syntrophomonas sp. UBA4922 | reverse complement strand
GGGAGTGATGCTCTTGATCTTCACCAATAAGACGGTGCGTGAGATCCCCTATATGTTCGTGGTCAACTGCCGCGATGCCGAAGCGGAAAAAGAACTGCTGTCCAGCCTGGGGCGGTTCGTCAAGCGCATGAATATTAAATCCAAGGCGGTACGCGGCGGGCGGGGCATCGAGCTGACCGTGGAAACGCGCCTCAAGGATGAAAACACCGATTTCATGCACGAGCTATCGTCCATAAATGGGGTGGATGACATCGTAATGGTGAGCTACAATGGCGAGCTGGCGGTTTAGTGAGCCCCGGGACGGAGTGCCGATCAAGAGAAGTCTGTATCCGAACCGGCGGGGATGCTTAATCTATAGCCCAAGTAAAGGCCGGCGGGAGTGTATATCAGGCCGGAATGGGCATTGTTGGCGTCAGAGGAGCTTGTTCTCCAACCGGTACCGGTATCTGTCGCAACGGGGAGGCCTGTTTCTAGTCCGGGATCGGTACCAGTTGCAGCGGGGGTGTTGGCATGGATAGAAATTTCACCGGGTTGTTGGCGGTTATGGTGTTGGTAGGCATCGGTCTCATTGTGGCCGCCGGCTACGGACTGGCTCCAGGTTCTGATGACGGCTCTCCCGCGGCTGTGCAGACCCGGAATGCAAGTCTGGAATATGTGGAAAAGCTATTCGCCTCAGACCGGGTCACGGATATATACATCACTCTGGAAGCGGCTGATTTCGCCGATATGATGGAGAACCCGACCGAGGAGGAATATAAGGAAGCGGCTATAACGGTTGACGGCGAGACAATGGCGCACGTCGGCTTCCGAGTCAAAGGCAATTCCAGCCTCAGCTCGGTGGCCCGCAGCGATTCGCAGCGCTTCAGTTTCAAGGTGGACCTGGATCAGTATATAGACGGGCAGACTCTGTTTGGACTGACCAAACTGAACCTCAATAATTCTTTCAGCGATCCCTCTTTTATGCGGGAATATCTCTCTTACGGCCTGATGGAGGAGATGGGGGTCCCCACCCCGGCCTACAGTTACGCCAATGTCTATGTGAACGGCCAGCCGATCGGGCTGTATTTAGCGGTGGAAGGCATCGAGGAACCGTTTTTGCAGCGCTATTATGGCAGCGCGGCGGGCAATCTCTACAAGCCCGAAGGTACGGGCAGCGACCTGGTATATGTTGATGACGATATGTCGTCTTACAGCGGCATTGTGGCCGCAATCGACAAAAAGAACGGCGCTGATGAGGCCTTGCTTGCCATGCTCCGGGCTCTGAGCCAGGGACAGGATCTGGAGGCATATTTGAATGTGGATGAGATACTGCGCTATTTTGCGGTGAATACGGTCCTGGTCAATATGGACAGCTATCAGGGCAATCTCAAACACAACTATTACCTTTATGAAGAGAATGGGGTCTTTTCCATCCTGCCCTGGGATTATAATATGTCCTTCGGCGGTTTTGGAATGGGAACGGGCGCCCAGGGGACGACTTCGCTGTATATCGATACTCCGGTCACGGGCACCACTCTGGAGCAGAGGCCCTTGTTGGGCAGACTCCTGGAGATACCGGAATACATGCAACGCTATCATCAGTATATTGAGGAGTTTATCGCAGGGCCTTTCGCGGCGGAAAAGATGGAGGCCGAGATCGCCAGGGTGGCGGCCATGATCAGGCCTTATCTGGAACAGGACCCCACCAAATTCACCACCATGGAGCAGTTCGAACAGGCCCTAGCCCAGGGGGCGGCGGATACCGGTGAAGAGATGCGAACACCCGGCGGAGCGGCTGGTGCGGCCCCGCAAGGAGCAGCAAATACAGCAGGCGGGGTCGAGAGTGGGGCTTCAGATGGATTGGCCGGCGCAGATGGCAGGGCAGCAGCAGGCGAAGCCGCAAGCACAGCGCCGGCCGTAAAGTCAGCTGAAGCACAAGAATCGGCGGACGCCAACCAGGCTGCTCCGGCCGCGCAGAATGAGGCGGCCGGGATGAACCGCAAAGCAATGGATGGAATGACGCAAGGCGGCAACAGCATCGGTTTGATGCGATTCATCGCGGAACGCATCGACAATGTCAACCAGCAGCTCAGCGGCCAACTGCCCGCTGCGGGAGACACTCAGAGCCAGAGCGGCGGCATGAAGTCCGGGCCGCAGGATGCCGGTAATGCCGGAAGACAACGGACTGCCGGGGAAAGGCCACAGCCTCCCGAAGGGATGAGACAGCGCGACCCCGCTATGGGCCTGGGACAGCAGGACGCAGAGGCCGGTCAGAGGCCCGGGCCGGGCGGAGAAGCTGGCCAGGGTTTTCCCGGACGGGTGCAGGGCATTTCTGCGCAAGAGTTTTACATCATCGGGGGAGCCATGCTGTTGATAGTGTTGACTGTGCTCCTGGCGGCGAAGAGAAGAACCAGGCACACGGTTTGACAGTTCACAGTTCATATATATGCAAATCCCCATCCGGTCTTTCGGCCGTGATGGGGATTTGAAACTGCGCTATATTCAGTTGCAGATTATTGCATGGGTCCGCTCGGGTTGATTGGAACATCGGTGAAAGCCTCACTCACCTGCCATATCCTCCACACATTGCCGACCAGTTCTGTCCCGGGCTTGAGGGTCTGTTTGCCCGGCCTCCAGCCGGCCGGAGCGGTCTCCTTGCCCCCCGATTGGCGCACCAATTGAAAGGCCTGAATCTGCCGCAGGTTCTCGCTGACATTCCTGCCCACCGCCGGAATGAGCGCTTCAAACCCCTGAATATTGCCGTCAGGATCGATGATGAAGCCAGCCCTGCTATCCACCCCTTTGGCCGGCTCATAAATGCCGTAGTTCCTGCCTATGCTGCCATCCTGGTCGGAGAGCATGGGATAGGGTATGTCGCCATTTATCATCTTGGACAGTTCGTGGTCGTTCCACATCTTATGGGCAAAAACACTGTCTACGCTGCAGGACAGTACTTCAACGCCCAGTGCCTGGAACTCGGGATACTTTTCAGCAACTGCTGAAAGCTCTGTGGCTCAGACGAAGGTGAAATCAGCGGGATAGAACCACAGTGAAACCCATTTGCCTTTCAAATCGGAAAGGCTGATTTTCTTGATCTTGCCCTGATGATAGGCGGGTGCCGTAAAATCAGGCGCCGGTTTGCCAACAGCTAACATCTCTCTGGTCGCCTCCTTATAAATCTGCTATTCCGACCTGTTCTAGTGGTCGTTGTGGGTCGATAACGGGGCCGCTGTTAAATGCTTTGAAACCCCGGGCACGGTTTTATTTTCTCCGTTCTGAGCGGATTAACCCTCGATTGCATCTTTTTTATGCAATCTTTACGTAAATAAGGGGAGAGGCGTTGCGGCATCAACCGGAGTTGGCCATTTCCTTGGGCTCAATAGGCAGGAGTCCGGGCCGGTCGGCCTCAAGCGCGATTATTAAAGCATCGCCTTAATTTGATAAATTTGCACTAATAATTTTTGCTTTTTGCTTCAAGCTAATACAAGGAGGTGTTTATCATGGAACAGCTTGAGATCGTGGAAGTAAGGCATGATGAACAGGGACGATTGAACAGGTTTAAATTGTCGGACGGACGGGAGCTGGATTTTCAGCAGACCGTGGCGATGGGGAAAAAGGGGCAGATCAAGAATATCGATGTGGTGGACCGGGACAGCGGCATGCAATTTATCCGCAGCGAACCTGACGGGACTGAGGCCAACAATCTGGATAACCTGCCTGAGTTTTAAATAAGATATTTGAGTTGAATTTTAAAATAGAGGGCCGGTCAAAGGATCGGCCCTGCCTGTTGCACTATTTGCCTCATATCGACTGTCACTGCAGTGTGCCGCTCTGGCATCACTGCCTGGTGTCTGTTCCCGCGTCCGGTTTTTTATATTATGCTTATGGGCGCACTGCACTCAGCAACAGCCTTCACGCCCTCTCCCCTTTTCTGCAGGTTTTAACGAATATCGAGTATTATTGTTGGAACATGGCTCTTATTTTGTTTATCAGCCGGCTGCCGATCATTTCATCGGCCGAGTCGATGATCTGCTGCACCAGCCTGAGAACATCCTGATCCCCGGCCCAGTGCTTCTTAACCAGCTCCGGGTCGGTCTCGTTGAGCATGTTGTTCAAAATATAGGCTGCTACCACCAGGTCGTCCGCCAGTCCTAAAGGGCCCAAAAGAGCTTCGGGCAGAAGGTCGATAGGGCTGATGAAATAGGCCAGGCCCAGTCCCAGCTTGGCCTTGTGTTTGTCGGGAACTTCCGGATCCAGAGCCAGTTTGACCAGGAGGTGGAAAAGGTCGGGTACCGCCAGGATGTAATCAGCCCAGCGGTTGTTCTTTCCCTCCTCAGTCTGCATCCAGGAGTGGATCTTGTTGCGGATGGATTGGTAAAAATCATAATGCTGTTCTTCCAACCAAAGAGCCTCCTTTTATGTTGTTGCCTGCTTCCGCACCTCTGGCGTTATTCAAAACATACTCCAGACTGGTAATAACCCGTAATCCGGACATGGTATTGTCACCAATCCGGTAAGTTCATGGTACAGGTAAACAGGTCTATTGATAGTATCACACTTCAGAGAAGTGCTGATTCCAGAGCCAGTGTTTCACTTACTGTATAATTCCGCTATACGCTGGGCTTGAGCCAGAACTCTTTTCCTCAGCGGGGCCGGTTCCAGAACCTCCACCCGATCTCCCCACTGCATTATCCAGCTCTGCATTTCGATCAGGCCGCAGGCCTCAAACTGCACCACGACCGAACCGTCTTTTGATTCCTCCACAATCGCCTGGCTGGGGTGGTAGCGGAGCTTCTTGACCCGGGAGGCCACTTCCGGGGAGAAGCGGAGGCGCACCCGCTGCACCGGGTCATTGCAGAATACCCCCCAGCTGGAGCCGATATGAGCCTGCAGCGAGAAATCTTGAGGGTAGTGGAATTTATCACTTTCATGTCCGGTGAGACGCTGGATCTGATCGACTCGAAATGTTTTGATCTCCGCTTTATTGCCCTGCCTGGCGATCACATACCACACATTGCGTTTAGACACCAGCCCCAGGGGTTCCAGGAGGCGGGACGATGTTTTCCCGGAATTGTTGACATATTCCACTTTGACCCGATAGGACTCGCTGACCGCTCTGATCAGCCGGCCCAGAATCTGGCCGAACTGCTCGGGGTGGCTGAGGGTGTCCCCCAGTATATAAAGGCGTTCTTTCAAAAGTTTGGCCCGTTCCGGCATGCCTTTGAAGAAACCGCTTTCCATGTTGATCCTGACCGAGTTTACCGCATCGTCTAAGAGGGTATTGCGGTGCAGCAAGGTGGACACATAGAGCGCGGCGGCGCTCTCCAGGCTCACTTTGGGAAGGTATTCCTGGCGAAGGCGGTAAGCCTTGTTTCGGCTGCCGGCCGAAGGGCGATCGATAGCGATGCCGAATGATTCCAAACGGCTCAAATCCCTCTGCAGGGAACGCTTTATAGAGGCGTCTTTGGGCAAGTCCGGGGAATACTGCTCCAGAAGTTCCCGGTAGTGTTTGCACAGGGTTTCAAAGCGGATGCCCCCGTCCCGGCTGGCCTGTTCCAGGTAATGGTAGATGTAGAGAAGTCTTTCAGCCAATGGCGGCCGGCCCGCGGGAGTACCGTCATTTTCCAGGAAATCCTCGATGTCGTCGATGGTGATATTTTGGCCGCCTTGGCTTACGCAAAAAACGCCCTCCCGGCAGATCTCGCTGTCACCCGACAGTCCCAGCAAGAGACGGTACAGACTGGCTTCAGAATGAATTTTCACCGCCGCCATGACCTCTTGCGGCGTAGAGCCGGGATGAGTACTGATGAATTCCCGCGCTTGTGAGGCTTTCTGGGCCAGGGCCGTAGTTCGTGTTTTAACCGCCAAATCTTCCACACCCTTCCTGGACTATTGTGGAGGTTACAGGAAATTGCCTGGCTACTCCGTTCAAATCCATATTATGTATATTATATACCGATTTGAACTGCCGCGGGTAGCGAATGGCAATCATGGCAGGATATGGGGCCGTTTCTTTAGGCGGGATCAAGTTCGAACCAGAATTGCACTCCGCCGGGCTGGTTTTCCACCCCGTAGAGATTGTGGTCGAGTTCTTGAATAGCCCTGACCACCGCCAGTCCCAGGCCGGTGCCGCCATAGGCGCGGGTGCGGGCTTTATCCACTTTATAGAAGCTGGTGAACAGCTTGGGAAGAGCCTCCTCGGGTATATCAGGACCTGAATTGAAAACCGTAACCCGGTATTTGTCCCCTCTGGGCACAACTCCGATCCGCAGTTGTTTTTCCCCGTTGATGTGGTTTAAGGCATTGTTGATATAATTCACCAGAACCTGTTCGGTGCGAGTCATATCGGCATTGACCTTAAGGGTTGGGGCCCATTCCAGACTGGCCTTGATTCCCATTTCCGCCAGGCGCGGTTCGTATTTGGCCATTACCAGTTCCAGAAGTCCGGTCAGGTCGAACTCCGCTTTCTCCAATTTAAACCCCCCCGATTCCATCTGGGAGAGTTCCAAAAGCTCTCGCACCAGTTTATCCATCTTGACGGCCTCATCCATGATCACCTCACAGTAGAAATTCTTGCTGTTTTCATCTTCGGCCACATTCAGCTTTAGCCCCTCGGCATAGCCCTGTATCAAGGAGATCGGGGTTTTCAGCTCATGGGAGACATTGGAGATGAATTCTTTGCGCATCTCGTCTATCTGGCGCTCCCGCTCCACCTCTTCCTGCAGGCGGGCGTTGGCGCCCTGCAGTTCTGATATGGAACGGTTGAGCTGCTCGGACAGGGAATTGAGGCTGTGCCCCAGTTCCCCCAGTTCATCCTGGCTCTTGACCTCCACCTTTCGGCTGAAGTCGAGGCGGGTCATGTCCTGGGCGATGCGGTTCATTTCCAGAATAGGCTGGGTAAAGCGCCGGGCAAACAGGAATGCCGCCAGGCTGCCCAGCAATAGTGTGACCGCCCCGGTGTACAGGAAAAAACGGTTGGCCACCGCGGCATTGGCCTGAATAGCCGCCAGAGGGGTGCTCAAGACCAGAATGTCCCGGTTGTTGAGGAGATAGACCAGATTCAGAAAATCATCATTGAGGCGGAGGTCGCGGGTGATCAGGTTGAAGCTGCCGTACTCGGTCAGCTCATCGTAGCGCTCCGCTATGGTAGCCAGGCTGAGTTCGTTGCGCTGCGTGGGATTGCGCCTGGACAGGGAGAGGTATTTGACCTGCAGGCGGCTGTCCAGGATGATGACATTGACACTGGCGGTGTTTTCAGCCCCTTCCAGGGCCAGCAGGATATCTTCGGGAAGGCCTTTATATTGCTTATCGATAAGCCCGGCGGTGGAATCCAGCAAACTCAGCTTCTGATTCAAATAGTACTTTTCCAGATAATTGTTGTTTAAAAATATGGAGAACAGCACAAAGAACAGGATCACCAATCCCAGTCCGATAAATAGTTTGGATTGGATGGAATTTTTCATGGTTTAACCTCGAAGCGGTAGCCCAGGCCGCGCACGGTCTGAATGCAGTCCCCTTTGTCGCCCAGTTTCAAACGCAGTTTCTTGATGTGGGTGTCAACGGTGCGCACATCGCCGAAGAAATTGTAATCCCAGACCGCATTGAGGATTTGATCGCGGCTCAGAGCTATGCCCTGGTTGCAGGCCAAATAAAACAGGAGTTCATATTCTTTGGGGCTGAGATGGATACGCTCCCCCTCAACCTTTACCAAACGGGCGCCCTCATCGATCTCCAGGCCGTTCAGGGCAAGGGCTTTTTGGGACTGCCGCCCGCTGCGCCGCAGCAGGGCCTGCACGCGGGCCACCAGAACCTGCGGGCTGAAAGGCTTGGTGATATATTCGTCAGCCCCCAGCTCAAATCCGAACAATTCGTCCGATTCCTGGCTGCGGGCGGTGAGCATGATCACCGGCAAATGGGATGCTTTGCGAATTTCGCGGCATACTGTCCAGCCGTCGCATTCCGGCATCATCACGTCCAGTATAGCCAGGGCCAGATCGCAGTGGGTTTCGACAATTTCCAGAGCCTCCCGGCCGTCGCCCGCTTCCAGGGGAGCAAAGCCTTCCTTGCGCAGAAAATCGGCCACCAAGCGGCGGATACGGGTTTCATCGTCAGCGATAAGGATTTTTTTCATGAAAATTATCCCTTCAATGCTATTGGCAAATGATTAAGACCATCCATCATTATTATTGTAGTATCGGGTTGTGAACATTCGGTGAACAGCCCTCTTCCCTATTTTATAGCCTATTCAGGCTTAAATTTCAAAAACTTCTGCCGCTAAATAGTGTTAGGCCTGCCAAATAATTTTCACCTGTTGTTCACCTTTTGTTCACCTGAGCCGGATATACTACAAGTGATCATTTTGAAAATGATCAATTTTTAAGGAAAGGAAGGATGGAATGGAAGAAAAGAAACGCTTTAACCGATGGCTGGCAGCTGCACTTGTCGGCATTTTCCTGATGGCCTCGGGCGGATTGGCTCTGGCAGCCGGCAGCGATGCGGCGGATACTCAGTCCGGACCGTTTGCGGCCTGTCGAGGCGGGAAAATGACAGTGAAGGCGGATCCGGCTGCGCGGAGTGCGGCTTTACAAACCGTCCTGGACAAACTGGTGGCCGACAATGTCCTCACCCGGGAACAGGCCGATGGCTTAGCCGCCTATCTGAAAACCCAGGCTGAACAGCGCCAGGCCCAGAGAGAGCAGATGAAAAACCTGACTCCGGAACAAAGACAGGCCCTGCGCAACGAGCAGCCCGCAAGACAGGGTTTCCTGGATAAAGCGGTTGCCGATAAGGTAATCACTCAGGAACAGGCTCAGGCCATTGGAGATGCATTGGGGGCCCAAAAGCAGCAAAGCCGGGAAGCCGCCCTGCAGACTCGGTTGGCGGAACTTGTCAAACAAGGCGCCATAACCCAGGCTCAGGCTGATGCCGCCCTGGCAGCCTTGCAGGCTAATTGGCAGCAGCGCCAGGCTGAATTTGAGAAAATCAAAAACATGAGCAAAGAGGAACGCTTAGCTTATATGAAGGCTAACTTAGCGCAAAAACAGAACCCTCTGCAGGAGCTGATCAACAACGGCACCTTGACCCAGGAGCAAGCTGATCAGATCTGCCCGGCTCATGATTCTCAGGGCAAAGGCCTGGGACGCGGAGGCAAAGGCTGCCCCATGAACCCTACCCAGACTAGCGACGGCGTTTAGTTATACTGACCCGTTGCCTCAAAAATCTAGTTTACCTGCCACAAACTGCGCCGGCTTCAGCCGGCGCAGTTTTTTGATGGTATCGGGAAACGTCCTCCCGTACGCCATTTAGGCTTTGGGCTGATAGAAGCAGCGCTTGGGGGATTCCAATTTGCCGGTGTCTTTCAGTTTTTTGATGAGCTTATCCACTTCTTTTTTGTCCAGCCCGGTGACGTCGACTACGGCTTTGGAATTCAGCGGCTCCCCCGCCTTTTCAAAAGCCTGCCAGACCTTTTCCAGATTGTCCATTAAAATTCTCCTTTCTGTCGCGAAAATGTTTTTTGCCTATCAGTCTTGGTTTAGAATGATCGGCCAGCTATTGGCTTGACGGACTTGTCAGAGCGGTTGCTCCGGGTCATCCTGGCCGGGCGTTGGCCTCAGCTAATCACATTATGGAATAATCAGGCCGCGATTGCCAGCATTCGCGCATGGTTTTTCCTCACTTATATGATGCAGACTCGTCCCCGTTTTTATCCGCAGTTTGCAGCCAGATCCTAATTGGCTTTAACGCCTGCTGGTTGCGCGGCACATTGGCAGCCGCTTGACGAGGCATAGGCTCTCATCGCATTAAAACCTGGATTTCAGGCGATGCAGGGCTTTGCCCGCCAGGCACCACCCATATACCATTCCCGGCCGGGGATCCTGCCAATCCCATACCGCCCAGGTACGTTTAGGTACCAGGTACGTTTTCAGAACCCTTAAGAGATGTTCGCCCCGGGGGCGGTTCTCCACCACATTCATCCACTCCCACAGGGCCTCGATATAGTAACCGGAATCTTCCTGCTGCACTTTCCTGAGCCCTTTAAGCCGGTCGTGCTGCCCGGTGATGTGATAATAGTGGATCAAGGGCACCAAAACCCCGGCCTGCAGTGACATTGAGCCGCTGCGCGGATAGCGGAAATTGGTCTCCACATATTTATATTGATCATCGCGACGGTCGTATTTCACTTCTATGGCAGCCGGTCCGATGATTTCCAGTGCCTGGCAGATCTTTTCTCCCAGCTCAAATACCCTCTGGTTAAAGGGGGCTTCCATAATGGTGGCGGTGCCGCCCCGAAACGGATACTGGCTTATCTTGGTGCGGGTATAAGCGGCTACCACTTGATAATTTTCGTCGCAGTAAGCATTCATCCCCCAGTTTTCCCGGGGGCCTCCCGGTATATATTCCGCAACCACCAGGCCATGCGATAGTTCACGCTCCAGTACGGTCTGATGGTCTGATAAATCCTGACGGTTGTAGAGGTGCAGGATGCGAAAGGGATCTACTGTATCAAAATACTCGGATTTGTCAAAGGGGCGGATAATCAGAGGGTAAGGCAGGTCATGAGCCTGGTCTGACAGGTTCTCCAAATCCTGCCGGCTTTTTATATTGAAAACCCAGGGAATAGGTATGTCGTGACTCCGGCAAAGCTCCAGCTGTCTGGCCTTGCTGACATTTTCCATGATAGTTTCCGGGTTGAAAGGCAGATGGTAGTATTGGCTGAGCTCTTGCCAGGCCCGGGCGCAGAGCAGGCAGTAGCGCTCGTCGGTCAGGTATAAGACCGCTTTTTGGGGGAGCTGGCGCCCGATAGCGCATAACAGTGGAACAAATTGCTCCCAGTCCCGGCGGTAATCGAAAATCAAGGCCTGAGTGACATGGCGTGAATAAGCCCCGGGATTGGCCTCATAATCCAGAAGCAGGACGGGCACATCGCCCCGCGCCAGGTTTCGGATGATTCCCAGGCCGGTAACATGGGATCCTACCACAACGGCAATACTTTCACGGTTTTGCTTGAGAACCGGGTGTAGTGCAATCTGCAAACTAAGCCCTCCTTGAGGTATTGAGGTTCTGTCGCCCGACTTCGGGCAGCGGCCATACAAAAGCTATAGCGGGTCTTGCCTCCCGGCGCCCTTGTCGGTGGATGGGGCCGCTGATAATAAACCCGGCCATACGTTTTAACGCCCGGTGGGCGCTTCCTTTAATCAACCCTGCCCGGTATTTTTTCTCCAGCCCTTTTTCAAAAGATATTGCAGATAATACAGCGAAGGCCCCAGATCTTCCCAATCATGAATAGCCCACATGCGCCGCGGTTTAAAAATACAGCTGAACAGCTGTTTGCTGCGCTGCATGCGCCCGGGCAGCTGCACCACATTGGCCATTTCCTGTCCGGCCAGAACCATGAAGGCCTCTCCGGATTGCTGCATACCCGCCCATTTGCGGAGTTTATCCTCATCGCCCACAGCCGCATAATAATGGGCCAAGACCAGGTCGACACCGGCCAGCCTTCCCAGACCATTGTACTGTATGTGCCGGGGGTTGGTCTCTATATATTGAAAACACCCCCGCTGCCGATTCCATTTGAACTCCACCTCGGCCGGCCCTTGGATTTGCAGGGCCCGCAAGGCGGCTTTCCCCGCTTCGGCCACTTCGGGGTTATGAACGCTGCGCATAATGGTGAAGCTGCCGTGCCGGTAGGGGCGCTGGCTGAGCTTCTGAGCGGTCCAGCCTGCCACAACCTCCCCGGGCTGATGGCAGTAGGCATTGTAGGCCCATAATGCCCGGGGCTCGCCCGGTATTACCTCACATACCAGCAGAGGCAGGTTTTTCTCTATCAAAGGGGCCAACTCCAGAAGTTTGTGCTGGTTTTCCACCTCGTACAAACGCTTTCCCGCTGAAAAGGACAGAGAGCAGGATTGATCGCCCGGCTTGATAATCAGGGGATAAGGCAGCTCATTGCGCTGCTTAAGCAGATTCTCCACATCAAGACCTGTGGTGACGATGAAAGTGAGCGGGCAGGAAATGAGGTTTTCCCGGCAGATCCTGTATTGATAGGCTTTGTCTATAGCGGCTTCCCCCATCCGGGTATTGAAAGGAAGATAAAAATGCTCGGCCAGCATTTCCGCTGCCGCGGCGCATACCCGGAAATACCTGTCATCGGTGATATACAAGACGGCTTTATGGCCGAGTCCGCTTCCCAATCGGCACAGGCTTTCCAGGAATTCCCGGGGATGGTTGTCCTCCAAAACTATATGCCGGGTGCTGAACCGGGAGTACTGCCCCATCATGGCCTGACGATCAATAGCTATCAGCGGGATGCCCTCCCGGCCCAAGCTCCTGATGATGCCCAGGCCATTGATGTGAGCCCCCAGTACCACCGCCGCACTTCCCGGATAATCGCTAAGGCCCCGCAAAATTTTCATATCTTTCCCCATCATGCTCGAATTCACCTGCTGCTTAAAAGCGGTTATTCAACATCCTGCCAAAAAACCCGAAAGGAGTAATCCTCGACATAGCCGCCCGCATCAAGAGACCCCGGCCGCCGTTTGCCCCAAACAAAAGGAGCGGAGTCATTAACACCGCAAAGTGCTACGACCCGCCCCGGTCAAGTACCCTTCTTAATGCTAAGGCATCATCCAGCTGTACTTATAGTTAATGGGTTTGCCGTATTTCCATTCTCCCTGGTAGATCATGTAGCCATCATCGGTATAAGCCTTGCCCATGCCATGTCGCACCCCATTGACCCATTCTCCGTCATAGCGCAGATTTCCATCGGGATAATACTCTTTGCCATAGCCGTGGCGCAGGCCGTCTTTCCACTCACCTACATACTTGCCGCCGTTGCGATAATAAGCAGTCCCTTGACCGCTTGGCTTGCCATCCTTGATCTCGCCTTCATAATTGGCACTCATTTCCGGTTTTAAAACGATCCGTGTATTTTCGACCATCGATTATCCCTCCTCTCCTTAAATAATATTATATCCCATGGCGGGTTATTATCACTACGAATATTTCGGTATTTTAATAAACCAGCACCTCTTCCTGAACCAGGCGGAACTCCCCGCTGGGCATCAAGGTCAGATACTGGATGCGGTCGTTGGATAGAAATACAATCCCCCGCTCCTGTGTGGTATACAGGAGGTTATAGTCCTGGCCTTCATCTGCGTCGAAAACCACGAACTGTTGATCTCCGTTTTGGGCTGTGTACACCAGGTGCTGGGAATCGGGGCTAAAGGCCAGGCTGTCGCCGACCACGGCATCGTAATAATTGCCTTCCTCACCATCCCTGACCACGAATGCCTTGCCTTCATTCTGCACCGCATAGGCCCAGTGCTGTCCATCCGGGCTGAATACCACCCCTCCTTCCAGGAAGGTATCATAAAACTTGCCCTGTATCCCGTCTACAACTGCACACCAGCGCTGCTTTTCACGCACTATATAAGCCATATGACGCCCCTCCGGGCTGAATACCAGGGTGGCCTTGCCAATGCCGTCAAAACGCGGCCCTTCTTCGCCGTTGCTTACCACCAGGACTTTCTGTGCCTGCATGGCCGCATATGCCAGTATACTGCCATCAGCGCTGTAGATCAGGCTATCCCCTCCCACGGCGTCATACTGCTTTCCTTCAATGCCATCGGCAACGACCAATTGTTTACTGTTTTTAGAAGTGGTATATTTGCCTTCAACCGTTGCGGGCTGGTTGCCGATCAAGACCGCGTAGGCCAGATGCCGGCTGTCGGAACTGAAGATCAGGGAGCCTCCTCCCACGGCGCTATAGGGTTCTCCTTCCCGGCCATCGCAAACCACTATCCAGCGGTAGTCCTTTTTGGCCGCATAAGCCAGCCGGCTGCTGTCAGGACTGAAGCTCAGGGTTCCCACAGAAATGCCTTGATAAGCCTGGTGTTCCTTGCCATCCTCAACTACCAGCCACGAACCATTTTTGCAGGCTGCATAGGCGTGGTGCTTTCCATCCGGTGAAAACTGCAGGCTGGCAGCGAGAATGCCCTGATATTTTCTGCGGCTGCGGCCATCTATTATAACCATCTGTTGGCCCTCGTTCTGAGCGGAATAAGCCAGCCGCCTGCTGTCGGGGGTAAATACCAGGCTGTCGGATAATATGCCCTCATAGCCTTTTTTGGCTTTGCCGTCGATGACCGCCATCTGCTGCCCGTTTTTGCTGCCCACGTAAGCCAGGCGCTTGCTGTCCGGACTGAATACCAGGCTGCCCTTGATAATCTCGTCAAATTCCAGCTGAGGGTTTCCGTCCAAAACCACCATTTGCGAACGCTGCAGCTGGGCGATATAGGCGACATGACACAAGTCCGGGCTTATCACTATAAAATCCTGGATGCTTTCGGCCCCCACGGCTGACAAGGGGTACTCCAGGCTGCACACTCGGGTTTCTTCGATACTTCTGACCACACAGGTTCTTTTTTGCAGATGAATCATTCCTTTCAAGGCCGTTTAAGCGGGATCAGGCTGTGGAAGGCCAATATTTAGGTAAGTCTTTCGCTGTTCGATGGCTTTATTCCTACTTATGTTCCATTTAGCGCGGAATTGGAATAATTACGGTTTATATCAGACCGTAAAATCTGTTATTCTATGTATAGTCTCAATGATGCAAATAAATGTGAGGGAGGGCTTGTTTATGGAATTGAAAGGTTCAAAAACCGAACAGAACCTGTGGACTGCTTTTGCCGGCGAATCTCAGGCACGCAACAAATACGACTATTATGCCAGTCAGGCTAAGAAAGACGGTTATGAACAGATTGCCGAGTACTTCACCGAATCCGCGCTCAATGAAAAGGAGCATGCCAAACGGTTCTTCAAGATACTGATGGGCGGCTCTATCCCCAAGACACCGGAAAACCTGGTGGATGCGGCCGAAGGAGAGCACTATGAACACAGTCAGATGTATCCCGAATTCGAGCGCATCGCCCGTGAAGAGGGATTTGATGAGATAGCTGATATATTCAAAGCCATCGCTTCTGTGGAAGTGTACCACGAGAGGCGCTATTTGAAGCTGTATCAGAACGTAAAGCAGAGCACGGTGTTTAAGCGGCCCTCTGCCATCAAGTGGAAATGCCGCAACTGCGGTTATGTTTATGAAGGCCCCGAGGCGCCCCAGGTGTGCCCGGCCTGCGATCATCCCCAGGCTCATTACGAACAGTGGTGTGAAAATTATTAAAAGCGTACTGTGGAGGCTGTCCTCTTGAGGATGGCCTCTTTTCTTTTGGTCCTATTTTCACAAGGCCGGAAATATAGGTCTGGCCGGGTCGTCATTCCTTCCCTGCAACCGCTTCGGGCCCACTTGTGGTAGAATAATAGTCAGTTTTTACTGGCGGTGATCAATCATGTTGCAGAAGATTACCAAAGACATCTGGATGGTGTCCCCTCCGGTCAAGCCCCGCTATCCTTACGGCAATTGTCTTTACATCAATGGGGATGCTCCGATATTGGTAGACACCGGTGCCGGCAGTATAGCGCTGGCCGATATAAAGCCCCGGGAAGTGAGCCGCGTCTTGATCACCCACAGCCATATCGACCATACGCACAGCACCATATTATTTCCCCGGGCAGATATCATGATAGGCTCGCAGGAAGAACCTTTCTACCATGATTACCAGGCCTTTATGGAGCATAACCGCTTCCGCCTTTGGAGCGATGTCTTGCGGCTGGCCAAGATCGTGGGTTTTTCCAACAGCACTCCGGCTTTTGGGGATGTTCCCATTATGGACGAATTCAGACACCAGCCGCTGTCAGGCACTTTTACAGATTTAGACAGCTGGGAATCTGGGTCTTTAAAGGTGACCGCCCTGCATCTTCCCGGCCATACTGTAGGCCATCACGGTTTTTACGTTGAAAAAGAAGGGCTGTTGATGAGCGGCGACATCGATCTGGTAAATACCGGCCCCTGGCTGGGGAGCAATACCGCAGACATCGATGATCTGATTTATTCCGTGCAGAGAATAAAAGAGATCGGCCCCAGAATTATCGTGCCTTCACATCGCCGCATCCAGGACGAGAACCTCAAACGGCATCTGGATGCCTTTATCGGAGTGGTTCTGAAACGCCAGGAGCGCTTGGTGGAGATACTCAGGGTTCCGCACTCTCTGGAAGCACTGCTTCCCTATTGCCTGGTCTATCCCGAACCCCGTGCGGAATACGAGGTCGACTGGGAGCGCACTACCCTGCGCCACCACCTGGACTTCTCCATGCGGCATGGACTGGTGGCGGAAGTGGCCCCGGATATTTATCAGCGGGTATAGCCCCGGGAGGAATAGTATGGGGTGAACCACGGGCCAGATTCCATTTTGTATCGGTTGAGCAGGTAGTGGAGATATATCGCAATCAAGCAGGTGGTTTCGGCGTCCTGGATTTACGCTATCCATCCTATGACATGGGTGAACTTGCCCTACATTAATATTAGAACGCCGCAGGTAAAAGGGCTGGAAACGGAATTGCAGAAGCTTAGACGGCCCCACCCGGTGCCTTTTATTGGAAAAAGAAATGACAGAGAAAGATTCTCTGTCGAAAGCGGTAGTAACTTGTAAGTAGCAACTTTATATGATTATACCCAGCAAGGCCGTTTTGGTGAAGGGGTTTGGAACGAATAACCGCTTTTTGGGCACAAAAAACCGCTATCGAGTCATGAATGACTAGGGCAAACCTATGTTTACTGCGCGCCAGACGGTTCATGGAAAGCGCTGATATACTTGCAGGATAAGGGCGGCGGCGATCAACCAGGCGGCCATTCCGGACAAAAGGGTCCAGCCGATGCCCATTCGGCCGACGAGATAATAACAGGTGATTAAGAAAGCAGCTACCGCAGGCAGAGCCATAAGGCTTAAAACCACGGTGCGCTGCATGGCGGCCGGAGAAATGGACTGTGACAGGAAATAGTATCCCACCACCGTTACCACGGGAAATAATACCGCCAGTCCGGCGAAATAAGGGTTTTTTCCCTTGCTTATCCAGCTCACCGCAAGAACCAGAAGGCCCCCGCAGACAAATCTCCACAAGCCCTCCTGCCAGCTCATCCTGTATCACTCCCTTTTTTGCTGATAGGGATTTAAAGGCGGTTCTCCCCGAAGTGCTCATCAATCCAATCCAGGGTGATGGCTTCACGCTGTTCCACCATCCCGGTGAAACGATGATCAGCACCCGCCACCAGGTGCAGTACCGCCTCGGGCAGATAGGTCGCTATCTCCTGGGCGTTTTCGATCCCAACCGCCTCATCTTCCCGGCCATGCACGACCAGAACCGGCTTGTCCCGCATCGCCATCAGGCTTCCTGCCATGTCGTGGCGCTTAAAATCCAAGACCAGGTCCGGCCTTAACTCAAAACAGCTCTCCAGGTCGCTGCATATCACACTGGCTCCGTTCAAAAGGCGTTGGTAATCATCACCCAGCAATCTGGCGAAGGAACGCGGTAAATCGAATGGGGCCGACCATAGCACATAACCGGAGGCTTCGGGCACATGTGGAGCGGCAGCGATTACCGTAGCGCCCCCGAAACTTCTTCCCAGCAGAACGAAAGAGAGCTGGTAGCGGCTGTTGATGTAAGCGCAAACCTGCTTCAGATCTTCAACTTGCTGCGAAAGTGTTATTGCACTGAATTCCCCGCTGCTCTCCCCGCTGCCCCGGAAATCGAAAGCGATCACCATCAATCCCCGGGCCGTCAATTTTCCGGCAAAAGCGCAGATTTTTCCGCTGTTCTCTTTGGCCCCCCGGAAACCATGGCAGACCGCCACAGCGCCCCGGGGTCCGGACTCCGGGGCGAAGATCAGGGCGGCTATAGACTGGTCATTATCTACGGGAATAAAGATTTTCTGCATTGCTTATCTCTCTTACATGGGTTTTTTGGGTTTGTGCTTTTCCTCGGACTCATGCTGCACCCGGTAGTTGCACAGGTCACAGATAAAGGTGGCTACTGGTTTTTCCTGAGCCACCAGCTTTTTATAGTCTTTGTGGGATTCGTCCACAGTGTAGGTTTTGCTGCACATCAGACAACGAGCTGAAATCGTATCCATGGTTAGTCCCCCCTACCCTTTTAATTACTTTAATAGTAGCATCTTGCGCCATAAATCGAAAGACAGTACCCGGGCCAGCCTCAGCTGTTGATAGCTGGTTTTGCCGGTAAAATACCCCTTGGGCCAGTGGTGCGGGTTTAGTTTCGGGTTTTGACTGCGGTTTACCGGAAAAGGCCTCCCCGCCTTATTATAGGCCGCCAGGCTGCAGCGTACCAGCTCGTCCATGCCGCTATTGATGATCTGACTGCGCAGGTTCTCAAAATTGGGGCTGGTCTGGCAGCACAGATAGGTCTGGCAGGCAAAGGGGCGCCGGGCATAGATGCGGCATTTGCCCCGGGAATTGAGAAAGATGCATTTTGCCCCGCGGCGGCGCAGCGTGATGTCAACCGCAGGTCCTTGCAGTTCCACCCACAGGTAGCGAAAGACCTCGAGTTGATCTATGCCCAGTGCTTCGCGGATTTGCATCACATCGACGGAGGTCACCGGTAAAGGCTCCTGGCAGCACAGGTCACATCCTTCACAGCCGACCCGGTTTTGGGGCCACAAACGGGGCCAATCCATTTTCAGATAGGACTGATTCAGCTCATCCAGGAATTCCTGCACCGTAATCCGCGAATCGCGGATGCGGAGTTCGAAGCCCGGCTGGCCTTGAAAGCGGGCAGGTTCTATTATGAGTCGAGAGTTCATATAAAGGCCTCTTAATCACAAGAGGCCATCCTGTAAAGGAAAGCCTCCTGATAGTCGGTATTAAACGCAGCCGGGTGTTTCTTACGCCTTAAAATAGGCTATGGCACTTTGCAGGTCGGCTACCATGCGGTTCAAGGCGTTGACAGATTGGTTGAACTGGTTGATCTCTTCCATCTGCTTGCCGGCCAGCTCAGACATCCCCTGCACGATCTGGGCGTTGTTCTGGGCTGCTTCGGCAGTGTTGTCAACTGATTTTATGGCTATATCTGCACCCGCCGCCATCTGCTGGCCGGCGCTGGATACCTCTTCAATCTGGGATTTGACCTGATTGACAGCCGCGATGATGTAGTGGAAGGCATCCCCGGCCCGGGAGATCACTTCGGTGCCTTTGGCCACTTCTTTGGTGCCTTCCTGCATGGCTCCCACCGCTTTATCCGATTCATTTTGAATCTCCCGGATGAGCTGGGCGATGC
>DHBS01000018.1:26570-26858 GCA_002398825.1 Syntrophomonas sp. UBA4922 | reverse complement strand
TTCTCCGGCCCGGGCGGCTTCAATGGCGGCATTCAGTGCCAGGAGATTGGTCTGGCTGGCGATGTTGGTGATCAAGTCCACAATCTGCCCGATCTCCAGCGATTTCTCTCCTAAGGCCTCTACTATGGAGGCGGTATAATCGGTGTTGTTGCTGATGATTTCGATCTGCTTGACGGCCTGCTCAATCTGGCGCTCCCCTTCTTCAGCCTTTTTGCTGGCAGCCGCTACTGAGCTGGCCACCTCCTGCGCGCTGGCGGCCACCTGTTGAATGCCTACCGCCATCTCGCC
>DHBS01000018.1:18170-26412 GCA_002398825.1 Syntrophomonas sp. UBA4922 | reverse complement strand
AAATGCCTACCGCCATCTCGCCGATGGTGTTGCGCGAATGATGGGATAATTGGGCCTGCTCTGCGGCGGAGCGCATCAGGGTTTCAGCCTGACTGCCCAGATTGCTCATTAGAGCGGCGCTGGTTTCAGAGAGCTGCCCCACCTGCGCGCTGGATTTGCTGACATTGTTGATCAGCCGGCCGGTTTTACCGATCAGGTCGGCCATTTTTTCCAGCATGGTGTTGAACATAGCCGCCAGTTTGCCGGGTTCGTCATTGGCATTGGCGGGAATGCGCTGGGTTAAATCACCCTGACTGGCTTTATCCACCGATGCGCTGATTCTGCGCAAAGGCATATAGACCGTATAGGCCACCAGGAATGCGGCCAGAAAACCCAGGAAAATCCCGATGCCCGAGTAAGTTACCATGGCCAGGCGGAAATGGCCGACGGCCTCCTCGTACGGTGTGGCCGGAACCCCTACATACCAGATGCCGATGGCATTGCCGGAGGGATCCTTAATGGGCTCGTAAGCGGCTTCGTTCCATACCCCGACTACTTCGGCACGGCCCACATAGGGCTGTCCCTGAATCAAGACCACCTGTCCCACTTCTTCGGATATCTTGGTATTGACGGCTCTCTGCCCGTCTTTCATCACATTGGTGGATACCCTGGTATCTCCCCGGAAGATGGTGCAGGTGTCTCCGGTCAGATTGCCGATGCGGTCGACCACTTCATAATTGCCTTCCATCAATACCGGCCCTTTATATAACTGTCCGTCGATAATCTGCCAATCCCCCGGGTATCTCTCTTCTAAAATCTGCCGCCCCAAAGCCAGGTCAGACTGCAGCTTCTGCTGCGCTGCCATCAGTATTTTTTCGGACATCACTTCGGTGGCATAATACCCCATTATGCCGGTTACTGCAGCTAAGACCAGGGTAAAGGCCACCACCAGGCGGACCCGCACGCTGATCTTGCGCAAGCAGCGTTCCACAAACTCCATTCTCTCATTTCCCCTTTCCTGTGGATGAAAACCCCTTCTATTTTCTCTGGTAATTATCGATGATTATGGAGGAATTATTTAGCCGGGTTCTCATCTCCGGGGGGAATGATCTCCATGTAGGTTACGCGCTGATAATTGAAGCTCCCCACCACATTGCCTTGCGCATCGTAAATGTAGGATATGGACGAACCGCCGGCGTAGAGCTTGCCGCTTTTCTCCAGGCCTAATTCATAGACATACCCGTCCACAGTGTCTCCGCGGTCGAAGTGGATGCGGACCTTTATGAGACTGGGCTCCTGGCTGAGGTCTCTTTTAACGAGATCTTGAATGTGCAGATTTTGGCACCCGCTTATAACCACAGCCGTGAACACAATGAGCAGCAATAAAGCCAGGCGGCCTCGGTTCATCAGTACTGCCTCCTTATACGTTTAGGTCTCTTCAGCGCATGGGTCGGCGGCACATCCAGATCCTGCCTGCGCAGCTCGGTCCATTTTTGCAGCTTTTGGTTGACCCGGTAATGCACTGTATCCGGTGTAAACCGGCCTTTTTCGTCAGGCTCCCCGGCAGGCACGCCGGTCAGTATTTCCAGTCCCCGGTCAATGTGATCCACCGCCCAGATATTGAACTTCCGCTGTCGTACTGCTTCTACCACGCTTTCATCCAGCATCAATTGGGTGATATTCTGTTGGGGTATGATCACCCCTTGCCTGCCGTTCAATCCTTTATCTTTACAGGTCTTAAAAAAGCCTTCGATCTTCTGGTTGACACCGCCCACCGGCTGAACCTCGCCGTTTTGGTTGACTGAGCCGGTTACCGCGATGCCCTGATATATGGGCAAATTGGCCAGGCTGGATAATAAGGCATAGAGCTCGGCACTCGAGGCGCTATCCCCTTCCACTCCCTGATAGCTCTGTTCAAAGGTCAGACTGGCGGAGAGGGCCAGCGGTTTATCCTGAGCATACTGCGCTCCCATATAGCCGCTTAAGGTCAAGACCCCTTTGCTGTGAATGCTGCCGCTCATACGGATCTCGCGTTCGATATTCACCAGGCCTTTCTCTCCCATGAAGGTTTTGGCGGTGATGCGCACCGGCTTGCCAAAATTGTATTCACCCACCTGGTAGACCGCCAGGCCGTTGATTTCGCCTACCCGGTACTCGTCCACATTGATGATCAGGGTGTCGCGGTTGATCATTTCCTGCAGATGTTCTTCTACCATGGCGCAGCGCTGCTGTTTACCCTTAATGGCCTTATTTACATGCAGGGCCGTGACCAGCTCGGCCTTATCCTGTCTGGCCCAATGATTGGCCTCATAGACCACTTCCACCAGCTTGTTGAAAAGGGTGGTCATTTTCTCCTGATCCTCGGCCATGCGGGTGCTGTAGTCCACCACACTGGCTACCGCGTCGGGGGTGAAGTGCAAGAGTTTTTCACGCTGGCAAACTCCGGCGATGAGCTGCGCATATTGCTTGATGTGGGTCCGGCTTTTGGCCATTTCCACATCGAAATCAGCGCGGATTTTAAACAGCTTGCGAAATTCGTCATCGAAGGCATATAAGGCGTGATAATACCAGGGATCGCCGATTAAGACCACTTTGATGTCGACCGGGATGGATTCGGGCTGCAGGGTTTCGGTATTGGTTATCCCCAAGACACGTCCGATGTTTTCCACCTTGATCTCACAGTTTTTTAAGACTTTTTTGAGGCAGTCCCAAACATAAAAGTTTTTCAAGACGTCATTGATGTGCAGAACCAGATAGCCGCCGTTGGCTTTATGAATGGCTCCGGGCTTGATCTTTGAAAAATCGGTGGCCAGGATGCCGAATTCGCCTTCATACTCGATCTGTCCGAACAGATTGGCATAAGTGGGATTGGTTTCAAATATCACCGGAGCATGCGTCAAGGCCTCATTGTCCACCAGGAGATTAACCTGGTATTTGCGCAGCGAGGCGCGCCGGTCCATATGGCGGAAAAACATCAAGGGGCCGCTCTCCTCGGTCTTGAGAAAGCCCTCGGTGTTTTCGACCAGGTCTTTCTGCATATCCTTCAGATAGGTTACAATATCCGCATTGTCCCGGTATTTTTCCAAAAGCTGTTCAAACCAGGGTTCGGATACCCTGCGGGCAGTCTCCAACTCCAGGCTTTTGATCTTTTCGCGAATGATTTTTTCCGATTCCTTGTACTTGCGGACGGCCTCGTTAAGTCTTTCCTGTACCAGTGTACCGGTGCGCATGATCTCCACCCGCTGCTCCTCGTTCATGGCCAGGTATTCTTCCTGGGTGATCACCTCTCCGTCTTCCTTGATGGGAGCGGTGTTTATGCCGGTCTGGGTGCGCGAGATGGTGAAACCATGGTGGCGGGCTTCTTCATCCAGTTCCAGATACATTTTGTTGGTCTCTTCCAGAAATGCATTGAGGATACTGTTCTTTTTGCTTTCATAATCTTCGCCTTCAAAGGCTTTGACGATACTCTTGATAATGGCGTCAATACTGGTGCTTATATCTTGTTTGAATACCTTGCCCTGTCCCGGAGGCAGCTTGAGGGCTACCGGAGTGTCGGTTTCACGGAAATTATAAACATAACACCAATCGTAAGGGACCGGTTTGGCCGAAGCCCGTTCCTCCAGCATCTCTTTGGCCAGGCTGCTTTTGCCGGTGCCGAAAGCCCCGGCCAGGTAAATGTTGTAGCCCTGGTTGTTCATGTCCAAACCCAGGGATAGAGCCTCCACGGCCCGGCCCTGGCCAATGATGCCCCGCAGGGGCTGCAGCTCCACAGTGCTTTTGAAGCGAAACAGTGCGGGGCTGCATTCTTTCCTGAGCTGTTTCGCTTTTAACCTGTGCTGGTTGATGTTCAAATATTTCCCTCCAATAATTCCATTCTATATAAATGTAAAATGACTGCCGGCATCAATCTTGACCACCTGGCTGCCCAGCTCCTGGTAAAGGCGGGCAGCCGAGTAGAACCCGGTGCAATGGCCGATCATAATCCGGTCAGGCCGCTCATGATGCAAATAAGAGACCGTGGCCTCTATACGCTCAGGCGAGGCATTTACCAGGTGGGTGCCGCCGATATAAGCCTGGATATGATTTGTTCCCGTGATCTCCCGGGCATAGCTCAAGGTGTTAACCATCCCGGCATGGGCACAGCCGCTCATCACGATTAAGCCCTGGGGATGGTCGATGACTAAAGCCATATCGTCCTCAATATGGTCTTCCATCAAGTCCTCGCCCGACTCGATTGCAAAATGCCCCCCCACATCTTCATAAGCGGTTCTGCGGGGGATCGTACCGGTGACGTAGACTCCGGGCCGGATCTCAAGAGGTTTTACACTGTAACGGAACTGCGCCCCGGCGGCTGCGGCTTCAGCTTCAGAAAACGGGCATCCCACCGCGAGCTTGTGACCCCCGGCTCCTATTGAATAACGTTTAACGAATATTCCGGGATGCGCGGTTACAGGGCGGGATCCGATCTGTTTGAGCAAAGCCACCAAAGCCCCGCAGTGATCGTAGTGACCATGGCTGATCACGATTTCTTCAATATCCTTTAAGGGCATTTTTAGCTGAGCGCTGTTGACGAACAAGGCGTCGCGGTGACCGGTGTCGAACAGCAGCGGATAGCCGTCAATCGTTATCAGGGCCGAGAAGCCCCACTCCCCGATCAATGCCATAGCGGAAGTGGTGTTTTCCACCAGTATGGTCAGCTCAATCTTCACTGCCAAGCCTCGCAATCGTTGTTATTTATGTTTATGGTATTTATTTATTATACTGGTTAATTCCTTCTGATGCCTTATCCTGAGCAAAAAATGTTGCGGGGCCGGCCTTGACTCTGCTCAGCAAATACCGGGGCGGAGCGCCCCGGAGCGTCAGAACGGAGGCATTATATCCCAGGGTTATCCCGGGTTAAGGCACTATCCGGATTTGCTGCAAAGGGGTATCGTTGTCTCCCGGCAGCTCGGGCTGGTTGTCGGGTTCGTCCCCGGGTTCGTCATCTGCTTCGCCGCCGCCTTCGTTGCGCCGCTCATTATCATTCCTCTCATCCCCCTCGTCCTCAGGCGGAACGGGGTTAAGCCAGTCCGGCAGTTCCGGCAGCAGGGGAATTTCAAACTGATGCCAGTAGCAAATGATGCCGGGCTCGGTTCCCGATATAAAGGCCATCGATACCGGCCGGGGGCAGGCTTCCACCGCCACCAATCCACTGTCCATACAAATATTCAGCCGTTTGATGCCCTCGGGCCGGGGAAAATCGGAGGGCTGAAAAGCCGCCCCGGCCATGCCCATGAAGTTGGCCCAAATGGGTCCGGCCACCACTCCGCCGGACTGGTTGACCTGGCGGTTGTCGTCGTAGCCTACCCAGACCGCGCAGCATAGATAGGGGGTGTAGCCCACAAACCAGGCGTCTTTGAACTCGTCGGTGGTGCCGGTCTTGCCCGCGCAGGGCCGGCCTACTGCAGATCTCAAATGGGCTCCGGTGCCTCCGCTCTGCATGACCCCGGTGAGCATATCGGTGATCAAATAGGCAGTGTTGACAGAGACGGATCGTTTCTGCTGAGTTCGGTTCTCTTCCATGACTTTGCCATTGGAGTCCACAACTTTAATGATCGAATAGGGCGCGCTGTAAACCCCTTTGTTGGCGAAGGCCGCATACCCGGCCGCCATCTGCAGCGGGGTCACTTCGGTAGACCCCAGCGGGAGGGATAGCACCGGCTTAATGCCTGAAAAACCGAAATTTTCGGCGTAGCGGGCCACCCTGGCCGGTCCCAGGCGCTCATTCAGGGTTACCGCCACCACATTGTCAGATTTCATCACCGCTTCTTTTAGTGTAAAATCGCGCCAGTGGTAGGGCTCATCCCCGTAATCAGTAGGCTTGTAGGGCGGACTTCCGGCCACCGGGAACTCCACTTCCTCACAGGGTATCATATCGGCCTGGGTCCATCCGGAAGACAGGGCCAGGGAGTACATGAAGGGCTTGAATGTGGAACCGGGCTGCCGGGTGGCAAAAACTCGGTTGTAACTGGATTGCGTAAAATCCCGCCCTCCCACCATGGCGCGGATCTGCCCGTTGCTGACATCAACCGCCACCAGTGCCCCTTGCAGGGCCTCTGGACGGCCTTTCATCCCCTGGGCCAGGGCGCGCTCGGCAGCCTGCTGCATGGTCAGATCCAGGGTGGTATAGACCTTGAGCCCGCCTTGAAAAACCATATTCTCCCCATACTGCTTGATCAGATATTCCCTTATCATAGCCACAAAATAGGGAGCGTCTCCGATAATGGCATGGTCCCGTTTGTACTTAAGCGGCTGTTGGGCGATGCTGTCTCTCTCCGCCTGGGTTATATAGCCTTCAGCCGCCATGCGTTCCAGGACCACCTCCTGCCGTGCTTTGGCCCGGTCAGGATGCACATACGGGTCAAAACCGGAAGGATAATTAGGCAGTCCGGCCAGCAAAGTGGATTCGGGCACAGTCAGCTGGCGGGCTTCCTTGCCGAAAAAGGTGCGCGCCGCTACTTCTATGCCGGTAGCACCCTGGCCGAAATAGATGGAATTACAGTACAGCGCCAGTATCTCGTCTTTGCTGTATTTCCGTTCGAGAATAATAGTGTACCATAGTTCCTTAATTTTTCGGGTCAGGGTGCGTTCATTGGTAAGATATAATATCTTCGCGGTCTGCTGGGTGATGGTGCTGCCCCCTGCCACTACCTCGCCGGCTTTGATGTCGGCTATTAAGGCCCGCAATATGCCGGCCGGGTCCACGCCGTGATGGCTGTAGAAATTTTTGTCTTCCACCGCGATGACCGCCTTTTTAAAAGAATCAGGTATATCCTCCAAAGGGATCACGATCTGATTCTCACTGCTCAAGCCTTTAATGACTTTGCCGTTGACATCATAGACCACGCTGGGCTGGGGTACCTGAAAAGCCGGCAGCTGCAGGCTGAATCCGCTGCTCACCACTACAAAAATCAGGATGTATAGCCACAATAGGCGCTTCCGGGTCATGATACCACTCCTTCTTACCTAAAAATACCCATTTATGGGTGGTTTCATTCCCGGATAAAGGCCTTACAGGGCCGCACTATTGACAAGCCCCCCCAATCGGGTTATAAATTAAAAGAATCTTACTTGGAAAGGCGGTGGTGGATAATGGAACCCATACCTTTACGAAAATCCTTTTCTTCATTTGGTAAATATAATAATGCATGGGGGATTAACTGCCGCTGCTTTACGGTCATGTAATCCTCCGCAAAAGGAGGGTTGAACATGATCAAAACCTATTATTTCAGCCACGAACAGCAAACCGTCTGGCATGATGTCGATTTGTCTCAATTAGATCAATTGCTGGCCTCGAGGGAAAGCCTGTTATGGATTGACCTCTATGACTGCGCTGCCAGTGAGCTCCACTATATCGGCGATTTATTCCAATTCCATCCCCTGGCCCTGGAAGACTGTTTACAGGAGAGCCCCCGGGCTAAACTGGACCGTTACGATGATTATTATTTCTTCGTTTTCCATGGCTTGCGCTATTTTGAAGAAGCTGAGGAAGAAGACGAGATTACCAGTATTGAGCTGGATGTATTCATGGGCCCCAATTATATAGTGACAATACACCCGGTGGCATTGACCGCGGTGGGAAAAGTGGCCCGGGTATGCCTCAAGGAAGGCAATTACATGGATATGGGTCCCGAGCACCTGTTATACCGGATTGTGGACAACATGGTAGATGAGTGTTTCCCTATTATAGAGCGGCTGGGAGAGAGGATCGACGACCTGGAAGACAACATCTTTATTCATCGCGGGCAGGAGATCACCGAGGAAATACTGGCGCTTAAGACCACCATCATCCTCTTGCGCAAGGTGATGATTCCCCAGCGGCGCATCTTCGGGAGCATTAACGGCTATTATTCCTTCCTGGTCAACGAGGAAAACCGGCCTTATTACCTGGACCTGGTCGATCACATGGACAGCATACTGGACACGGCCAGCACCTACCGTGATCTTATAAACAGCTCGACTGAAACTTATTACTCCATCATAAATGGACGCACCAGTGAAATCATAACGGTTCTAACCATTATTTCGATAGTCATGATGCCCCTGACGGTGATAACCAGTTTTTACGGCATGAACCTGAATTATCTTCCCGGGGCGGGCAGCGATTCCTTTGTGTGGGTTCTCACCCTGGGCATGATCACCCTGGTAGGCGGCATGCTGATGTTTTTCCGCTACCGCCGCTGGATTTGAAAGGCACGGGAAAGGCGCGGGGCCGGTTCTTTTG
>DHBS01000018.1:8310-17993 GCA_002398825.1 Syntrophomonas sp. UBA4922 | reverse complement strand
CAAAAGAACCGGCCCCGCGCCTTTTTGTCAACATCTCTATGAATATTTAACGCATATGTTGGTCAAGAGTTCGGCTACATCCTGAGTGTAGTCCTGGGCCATTTCGATGTGCTCGTATACTTCTCTCCATTTGATAATCGAAATCGGGTCGTCTTCATGGTTCTCAAACAGCGAAGCCACGCCGGTGCGATACAGTGAGTCCTGTTTTCTCTCCAATTTGGAAATCTCATCGCAGATGCTCAAGATTTCTTTTTTATTGCGTTCCACTTTATCCAGCATGCCAAACGCGTCCTGCTGCAGGTGCAGGGATTCGGTTAAGACCCGCACCATTTCCTTGACCCGCTCATCCGGTTCACCGGCTTTATACAGAATCATCCGGTCTATGATCCCGGTGATATAATCCATAGTGGTGGACAGCTTTTGCGACAACTGAAAAGCGTCCTCTTTGTCAAAAGGCAGGATAAAGCTGGTGTTCAAATGTCTTACCAGGTCTTCTATAATGCGGTCGCCTTCATGCTCCAGGGCGGTCAATTTGGCCATTTTTATGTCCAGATCGGCATAATTGTTTACAACCTCTTCCAGGATGGCGCCGCCTCTTACCACCACCCGGGCGCTTTCGTTGAATAGCATAAATAGTTCTTCATCTTTTCTGCCAAAAAGCCGCATAACCAATCCCCCTACTTGAATCCCGGGACTCTATATATTCAAGAATTATAACATAAATTGGAACATCTGCACCAAGTATACATAACGCACGGTTTATTATTACAGTCTGCGCATATATTCCGGGCGTAAATATTCTGAATTATGGCGCTTGATAACTTCATCGATCAAGCGCAGGATTTTCTGTTTATCCTCCGGCAAACGCCCTTTGATCGCCAGATAATTGGAGGCATGATTGCTGCGGAATTCGCAATCGGTGACCTCCAGATTTTCGATGATGAGACGCAGTTCCTCCAGGATCTCAAAGGGCTGCGGCACCTCAAATTTGCCCTGCTGAATCTGTTTATATAGCACCGTGCCTTGAACCGGCATTATGGTGAGGGCCGCGATATAATCGGGGTTGATCTCATTGCAAATCTGGGCGCTTTTTATGGCATGGTCCACTGCTTGGGGGGTGCGCCCGGCCAATCCCAGAACCAGAGTAACCGACAGCGGTATCCCGGCTTCCCGGACTTTTCGGCCCGCTTCCACCATCTCCTCGTAGGTAACCCCTTTGCATATCGACTTCAATAGTTCTTTATCACCGGTCTCCACTCCCAGATAGGCCATGTTGAGGCCGTGCTCGCTCAGGGTCTTCAAATCCTGCGGCGTTTTCTTGAGAATGCTGTCCGGACTGGTGTAAATGCCTACATGCCTTAACTCAGGGAAGTGCCGGTGTAATTCATCCAGGATGGTGATCAGGTCCGGGGTATCCATGGCCAGGGCATCGCCATCGGCCAAAAATACCTTTTCTACCTGTTGAAAATACAATTTGGCCATGCGAATATCGGCTATTATTTCCTTTATATCCCTCACCCGGTACTTCTTGCCTTTATACATTCCGCAGAAGGTGCATTTATTATGGCTGCAACCGACCGTGCATTGCAGTATATAACTGTTAGCTTCACTGGGTGGCCTATATATATCGCCTTCGTATCTCATTTTTTAAACCTCCGCTCAATATACTTATTAGTTTATTCTAAATTAATCATTTGTGAAGTCCTTACATTTTACCGTATTAATACCGGCTATATTCTCCGCCCATTTTCAAAAAATATAATGGATGCGAGTTTTTAAAAAAGGAGGTTGAGTTGTGAGTCGTAAAAGAAGCATAATGTCGGACCGCCTCAAATATGAAATTGCCAAGGAATTGGGTGTAGCCGATATTGTCTCAAGCGAGGGCTGGGGAGCGGTCAGCTCCCGAAACTGTGGGAATATCGTGGCCAAAGCGATCGAAATAGCGGAGCGTAACATTGCCAGCCAGCACAGCTACTAACACCGACGCAGACTCGCATTCACGGGGGGACAACCCCCGTTTTTATTTGGCCTGACGCAGCTGGAAATGACAATTGGGAACGGCCCTTTTCGTCACCTTCCCTGCCATTACTCATCTTCCTTCTCTTTCACATAGATGTTTTCGGTTTTGGGGCCCAGGATTTTATCGACATTGATGAGATTGCCGAAGACCAGAACCAATACCGTAAAAATGGCCGCACCTGCTGTGACCGTAGTCAGCCCTGCTCCTAAAAGCATTCCCAGGATGGCGGTCAACCACAGGCCGGCGGCCGCGCCGGTGCCGCGCACCTCTTTGTTATCCCCCAACCAGATCAAACCGCTGCCGATGAAGCCCAGGGCAGAAATAACCTGTGCGGCCAAACGGCCGGGATCCACATTTCCGGGGAGGACAAACAATTTGAAAAACTCGGTGGATACCACCGACATGAGGGCGCTTCCCATAGCCACCAGGGCAAACAGGCGCGCCCCCGGATCCGACCTGGAAGCCTTGCCTATAATGATGCCTAACAAACCGGCAGCGGCAATTCTGACCACCGCCATTATTAACATTATACGATTACCTGGTAATTGGGGGCTTCCTTACTTATGGCTATATCGTGGGGATGACTTTCCACCAGGCCTGCATTGGTAATGCGGATAAACCGGGTTTTGGCTTTCATATCATATAGATTGGCCACCCCGCAGTAGCCCATACTGGCACGAAGGCCTCCCACCAGTTGGAAGATGGTGTCGGATACATAGCCGCGGTAAGGCACCCGTCCCTCAATGCCCTCCGGAACCAGTTTCTGCTGGCCTTCCTGGAAGTAGCGGTCACTGCTGCCTTCACACATTGCCCCCAGAGAACCCATACCCCGGTAGATTTTATAGCTGCGGCCCTGTAATATAACGGTATCGCCAGGGCTTTCATCAGTTCCGGCGAAGAGATTCCCCAGCATGACTACATCTGCGCCGGCCGCGATGGCTTTGGCAATATCCCCGGAGAATTTAACTCCCCCATCAGCGATAATGGGTGTATCATAACGGCCCGCTACTGCAGAACAATCGGCAATGGCGGTAATCTGCGGCACTCCGATGCCGGCTATAACCCTGGTGGTGCAGATGGAGCCTGGCCCCATTCCCACCTTGATGGCATCGGCCCCGGCTTTTATCAGATCCTCGGTGGCCTCTGCAGTGGCCACATTACCGGCAATCAAGTCCAGGTCGGGATAATTGTTTTTGATGGTTTCGACCATTCTTACCACATCCATGGAATGGCCATGCGCCGTATCCACTACCACCACGTCCGCCCCGGCGTGCTTTAATGCTTCGACCCGCTGCAGGGTGTCGGCGGTTATGCCTACCGCAGCCCCCACCAGGAGCCGGCCCCGGCTATCTTTGGCTGAATTGGGGTATTTATAGGCTTTTTCGATATCCTTGATGGTGATCAGGCCTTTGAGGTTGAAGTCCTCATCCACCAGGGGCAGCTTCTCGATTTTGTATTTGCGCAGGATCTCCAGGGCCCCTTCCATGGTGGTTCCTACCGGAGCCGTCACCAGCCTTTCGCTGGTCATGGCGTCGCCTATCAAACGGTCAAAATCGGTTTCAAAGCGAATGTCGCGGTTGGTTATGATCCCCACCAGGCGGGGGCCCTCAGTAACCGGCACCCCGGAAATGTGATAGTGTTCCATGATGTCCAGGGCATCCCTGATCTTATCCGTAGGTGATAAAAAGAAAGGGTCGGTTATGACGCCGTGTTCGGAGCGCTTCACCCGGTCAACCATCTTGGCCTGGGCTTCGATGCTCATGTTTTTGTGAATGATGCCAATGCCTCCCTCGCGGGCTACCGCTATAGCCATGCGCGATTCGGTGACAGTGTCCATCCCGGCGCTCATGATGGGAATCTCCAGGCGAATCCTTTTGGTCAGCCGAGTAGAAACGTCAACCTTATTAGGTAATACCTCAGAGCGCCCGGGTATTAGTAACACATCGTCAAAAGTGAGACCCTCTTTAGCAAACTTATCGGTCATGTTGTGCGGCCTCCTCATAAAATTTAACATATATTATCCTATTCGCCGGGAATTTTCAAGGCATGCGGCTGTTAAGGTTATGTAAAAAGTCTTTAGCCGGGTTGAATTCCCAACCCGGCCCCGAATTAAAAACTTAGTCGCCGCCTTGTACCGAACTGATGCCATAGCGGTAAAAATGCTCATAAAGAGATTCCATAGTTTCCTTTTTGACCTTCATCCGCTGCGCGGCCTCCTCAGTGCCGAGGCCCTGAGCAATGGCCTCGATGAGCTGGTCATGGCCGATCCCCGCCTCACGGCACATATCCTGCAGTGACGGTATTCTGCTCCAGGGCGGGAAGGAACCCTGTTGAATGTCGGATTCTTTCATCGATCAACCCCCTTTTTCACTAGCATGCCCGAATCACTGCAGGACCATAAAAAAAGGGGCTGCCGCCCTTCTAGAGCGGTAAGCCCCGTTTTAAGCCGGTTTACATAGAGCTGTTCTTCAATCGCATATGGGTGTGATCCAGTTCCACTACTATAACCTCCCGGCCCACCTTCTTTATAGCCTCCCAGGGGATCACCAGCTTTTGCCTGTCGGCCCAGAAAGTAAAGGCATTGCCCCGGTTGGGGAGGATGATAGAAATAATGCGGCCGTTCTCCTCGTCGATGAGCATATCCGAATCGCCAACGGTGCCCATTCTCATGCCGTCATAGATATTGACCATTTCTTTGCCCACCAATTCATTTAAACGCATTCATCAGCCCTCCTACAGGCCGGTATGCCCAAATCCTCCCGCTCCGCGTTTGGTCTCGTCCAAACTCTCGCTTATCACCAGCTGTGGTCTTTCCACTTTGGTAAAAATCATTTGGGCGATCCGGTCCCCTCTTTTCACAATATACTCTTTGTCCCCCAGGTTTATGACGATTAGCATGATTTCCCCGCGATAATCGGCGTCGATGGTTCCCGGGGTGTTCAGCAAGGTGATGCCATGCTTTAAGGCCAGTCCGCTGCGCGGCCTGATTTGGGCTTCATAGCCTTCGGGGATGGCTACGGCAATACCGGTGGGAATCAGTTTGACCCTGCCGGGAGCAATGCTCTCCGGCTCCTGGTTGGCGGCATGAAGATCAACCCCCGAAGAACCCGGAGTCATGTACTGCGGCCAGGGCAGGTCATAAGAATGCAGGCGTTTGATCAATACCTCCACAGATAAATTCTCCTCTCCAAATCGGCTTATCGGCAAGTGATTCAGGGCCGATGACGAAAATCGCCCAGGGCGGGGGCATCATTACGCTTTGCCAGGGCGGTCGGGGCCTTGCCGCCATACAACCGGGCCCGGGGCATTCTTATCCCTTATCTCTTGCAAGTTATCCAGTGCTCGTCAAAAGCTTTCTCCACCTGGTTAAGGGTCTCCTGGGGTGCAATGGCCGCCAGTGAAAAAGGCTCTCTGTCCAGGAGGGTTTGGGCCAGTTCATGCACCATATCGGCATTGACCGCCAGTATCCTGGACATGATCTCTTCCGGGGGATGCACCTCTCCGTACATGATTATCGATTTGCCCAGCCGGCTCATGCGGTTCATCACATTCTCCAGTCCTAAATACATGCTGGATTTGATCAGCTGCTGGGTTCTTTCCAGTTCCAGTACGGTGATGCCCTGCTGCAAAAAGCTCCTGATCTCACGGTACAGGGCCTCGAAGCAGGTGTCTATCCGGCCGGGGCCAGTGCCGATATATATGGAATAGGCCCCGCTATCTGAATAGGAGGCGGGATATGAGTAGACTGAATAGGCCAATCCCAGCTCTTCGCGCAGGGATTGGAACAGCCTGGAACTCATGCCTCCTCCGAATATGTTATTCATGATGTTTAAGGCATGCCGTCTCTCGTCGAAATAGGTGATTCCCGGCACTCCGATACAGATCTGCACCTGTTCGGTGGCTTTGTCCACCAGATTGGTAAAACAATGATAGGACTGCGGGGCGGCATGGTTCATATTAAACCCTGAAGAGGGCTGTTCGTCAAGGTGCTGGCAAACGGCGTCTTTAACCTGCTGGGCGTTGATGTTGCCGGCCACCGCAATCACCATGTTGCCGGGCTGATAGTGATCCTGGTAGAAATCGCAGATATTCTTGTGGTCAAAAGCGGAGACCGAATCCTTGGTGCCTAGAATGGGGGAACCCAGGGGGTGTTCGGACCACATGCGGCGCGAGAAAACATCGTGTATGAGGTCGTCGGGAGTGTCTTCATACATGTGGATCTCTTCAATGATGACATTCTTCTCGTTTTCAAAGTCACGGGAGGCGAATTTGGCCTTAAAAAGCATATCAAAAAGTATATCCATGGCCATGGGAAGATGCTCGTCCAGGGTACGGGCGTACAAACAGGTGTATTCTTTGGCGGTGAAGGCGTTGAGCTGCCCCCCGATGCTTTCGAAACTCTCGGCAATATCACGGGCTGACCGGCTCTCAGTGCCTTTAAACAGCATGTGTTCGATAAAATGAGCGGCTCCCTTCATATGCTCGGGTTCATGCCGGGATCCCACCCGTATATATATGCCAATGGCAACTGAGCGGACATAGGGAATTTCTTCGGTGACTAAAAAACAGCCATTATCAAGCCTACAACTATTAATCACGCCTATACCTCCAGCTAATTTATGGGTCGTTTTCAACCGAGCCGGGAAAAATACCCCAGCGCCGGGCCAGCCCGTTGAGCATGCGGACCGCCCAACCTGGTCTCTGCCTGTATTCGGCCTCGGTCCGCAGATTGGCTTCAGCCATAGGCTTGCCCTCCACATATACCTTTAGCGTTCCCAAATTTTGATTTTTTGCCACAGGTGCCTTTATATCATAGTTCAATAATACCCTTTTTTCAACATTAAGCTGGGAGTCCCCCAGCCACAGGTAAATATCGCGGTCGGGATAAACCGGGACGCTGTTCTCCCGGCCGCCTTCCAGGGCTAGTTCTTTAAAAGGCTCGGCTTTGTCTACCACCAGAACCGGGCCGGTATGATTGAAGCCGTAGTCCAGAAGACGTTTGCAATCCCCGCTGCGGTCATAAGAATTCAAGGCCACCGCGATCAGCTGGCGCTCCTGCCGGGTGGCCGAGGCTACCAAACACTTGCCGGCGGCGTTGGTGGTGCCGGTTTTGATGCCGTCTGCTCCGGCATAGCTGGAGAGCAGCGTGTTGGTATTATTGAGCAACAGGGCTTCCCGGTAGTCAGGGTGCTTAAAATAGCCCTGTTTGCTGCCTACCAGGGGTTTCAGGACGGGGTCGGTCATCAGGTAGCGTCCGATAACCGCCTGATCGTAAGCCGTACTGTGCTGCTTGTTGCCAGGAAGTCCGGAAGCGTTTTCATAGCGGGTGTGAACCGCTCCGATGGCAAAGGCTTTTACTGACATCAGGTGGGCAAACAGCATTTCGTCGCCGGCCACATGTTCAGCCAGGACGACTGCGGCATCATTGGCGGAACGCAAGAGGGCCGCCTTCAACAGCTCTTCCACAGTCAGTGTGGCGCCTGCTCTCAAACCGATAGTGTATTCCAGGGTTTTATCCGCATGCTGGCTCACCACCGCGGTTTCGTTGAGCCCGGCGTATTCCACCGCCAGAATGGCGGTCATCATCTTGGTGGTGCTGGCCACCTGGCGTTTCTCATCCATGTTGCGCCCGTACAGAACCTGGCCGCTGGCAGAGTCCAGGAGACAGACGTATTTTGAGGTGGTGGCCGGGGCTGCCAGGGCCGGCTCCGGTTGGCACAGACCGGCCAGTATCATGGCTGCCAGCGCCGTAATCATTATTATTATGCAGCTTCTTCTCATTCTGTTCCCACCCATGTTATGGCTGCTGTTCGGGAGAAGCCAGCAGCTCCTCAATGGTCATCATTTTATAGCCCTGCTGGTTCAGGCCGGCCAGGATCTCAGGCAGTGCTTTAACGGTGGGTTCGGTGGGATGCATGAGGATAATGGCGTCATTATGGACCTTTTTCATGACCCGCTCAACGATGACCTGCGGAGCCGGCTTCTGCCAGTCGATGGTGTCCACGCTCCACATGATATACTGGTAGCCCGCGGCGTTCACCGCTGCAACCAGGGAGGGGTTTTTTTCCCCATAAGGAGGTGCAAAGAACTGGCTTTTCTTGCCGGTGGCCGCGAAGATGACATCTTCAGCCTGTTTGATCTGCTCCTGTACCTGGGCCGCCTTGAGGCTGTTGAAGTGAACATGCTTGTAGCCGTGGTTTTGTATGCTGTGATCGGCCGCCGCTATGGTTTTCATCAGTTCAGGATTGTTCTCCGCCCAGCTCCCGGTTACAAAAAAGGTGGCCCGGGCGTTGCTTTTCTGCAAGGCTTCCAGCATAGCCGGTATGTATTCTCCCCCCCAGTCTACATTGACGGTGACAGCCACCGCCTTGCTCCCGGTTGAGCCCTGATAGATAGCGCCGCTGCCGCTGGCGGCCATCTCGCCTCCCCCATCCGAGGCGGCAAGAAATGAGCTTATGCCCAGGACAAAAACCAACCCCACTATGATGCCCAACCTTTTCCAGGAAAAATAAAATATTCTCATTTAGACCTCCCCATGATTTTAACCCATAAGTGACTGCCGCCCAATCCAGCTTTGATGATCACCGGCCCATCCTTATTATTTATGAAACACAGGTCCAAGTCGGGATAGGATACGGTGGCATCACGCCCCTCCGGAACATAGCGCACCGCTTTACTGTGGGCGTGACGCTCCTCAATTTTCAGACCGGCGTCTAAGGCGGCGTTATAGAGGGTACTGGCTACCTGGCATACCCCGCCCCCAAAGTCCATGCCCCGGCCTCCGTTCAGCAGGATAGGGGCCGGCATGTAGCCTCGCTCCGGAGAGCGAGGCCCTACCACCTCATTGAATGAAAAATGTTCTCCCGGCCATAGCAAGACATTGCTGATGCCCCGGGCAGCCAGTGCTATATTATTATGGCGGTGAACGCTGCCGCTCACCCAGGTTTCATAATGACCCACTGCCTGAGAGATCGCAGCCAGTTCCAGGCTGCTGTGTTTAGGGCTGATCGGCAGCAGGGGCAGCTCTAGCTGCGCCCCCGGCGGCGCCTTCATAATCAACTGCTGGCAGTTGACTACGTCGAGTAGATTGCCGGATTGTTCAGCGATGATTTTGCCGGTGGCTTTATCGATGCGGGGTTCAAGCGGATAGCTGTGATACTGCATGGCCAGCTCCATCACCACCTGATGCACTTCGGCCGGCAACAGCCTCTCCACTTGCTGGCCGCCCATGGTAACTCCGGGCTTGACCCCGTTTATATCCCGCTCTAAATCGTCTAACCACACAGCCAGGGAGGAAAAACTGATAAAAAAGGCCATTAACACCAGTGATTTGGCATTTCTTTTGAGAAAACCAAGATATTTCTTTACAACCGCTACCACCTTCTCCCGGAGTCCTCTTACCATACATATTCGCTTGGGCCGGCGGCTATGCCCATCAAGTATATGCCCCAGATCGGCCCGGTGATATTAAGCCTGTCAGCGCGGTTAGAAAACAATCTCTGCAGAAAATGCAAATAAACCGAGAATTTCTCGGTTTACTTGAGTAGCGTGTTTTTTATTTTACTCAGTTCTTGGCCGCACTCTTCAACACCGCTTTGCGGGAGAGGTTGACCCGGCCTTGTTTATCGATTTCGGTCACTTTGACCAGGATCTGATCGCCGAT
>DHBS01000018.1:7612-8183 GCA_002398825.1 Syntrophomonas sp. UBA4922 | reverse complement strand
TTTGACCAGGATCTGATCGCCGATATCGACCACATCTTTCACCTTGTTGACCCGCTCTTCGGCTAACTGCGAGATGTGCACCAGGCCTTCTTTGCCCTGGCTGCCCAGAACTCCGGGAATAATCTCCACAAAAGCGCCGAAATCCATGATGCGCTTGACGGTGCCCATATAGGTCTTGCCTACTTCGACCTCAGCGATGATGGACTCGATCAGGGCTTTGGCCTTTTGGGCGGCTTCACCGTCGGTGGCCATGATGTATAAGGTGCCGTCGTCTTCAATGTCGATCTTGCAGCCGGTTTCATCAACTATTTTGTGGATGACTTTGCCGCCGGGGCCGATCACCTCCCGGATCTTATCGGTGGGGATCATCATCTTGGTCAGGCGCGGGGCATAGGGGGACAGTTCCTTATTAGGTTCGGAAATGGCCTCCAGCATCTTGCCCATTATGAACATGCGGCCTTCTTTGGCCTGTGCCATAGCGGATTCCACCACCTGGCGGCTTACTCCGCTGATCTTGATATCCATCTGCAGAGCGGTGACCCCAACTTCTGTGCCGGCCAATTTGAAGTCC
>DHBS01000018.1:0-7511 GCA_002398825.1 Syntrophomonas sp. UBA4922 | reverse complement strand
CCACCTGGCGGCTCACCCCGCCGATCTTGATATCCATCTGCAGCGCGGTAACCCCGACTTCGGTGCCGGCCAATTTGAAGTCCATGTCTCCCAGGGCATCCTCAATCCCCTGAATATCACTGAGGATGGCGAAACGATCCTCTACCTTGACCAAGCCCATGGCGATGCCTGATACCGGCCGTTTGATGGGTACCCCGGCGTGCATCAGAGCCAGGGTGCTGCCGCACACGCTGCCCATGGAGCTGGAGCCGTTCGATTCCAGAACCTCGGATACCACGCGAATGGTGTAGGGAAAATCCGGCTCAGACGGTATTACCGCCAGCAAAGCCCGTTCCGCCAGGGCGCCGTGCCCGATTTCTCTGCGGCCCGGGCCGCGCATCGGCCTGACCTCTCCCACACTGAAGGGCGGGAAGTTATAATGATGGATGTAGCGCTTGGTCTCTTCTATGCCCAATCCGTCCAGGCGCTGTTCTTCACTCATGCCGCCCAGGGTGGCTACCGACAGTACCTGAGTCTGCCCCCGGGTGAACAAGCCGGAGCCATGCGGTCTGGGCAGGAAGCCCACCTCACAGCTGACCGGTCTGATTTCATTCAATTTACGGCCGTCGACACGTTCGCCGTCCTCCAGGGCCATTTTGCGCACGATTTCTTTCATCATGGCGTCGACCAGGGAGCCCACTTGTTTGAGCTGTTCCGGGTAAATCTCGGCAAAATGCTCGAGGATGCTGTCATGGGCCTTGTCCATATCAGCTTCGCGGGCTTTTTTATCGGGATTGCGCACCGCTTGATTGAGAATGTCATAAGCATAAGCCCTCACTGCGGCGTCCATCTCTTCATCCACCTGAGGCAGGACTACCTCCATTTTGGGCTGCTCCAGTGCGGCTATGATCGGCTCCTGGAAGGCCACGATCTTTTTGATTTCTTCGTGAGCGAAGAAGATGGCGTCGATCATGGTCTGTTCAGGCACTTCGTTGGCGCTGCCCTCCACCATCATGATGGCTTCTTTGGTTCCGGCCACTGCCATGTGCAGGTCAGTATTGCGGGACTGCTCAACCGTGGGGTTGATCACCAGCTGTCCGTCCACCAGCCCTACGATAACTGCAGCCAGGGGGCCATTGAAGGGGATATTGGAGACGCCTAAAGCCAAAGATGCCCCGATGATAGCGGTGACATCAGGGGTATTATCCTTGTCCACCGACAGGACAGTGGCTACCACATGAATGTCATTTTTATACCCTTTGGGGAACAAAGGGCGAATGGGGCGGTCGATCTGGCGTGCCGAAAGCGTGGCCAGTTCGGTAGCTCTGCCTTCACGTTTTATAAAGCCACCCGGAATCTTACCGGCGGCATACTGTTTTTCTTCGTAATCTACCGTAAGCGGGAAAAAATCAATGCCTTCCCGGGGCTCTTTGGAGACCGTGGCGGTAACCAGTACAACCGTGTCACCGTACCTCACCAGAGCTGCGCCATTGGCCTGTTTGGCTACCTGCCCGATTTCAACCACCAGGGATCGACCTGCTATTTCTGTTGTATATCGATTGACGATTTTCTTTTCCTCCTTTCTAATATGCCAAGCATATAAAGTGAAAGAGCGGCATGCCGCTCTTTATCTGCGTAAACCCAACCGGGTAACGATGGCGCGATACCGGTCAAAGTTCTTGTTCTTCAGATAATCCAATAAAGACCGCCTCTGCCCGACCATTTTGAGCAGCCCGCGCCGGGAGTGGAAGTCTTTTTTATTGGCTTTTAGATGTTCGTTCAAGTAGTTGATGCGTTCCGTTAAGATGGCAATCTGTACCTCGGGGGAGCCGGTATCGCTTTCATGAACCTGAAAGGTTTTGATCAGTTCCTGTTTTCTTTCCGGTGATAATGACAAGTTGTTTCACCTCCTTTTGCCCTTAATCGCCATAAACCAAGCGCAGCGTCGGTGACTCGCAACCCTAGTCTATGGTTCCGTCCCGTTGTAAAGCTGATTGTCCGCCTCCAGGCAAACACCTATTAGCCTCATTATTGATTATTCCAGCGGGACTTAGCTATTATACCTTTTGGCCATTGGCCAAGGTAAATTGTAGCACAGCAGATTCAAAATGTAAACGCACGACTGTATTGATCGAAGACGGTGAGGCTCTCGGCGGCCCGGTCGCGGTCCAACCCGATTTGCTCTGCCAGCGCCTCGATGCTGTTAAACTTTTGCTCATTGCGCAGTTTTTTGACAAAGTGGAGCCTCAGTAGACTCCCGTAGAGGTCGCCCTCATAATCGAGGAGGTGGGCCTCTATAACTACCGGATAGTCTGGATGAAAGGTGGGTTTGCTGCCGATGTTCACCACCGCTTTAACGGTCTTCTCCCCGGTACGGGCCCAGGCCGCATATACGCCTTTGCCGGGGATAACCAGGTCGGAATCGACCCCCAGATTGGCAGTGGGAAAGCCGATTTGGCGTCCCCTTTTTTCTCCCTCAATGACCCGGCCTTCCACCATGGGCAGGTAACCCAGCATCTCTCCGGCCAGTTCTATGTCCCCGGACTCAATGGCCCGGCGGATCAGGGTGCTGGAGATAACCTCGCCCTGATATTTAACCGGGGGAATGATGTAGGTGGCAAAACCATAACGCTTTCCAAAATCCTGAAGCATATCCGGGGTCCCCGCTCCTTTAAAACCGAAAGAATAGTTAAAACCTACAAACACCGCCTTTACCGCCAGTCGATCAACCAGAATGCCTTTGACGAATGCTTCGGGGCTCAAGCGGGCCATCTCTGTGAAGAAAGAGTTGTAGATCAACAGGTCTAAGCCCAGTCCTGCCAATAATTCTGATTTTATCTTCGGGGTGACCAGGAGTTTCAAGTCTTTCTGAGGAAACAACACCTTCATGGGATGAGGATCAAAAATAAAGGCAGCAGCCACACCGTGGTTGGTTTTAGCCATTTTGACAACATCATTCATCAATTGCTGATGGCCGCGATGCAGGCCGTCAAAATTGCCTAAAGCCAGATACAACGGTTTTCCATCACTGCGAAAATTTTCAATCTCTCTTACAATCTGCATTACTCGGTTCCCTCCGGTCATAGTATCAATGAAATACTTTGCAAGGTATTAAGCAGGGTCCTGCCGGCGAGGCTTTCAGGCGTCCAATGCCAGCCATCAGGCCCTGGCGGTTATGGATGATTACCAGCGGAGCGGCTTCCCCGCCGCTGACCGCAAAGCTTCTGCCGTGCCAGAACAGGGTTTCCTCTTCTTCACTCTGCAGCTGATAATTCGGCCAGTCTGGAAAGGGATAATCAACGGGCAGCAACATCCTGGAAAGATCTCCCGGCCCTGAAATAATATCGTCTAAAGACGAGGCCGCTGCGATACTAAAGCAACCGTCCTCCATGCGCCGCAAAGCCTGCAAATAAGCCCCGGTTCCTAATTTATCGCCGATATCGCGGCACAGGCTGCGGATATAAGTACCGGGCGAACACACCACATCCAGGCTAACGAGTGGCAATCCTTGATGCTGGCTGACGGAGAGCAGGGTCATGCCGTAGATAATGACCTGCCGCGGCGGGCGCTCCACTACTTCACCTTTTCTGGCCAATTCATACAGACGCCGGCCCTGATGATGAAGTGCGGAATACATGGGAGGCACCTGGTCTATGGCGCCGCTAAACCCCGCCAGGATTTCCTGCAGGGCCTGGAGGTCAAAATCACTGTGCCCGGTGAGGGTTATCTCCCCCCAGGCATCCTCAGTATCAGAGGTTCCACCCAGACACATTCCGGCCTGATATCGTTTGCGGCTTTTTTCGATTAAGCTGATAACCCGGGTGGCGTTGCCGATGGCGACCGGTAATACCCCGGTAGCCATGGGATCAAGTGTACCCAGATGCCCAATCCTGGTTTTTTTAGGCAAGACCTTTTTTATCCGCCGCAGCACATCGAATGAGGTTAACCCGGCTGGTTTGTCGATGTTCAAGAAGCCATGCAACGCTCAGCACACATCCTTAATCCGGGCCAGGACCTGGGACATGACCGATTCCAGGCTTCCCTCAAAACTGGCCCCGGCAGCCAGCCGATGGCCTCCCCCGCCGAATTCGCGGGCCAGACTGGCTACATCCACCCTGCCCCGGGAGCGAAAACCGACCTTTACCCGGCCGGTTTCCACCTCTCTGAACAACAGGCCTACTTCCACCCCGGCGATCATACGGGTATAATTGATAATCCCCTCGGGATGATAATCCCGGGCGTCGGCCTGTTCCGCCTCGTCTAAAGTGAGGCACATCCAGGCTATCCGCCCATCCTCACTCAGGGACAGATGCTTTAGGGCATGTTTTAAAAGTAAAACCTCCCTGAGGGGCTTGGATTCGAACAGGTTGTTGCGGGCCAGGTCGACACTGGCCCCTCGTTTAAGCAATTCTGAAGCGATTTTCATGGTGAGGCTGGTGGTATTGCTGTTCAAAAACCGCCCTGTATCCATGATAATACCCGCGTAAAGGCAATTGGCCACATCCTCCGAAACCGGGATTTGCATGATGGCCAGCAGCTCATATATGATCTCGGCAGTGGCGGCCGCCTCCGGGTTCACATAGTTGTAATCGCCAAACAGGCTATTGCCGGGATGATGGTCGATATTGATGGTTACGGCCGCCTTCTGCAGGGCCTCACGCACCTCGTCGGACACCCGGCACTGGTCCGAGCAATCCAGGTATACTGCGGCGAACCCGGGTCTGTCTATGGGCAGCGGGGGCTTAATGCCGCCCCAATCGGGCAGATAGTGATATATGACCGGCACCGGGTTTTCAAGAATCATTTCCACTTTTTTCCCCAGCGTCTGCAGGGCTGACTGCAAACCCAGGATGGAGCCGATGCAGTCTCCGTCTGGAATGGCATGCCCGACCAGTACCAAATGATCGTATTGCAGCAGCTGCCCGGCAATTTCCTCTAATGGGTTCATGGCTTCTTCCCGGTTTCCTCATCCTGTTTGATCTCCTCCAGCAATGAGGAAATCCTGATGCCGTGTTCGATGGATTTGTCCAGGCGAAATTCCAGCTCCGGGGCATGACGAAGCTGAATTCCCTTGGCCAATTCGGTGCGTACAAAACCTTTGGCCTTTTCCAGAACCTTCATAGTCTGTTGTTGTTTTTCTTCATTGCCCAGTACGCTGATATGAATACGGGCATGTCCCAGATCCGGGCTGACATCGACCCGGGTGACCGACACTGTCGACAAGTCCACCCGGGGATCTTTGATCTGTTCCATCAGAATTTGGGCCAGAAAGCGCTGAATTTCCACTGACATTCTTTCCTGACGGCGTTTGGTCATAACAACATCCCCCTGTAATAGAACTCTTTCGGCTGCGTTGTTCTTTATAATTCGCGGGGTATCTCTTCAATGGTATAGGCCTCTATGACATCCCCTTCTTTGATATCGTTGAAGTCCTTGATGCCCATACCGCATTCATATCCTTCCGCCACCTCTTTGACATCGTCTTTGAATCGTTTCAAAGAGGACAGCTTGCCCTCATAAATAATGACCCCGTCGCGTAATACCCGCATCTCCGCATTGCGCAGGAATTTGCCCTCGTTGACGTAACATCCGGCGATGGTGCCGATATTGGGTACTTTGAAGGTGGCCCTGACTGCGGCCCGGCCCAGGAATTTCTCGCGGTATTCCGGTTCCAGAAGCCCGGCCATGGCCTTTTTCACCTCGTCGATGGCCTCGTAGATCACCCGGTACAGGCGAACATCGATCTGTTCATCCTCCGCATATTTGCGGGCTTTGCTGTCGGGGCGGACGTTAAAGCCGATGATGATGGCGTCCGAGGTAGAGGCCAGCATGACATCGCTTTCGGTTATGGCCCCCACCCCGGAGTGCAGAACCGTAACCTTGACTTCATCGGTGCTGAGTCTCAACAGCGATTGGGACAGGGCCTCCACTGAGCCCTGCACATCGCCCTTTATGATCAGGCGCAGCTCTTTCAGCTCGTGTTCCTGGATATGCTTGAAGAATTCATCCAGTGATACCCGGCTGCTCTGGCGCTGTTCTTCTATTTTCTTCTCGGTGAGGCGCAGACTGATTACTTCTTTGGCAACTTTTTCATCACAGACCTGTACTCTCCCCCCGGCTTCGGGCGGTTCGGACCAGCCCGTGATCTCCACCGGCATGGAAGGATAAGCCATTTCCACCCGGGCGCCGCGGTGGTCGTTCATGGCCCTGACCTTGCACAGACTGCTGCCGCTCAATATATAATCACCTATCCGCAAAGTTCCTTTCTGCACCAGCACGGTGGCCACCGGCCCCCGGCCCTTATCCAGCTTGCTCTCGATGACCACCCCTTCTGCGGCCCGGTCGGGGTTGGATTTGATATCATTCACCTCGGCCACAAGTAAAACCATCTCCAGAAGATTGTCGATGCCTTCGCCGGTTTTAGCCGAGATGGGGACAAAAATAGTGTCTCCGCCCCATTCTTCCGGGACTATATTGTACTCGGTCAGCTGCTGCATAACCCGGTCCGGATTGGAGCCGGGCTTGTCGATCTTATTCACGGCTACCAGAAAGGGTACATCGGCCGCCCGGATATGATTGATAGCCTCCACGGTCTGCGGCATTACTCCATCGTCTGCGGCCACCACCAGGATTACAATATCAGTCAGGTTGGCCCCCCGGGCGCGCATGGCGGTAAAAGCCTCGTGGCCGGGGGTGTCGATGAAGGTTACCCGGTTGTTGTTCACTTTAACCTGATAAGCCCCGATGTGCTGGGTGATGCCTCCGGCTTCTCCGGAAACTACGTCGGCATGGCGGATCTTATCCAGAAGCGAGGTCTTGCCATGATCGACATGCCCCATGACGGTGACCACCGGCGGGCGCATAACCAGGCTTTCTTCGCTGTCAACGATCTCTTCCAGTATCTTCTCTTCTTCAGATAATGCTTTCTCTACCTTAACTTCATAGAGACTGGCCAGGATTTCGGCGGTCTCGAAGTCTATGGGCTGATTTATGGAAGCCATGACCCCCAGTTCCATCAAGCGCTTGACGATGTCCGCGGAACTGCGCCGCAGCTGCTCCGCCAGTTCCCTGACCGTGATGGGGGCTTCAATGGTGATGACTTCCGGCGGCGGCAATATGGCCTCCTCTTTTTTACGTTTATGCTTTGATTTTTTCTGCGGCCGGCTGTAATCCCTTTTGGGCTGGTTTTGCCCGAACCGGTTGGCAGCGCGGTCAACGGTCTTTTTGGGAGGAGCCTGGCCTGGCTTAAAAGGCGCAGAGGGTTTGGCCCCGCGCGGCTGCCCTTTTTCGGCTTCAACAGGTTGCTTTTTAGGCCATGGGGCAGCGGACGGACGGGGCTGGTTGCCTTTATCTCTCAATTGTGGCGCAGCCTGCGGCCGGTTTTGCTGCGGGCGGCCGTTCTGAGGCTGGGTCCGGATGCCCTGCTGCTGGGGCCTTCCCCCCTGGGGCTGCCCTTGATACGGCATGCGGCCGCTTTGAGGCTGCCCTTGCTGCTGGGGACGGCCGCCTTGCGGCTGCCTTTGCTGCTGGGG
>DHBS01000046.1:17312-17594 GCA_002398825.1 Syntrophomonas sp. UBA4922 | reverse complement strand
ATACAAACCGCTTCATCAGCCAGTTTCACCGGCAGGCTGTCTTTGTCGGCGACGGAATATGCTACGACGTTGGGGATGCCCAGTTCCTGGCAGGCCCTGATCACACGCAAAGCGATCTCCCCGCGGTTAGCGATTAGAATTTTCTCAAACAACCTTCCACCCCTAATCTTTCTGGATAAGGAACAGGGTTTGCCCGTACTCTACCGGCTGCGCGTTTTCGACCAAAATGTTTACAATTGTACCGGCAAAATCTGTTTTGATCTCATTCATCAGCTTCATGGC
>DHBS01000046.1:15868-17164 GCA_002398825.1 Syntrophomonas sp. UBA4922 | reverse complement strand
TCATTCATCAGCTTCATGGCTTCCAGTATGCACAAGGTTTGGCCGGGTTCGACCCTATCCCCGATTTTTACATAAGGTGCAGCGTCCGGAGAGGGCGCGGCATAAAAAGTACCTACCATCGGAGCCAGGACTTCGGTAATGCTTTCATCAAGTATTTCTTCAACCGGCTCGGCAAATACCGGGTTGGATACAGCGGAAACAGGATTGGATGCTGCCGGAATAACCCCTGCCGCATATTTGCGCAGGTGTATTTTAAAATCATTTTTTTGCAGTTCCAGATCAGCGATATTGCTTTGATCCAAAAGCAGCATCAATTCTCTAATTTCGTCGATGTTCATATCTTCATCTCCCCTACTAACTGCTCTGGGCTTGACGGGCGGCTTCACTCTGGGGGGAGCCGCCGAGGCCTTATTCTCCACTACAGTGGGTCCTATTTCGTCATTGGACTGGATTTGCGGAACATCTTCGGCACTGCGCGCCTTGCGCCATTCAAAGAACTTTAACGCCACCTGGGGAAAAAGGGCATAAGTGATAACGTCTTCTTCGCTTTCGGACCAGGCCTTTACGGCTTCCCGGGCTTTTCCCCACATAGGTTCCAAAAGATCCGCCGGCCTGACATCGATTACCGGCGTATCCCCAATAATTTTTTGTCTGACCTCTTCGTCAATCGGCGCCGGCGGTTTGCCATAGCAGCCCCGTACATATTCTTTGACTTCACCGGGGCACATCTTATATCTTTCCCCTAATAATACGTTAATAACGGCTTGATTTCCAATTAATTGGCTGGTGGGGGTGACCAGGGGCGCATAACCCAGATCAGCCCTTACCCGGGGAATCTCCTTCAGAACCTCGTCAAGGCGGTGAGCAGCCTTTTGCTCTTCGAGTTGCGAGTAGAAGTTGGATATCATTCCGCCGGGAACCTGATGCTCAAAGACTTTCATATCGGTGATTCTGGTGACCCCGCGTTCAAAGCCCTTATGTTTACGAATCTGCTCAAAATGCTCCGCAATCTCAAACAGGTCGTGCAGGCTTAGCCCGGTATCCCATTCAGTGTCCTGCAAAGCGCGTACAATGGTTTCCACCGGCGGTTGAGAAGATCCGAAAGCCATGGGGACACTGGCGGTGTCTATGATATCCACCCCGGCTTCAGCCGCTTTCAAAAGAGTGGCTATGGCCAGACCTCCGATATAATGAGTATGCAGCTGAATGGGTACATCCAGATTCTCTTTTAAAGCCCGGATGAGTTCATATGATATGTAAGGGGCCAAAAGCCCGGCCATATCCTTTACACAGATA
>DHBS01000046.1:15163-15723 GCA_002398825.1 Syntrophomonas sp. UBA4922 | reverse complement strand
CATATCCTTTACACAGATAGAATCGGCGCCCATATCCTGAAGCCTTAGGGCGGTATCCACGAAGTGCTGTACCGAGTGCACCGGACTGATGGTGTAAACCACACAGGCCTGGGTATGCTTGCCTATCGCTTTCACGGTGCGCATACAGGTTTCCAGGTTGCGCAAATCGTTCAATGCATCGAAAATACGGAAAATATCGATACCGTTATCGGCTGCTTTCTCGATAAACTTCACCGCGATATCGTCGGGATAATGGGTATAACCAACCAGGGACTGCCCTCTTACCAGCATCTGCAGCCTGGTCTTGGTGACGTTGCGCCGTATCTCCCGCAATCGTTCCCAGGGATCCTCGTTGAGATAACGGATACACACGTCAAATGTAGCGCCTCCCCAGATTTCCAGGGAATGATATCCAATCTCATCTAATTTTTTCAATACCGGTATCATATCTGGAGTTGCCATCCGGGTGGCCCACAGGCTCTGGTGGCCATCACGCAAGCTGGTATCAGAAATCTTGATTTTACTCATGGTCTGCCTCCGCCCTAGATTAACGCTGCCCG
>DHBS01000046.1:10119-15008 GCA_002398825.1 Syntrophomonas sp. UBA4922 | reverse complement strand
GATTAACGCTGCCCGCTCGGGCAGTAATGTATAACTAAAAAACCTGTATATACAAATATACCCAGGTCAACGACCTGAGCATACTATTTTACTCTAGCTCTTTAATATTATATGAATTAATGTGTCTGGTTTCAATATTTATTGCCTATGTATACAACTGCTCCGGGAATGCACTGGCACATCAGGGCTGGCCGCGGGTAACCAGGGACAGTTTATCGGGGCTGCTGTTTACCGCCTGCCCCACCAGCTCTTTAACCCTTTTTACCTGCTGCGGCTGCATGGTAGGAGACTGCAGGACGATAGTGGTGCTGTCGGCTTGAACCATAATCACACATTCCTGATATCCTTCGGCCTTGATCAGGTTTTCCGCCTTGAGTTCCTTTTCCATAGCCGCGGTGATATCCACCAGGCGCATACCCGCTGCGTCCCGGGTCTTGGCGTCACTACCGCTGTTTTTAATGACATCTTGCAGCATTTCCACCTGTTTGCTGCGCAGGCGATCCCGGTTTAAGCGGTATTCATTGAAAAATCCGCCGGAAACCACATTGGTAGTGGTCTCGGCCTGGATTCCTTCGACAGGAGTGAAATCCCCGGCCACTTGGTTTACCGCAACAGGCTGTTGCAGATGCCTCATGGTGCTGATAGTCCCCAGCAAGAGAACCACAGTAAGTATCCCAACCACCAGTACTCTCAATAGTTCTTTTTTGCCCATTACCATATACTATCTTCCTCCTTTCCCGGCCACCACCATCACCCGATGCAAAGGGATATTGAGCAAGGTTGCGGTGGCACTGCTCAATTGTTCTTTGACCGCCACATTTGAAGCGCCTGCGGCAACCACCAGGACCCCCAATACTTCCGGGGTCTTTTCCTCCACTAAAAGGGGGCTGCCGGCAGACACCGCCAGATCAAGCGAGGTGCTCTGCTCCACCACCCTTTTGCTTAAGCCCGGAGTCTGCTGTTCGCTGGTATCCCGTTTTTCTTCCCTGGTGTTATGGGCGTACTCACGGCTTCCTTCAGAAGCCAGCATCACATCGACTTGAACCGTGCCGGCGCCATCGATCTGGCTCAAGATGTGTTCCAGCTGCGCCCCTATCTGCTGGCTTTTCCCACCTTGTCCGGTTTCAACAGCCACGCTGACCGGCGCAGCCGGCGGGGGAGTTATCTGCCCCACCGGCCAGAGGATAGCCAGCAGGCCGACAGACACTACGATCACCAGCACGGTTTTCCCTTTTTTGGACTGAAACCATGACAAACCCGTAGACTGCTTCCCGCCGCGAATCCATTCTTCCAACATGGTTAAGAGCCTCCTTGCATTTGAATTTCCACTTGCTGTTCGCTAAGACCAAACATATTCCTCATAATCTCAGTCATGCGCGACTCCACCTCGGGGTCGGTCTGCACTTCGTCCTCACCTGAGAACACCCCCACCGATGATTCGCTGGAACTGTGGTTCTCCTGACCGCGCACGTTAATGGTAACCTTCTGAATCGACCCGTCCGGGTTGAGCAGGATTTTGCTGTCGACTTTGCTGACTCCCGGAACCAGCATGGCGATGGCACTGATCTGCCCTTCCAGTTTGGACTGCATATTGTCATTGCTCTCGGTGATAATTTTGTTATGCAGTTCACTGCCCTTTTGCAGAACCTCTTGTTGACCGGCACTGTAATCGGACCACTCCCAGTTGCTGATCTGCAGGGTTTCCGCCGGAAAAAACCACCGCATCGCAGGGTTTAACACCGCGATAAGAACAAACATTCCGATAGCCAGGCGCACATAAGGCTTCATGGAACCGCCCGGCAGCAATAATTCTAAAAAACTGGCCAGGATGATAATGACCAGGAGGTTTTTTACTATCTCCGCCAGGGTGTCCATCGCAGACCTCCTTCCCCAATATAGTTAATAGTCCGGGGCCAGCTTAGCGCAGGCTTCCCCATCCGTTAGAAAGCCCCACCACTATAGCGATCATTATGAAAAACATCAAAGCCACTGCCACTACTGCAGCCAGCATCAGAAACAGATGTGTACTCATGCTCTCCAGAACCGCTGCGGTTCTGGAGTCGCCAAGGGGTTCAGCCAGAGCCGCCGCCACTTTATAGATCAAAGCAATAGCCGTTACCTTGACCACCGGCATGATAATCATGGCCAGAATGATCAGCACTCCCAAAACCCCCAGGGCTTGTTTGAGCATCACCACATAGCCGGCCGCCACTTCGATGGTATCGGAGAACATTTTGCCAATCACCGGCAGGGCATTGTCAGACACGAAGCGGGTGGCCCTTAGTGCAGTCTTATCCAGTACCGAGGCATACAGGGCGCGCATCGTGAGTATGCCTACAAAAAGAGTGAGAAAGAACCCTAAAGCCACCTGGGCGATCTGCGTGAAGAATTTACCCAAACGCTGCAGCTTGATGCTTTCCGACATATTGTTCATAATACTGACCACAGCAGAAAGTATGATTAGCGGGAATACGATGCTGTTAATGGCATTGCCCAGTGCGGTGGCGGTGGTCATCAGCATGGGAAACAGCATGGCGGCAGAGTTGACGCCTCCCAGACCGGCGGTTAAAACCAGCATCTGCGGCAGCATCGCAGTCATAAATCCAACCATATTGCTGATGGTGCCCTGTCCAATGTCCAATACTGTTTTGAAAGAAGCCACCGCCAGGGTGACCAGGGCCAGGTAGCAGGCCAGATAGGAGATACGGGCCACATCAGTGGAAAAAGACTGCTGCAGATTCATGAGCAGAGCCGAAAGAACACACAATACCAGCAATTTGACCAGCAAACCGCTGTTAGCCACCACCTCTCCCATCAGGAGTTGCAGTAAGCGTTTCATCACATCGCTCCAGTTGAACTCCCATTTGCCCTGCACAAAATCTATGATCCATTGCTTGAGTGAAACCCCTTGCATATAATTGCTGATTTCGCTGTCTACCTGATGTTTGTATTCCTCCATGACCTGCAGATCCAGCTGTTCCAAACCTTCTGTAAAGCTCAGAGTGGATATTTCATTAACTGCTTCGCTCTGAGCCTGCAGCCTCACAGGGGTCAGAAACCATAACTGCATAAACAGCAACAGACTCAACAAGAGTATCCCCACCCGGCGAGCCCAATTCCTTTGAGGGCGGGAGCCTGTACCATTTGGGGCGCCTATGCCCGGCAGGGGGGCAGCCGGCCTAGGTTTTCTCAGCGAAGATATTTGCTTTTGACAGGTGCCGTTTCCCATGAACGTCCCACTCCTTATTGATGCCTGAAAGCGGACTACCCGGGCATCAGTTCCATGAGCGATTCCAATATGGCAACCATGATGGGGATGGCCAATACCACCACGATTACCTTGGCGGCAAATTCCACCTTCTTGGCGATGGCGCCTTCACCGGCGTCCTGACAGATGGCGGCTGTAAAATCAGCCAGATAGGCTACGCCGATTATTTTCAATATGGTGCTGAAGAAGAAATAATTGACTTCAGCACGGGCCACCAGTTCTTTCATCACATTGATGACCGCGACCAGTTTTTCCATCATCAGCGCGAAAATGACTACCGCGCAGACAATAGTCAGTAGAATTGCCATAACGGGCTTTTCCTGGCGGATAATCAGCAGCATTATGGTGGTTATTAAGGCTAATCCCACTATCTGAGCTATGTCCAAAGCCATCTCCCCTTCGAAGTCTTGCCTTGCCCCGGTCGTCAGGTAATCCCTGAAATCAGAGATTGAATACTGATCTCACCACCGTGAATAGCTGGCTCATCAACTGCACCACAATGATTAAAACCACCACCACACCAGCCAGAGTGAGCATTTCCGCCTGTTCTTCCTTGCGGGCCTGCTTCAACACGATAGAAAGAACCGAGATTAAAATGCCGATACCTGCAATGCGAAAGATGATATCGATGTTCACTTTGCCACCTCCTGTTAATGCCTAAAGCCTCTATATCAACAGCAATACTATGGCTGTGCCCATAATAAAGCCTCCGTACGACCATAACTTTTGGTTGGAGTCGATTTCCCGCTGGGCTTTTTGTTGTTGCAGAAGCAGTTCCTCCCCCAGGGCAGTCAAAGCTTTATGCTGTTCCTGAGCATTGGAAACTCCCAGTAGAGCCGCCAGAGCGGCCATCAGTTCTATATCTTTGGGCTGCAATTGCGCCTGGGCCTGCATGGTTTTGAGCCCCTTCAGCCAGGCCTCCTGTGCGGTTATGCCTTTCTTTTTGCCTAATTCCTCGGCTGCCACGGCAAATACGAGGTTGGCCGGCCAGCGCGTAAACTCCGCGGTTTTTTGCATGGCCAGGGACAGATTGGTATGCATAAAGCAGATTTCTTTCTCCAGGAAAGCTATAGCCGCTTTTAACTCTCCCAGTTGTTCCTGGCGCTTCTCCAGGCGCTTGGCCCCGGATAACCCCCACACCCCGCAAGCGGTAATGATCATAATAATGCCCATGGCTTTTATCATCATGAAGCATCCCACCTTATCACTTGTTCTATATTGCCGGGGCCATGGCGCCGTGAAAGAATGATGATAAGTTTAAACGCCCCGTCGGCCATGAGCTTCCTCAGAATAGGCCGCTGGCGCAGTTCCTCCAGGTTTCCGGCATGAGCCGTGCTGATTATGGTCACCCCGGCATGTATGCACTCCATGACCGCTTCAGCATCGCCCTGTCTCCCGATCTCATCGGTGACAACCACCTGTGGGGACAGGGCTCGGATGGCCATCATCATGCCGATATCTTTGGGACAGCCGTCCAGAATATCGGTGCGCGGCCCCACATCCAATTGCGGCACCCCCTGATAACAGCCGGCAATCTCAGAGCGCTCATCCACCACAACCACATTTAACCCGGGTCGTTTAGACCCTTCAGAAATCCTGCGGGTGATGTCGCGCAACAGAG
>DHBS01000046.1:0-9913 GCA_002398825.1 Syntrophomonas sp. UBA4922 | reverse complement strand
AAACAATCAAAATGTTCTGCAGTTCGGCTTGGGGCGAGCTGAACAGAGCCGGCATTACCGGATCAGCGCAGCCTTTCACCTCTCGGGCCACCCTGAAGCAGAGGCTGCCGAAGTTCTTGATGAGTTCAATGTTGTGCTCTTTCAGTATCACCTGACCAGCCAGTCCCACCCGATGGCCTCCGGGGATGGTTATAAAACCGCGACGAATATCCTCCTCAAAGGCATACAGCGAATTGTCACTTATGGAAGCGATGACCCGGCAGATGTCATCGCGTTCCACCCGGTATCCCTGCTGCAATATTGTGGTGAGGCGGCCTTCGCCAGCTAAGGCCAGTTCGCGCTCGCCGATGCGCACTATCAGGGGCTGTCCGCACCTGAGACGGATCTCCTCCAGGTGTTGATAATCTTCATCCTTGAGGTTGTGCAGGAGCTTCTGAATCTGTACGGGGAGATAGGATAATACCTCTCTTTTAATCTGAGTTGGGGAGCTCGTGACCGGCATATTTTCACCACCTTGCTGTAAATAGATATTGGCAAGCCCTGTAAAATATGCCAGCTAATTAGCGCTTAAGGGAGTGATTATTTCGCGAATTGAGAAAAAAAGCCCAATACAAAACCGCCCTGCGGGTATTCACAGGGCGGTTTGTATTGGGCCAATTAATACTTTTTCTTAAGATGGCGAAGGATTTACCCCGCCTTGCTCGAAAGCCAAACCTTCATCTTCAAAACAACATGGCTCATAATCAAAAGAACCGTCATTTACAAAGACTACCTCATTACAACGGGGGCATATAATCTCAATGGTATCTTCCTCATCCAATACGTCTGCATCAAAATACAGCTTTTCCTGGCAATTGGAGCACTCTATTTCAATATGGTCACAATCGTCTTCGTATTCTATGACCGTTTCCTGCAATTCACAGAGGTCTTCATCCATGCTGTCCAGATACTCGCCGAGTTCGAAAACATCCTCGCGCAGCTCCTTGATATTGGCAGTTATTTCATTGAGCACATCGAGAATGCCGGTGATAATCTTGCCCTGCGGGCCGCCGTCATTGATGTTCAGGCCTTCCGTAAGTCCTTGCAGGTAGCTGACCTGTTCTGTTAAGTCCCTGGTCATAACCATCCTCCCTTTTTAATATCCGTGTGCCTGGCTACAAATATATTATTGCTTAAAAAGAGAGGAAATAAACCCGCCAAAAAATGATCCGGGTCGCTAGGCTCTTTCCATGTATAAACCGGTGCGGGTGTCAATGCGCAGCCTGTCGCCGGTGTTGATAAACAGCGGTACCTGAACCCTGGCGCCAGTCTCTAATGTGGCGCTCTTAGTAGCGCCAGTAGCGGTATCACCCTTGATGCCGGGCTCGGTTTCAACGACTTCCAACTCAACAAAATTGGGCATCTCAATACCAATGATGTTGCCCTGGAAAAACAAGACCTGAATATTCATATTTTCCAACAGCCATTTAATGCCGTCACCTATGGCATCAGCGCTGATAGTGATCTGCTCATAATTCTCATTATCCATAAAAACATAGCCTTCGCCGTCATTATAGAGGTATTGCATGTCACGGCGATCCAGATGGGCTTTGGGCATCTTTTCACCGGCACGGAAGGTTTTTTCCACCACCCCGCCGGTCTTGACATTTTTAAGTTTGGCTCTTACAAAAGCAGCCCCTTTACCGGGCTTTACGTGCTGGAAATCCACTACCACATAGGCCTGTCCGTCCATTTCGATGGTGACCCCGGTTTTGAAGTCATTAACTGATATCATGCTATCCCTCCGTCAAATATTTAATAATTCTTTACTGCTATGAGTAAGTATTTCAATGCCATTCAGGGTTACGACAACCGTATCCTCGATGCGTATCCCGCCCCAACCGGGGATGTAGATGCCGGGCTCAACGGTCACCACCATATTTTCCTGCAGGGTATCTTCACTGCTGAAGGACAGAGCCGGGGCTTCATGAATGTCCAGGCCAACCCCATGGCCGGTACTGTGGGTAAAATACTGATCCAAACCATATTTTTGCAGGCACTGGCGAACCTTTTGATCCACCTCACGACCGCCGACTCCGGCTCTGATGGTATCCAGTCCGATCTGCTGAGCTTCCCGCACCTTTTGATAAATATCCTTGAAGCGCTGGGTAGCTGGTTTAATACCGACAGTCCTGGTCATATCCCCCGCATAACCTTCAAAAATGCCTCCAAAATCCATGGTCACCATATCGCCGGGACTAATGAGCTTCTTACCCGGCCTTCCATGTGGCAAAGCGGCATTTTCCCCCGATACCACAATAGCATCAAAGGCTTCCCTTTCACAACCTTTTTGTCGTAACAGATGTACAATCGTATCCGCCAGACTTTTTTCATCCATACCGGCTCTTATGACAGACAGGATATCAATGAACACTTCATCCCCGATGCGGGCCGCTTCCCTGAGTTTGGCCAATTCCGCAGATGTTTTTATCCTGCGCAAGGATTCGATGAGTCCCCTCACCGGTTCCCAAATTACTGGTTTTATTTGCGATAGTTTTTGATAAAAGGCGTAGTTGACATAGGCTTCTTCAAAGCCGATCCTATGCAGGTCTGCGGCTTTATCGCTCAACTTTTCCAGCCCCGGAGGTTTTTCCTCCTGATAGACCCACGACGGACATTCCAACCAGACCTGATCCCGATAACGGCTGTCGGTAAAAATAAACTGATCTTCCAGGGTAAGCAAGAGCCGGGCATCGGCCCCGGCAGTGAAACCGGAAATATAGCGTATATTGGCTGGAGCTGTAATTAATAACCCGTCTAGTTCATTCTTTATCAGTTCTTTTCGCAATTCATTGATATGAATTTTATCCATGAGAATCCTCTTTCACCATATGAGTAGATCATCTTTTGATTCAACGGTCTTTTGTCCGGCCCAGATAATCGATGGCGGCCCTCGCAGCCAAATAATAGCTGGAAGGCCCGAAGCCAAAAATGCCCCCTACAGCCAGCGGAGACAAAAGCGACTGGCTGCGAAACGGTTCTCTGGCATAAATGTTGCTCATGTGGACCTCGATTACAGGAAGCCCGGCCGCCTTGAGGGCGTCATACAGCGCTATTCCATAATGCGTCAAAGCTCCTGCATTAACAATCACCAGATCACTCTGCGCGCCTGCTGACTGCAGTTTATCTATCAGATCACCTTCATGGTTGGACTGGTAGAACTCGGCTTCAATCTGCTCTTCACCCAGCACAGACCTGATCCCAGCTTCAATTTCTGCCAGGGTGGTATTCCCGTAAATATCCGGCTCGCGAGTACCCAGGGTATTCAGATTAGGTCCATTAATCACCAGAATTTTTGCTTGCATGTCAACCTCCTCAACTTCCGGCCACACTCAATGAAGCCACCCGCAGGCCGGGTGCGCCGCGGCTGCCGAAGAACCGCACCTCAGTACCTACCGCATCTATATTCTGCAGCATTTCAATCATGTTGCCGGCTATCACCAATCCCCGCACCGGATGCGTGAGCTGGCCTTTTTGAATCAGGATGCCGGCGGCGCCCAGCGAAAAATCTCCGGAAACCGGGTTGGCAGTATGCAGTCCCATTAAATCAGTAACATAAAGCCCTTCGGGCAGATCCCCCACCATTTTCTTATCTTCCATATTTCCCGCCTGAATAATGAGATTACTGGGGCTGATGGACGGCAGGCTGCGAAATGACATGCGCCGGGCGTGACCGGTAGAGGGCAGTCCGGCTCTATGGGCAGCCTGGTTGTCATAGAGGAAGCCTTTTAGTCTGCCCCGGTCGATCAGAATATGCCTTTGGGCGGGAACCCCTTCGTCATCAAAGGGAAAGGTGGCCAGACCGCCGTCCAGAGTGGCATCGTCGAGCACGGAAAAACACTCTGCCGCTATTGAACGGTCAACCTTGTCGGCCAGAAGGGATTTGCCTTTAAAAACCGCTTCAGCATCCGCCATGCGGGCCAACAGGCCCAGGAGTTTCACGGCTACATAAGGTTCAAATACACAGGGCAGTTTTTTTGACCCCATACCCCGGGCTTTAAGACTGCGCAAAGCGCGGCAAGCAGCCTCGCCGGCGACTCGTTCCGGATCGAGGTCTATGTAGCTGCGCCGGCTCATGCTGGCAAACCCGCCCTGGGCATCACCGTCCTGTTCAGCCAGGGTATACAGATAAAGGCTGCAGTAATTGCCCCGCTCGTATACATCCACGCCCCGGCTATTTACGATCGCCACACCAAATTCATTTTCTTCATACCCGGAGCGCTCCACCATTGAGATACGCCGGTCTGCGGCCCGGGCCATCTTTTCCGCCTGCTGTGCAAGCGCGGTCTTTTCCTCGATAGGGTGTCTGTTAATCTCGGCATCATAGGTATCTAATCGCGGGTATATCAGGCCCGCCGGGGTCAGGTTCAAGTGGGGATCGGCGGACATATAGCCGGAGGTCTGCAGAGCAGTATCGACGGTCTCCCGGAGGGCTGAAGGCTTGAGATCGGAAGTGTAGGCAAAGCCAAGCCGGCCCGAGTTGACAATACGAATCCCCAGCCCGGCTTCAGCGGCCTCTTTGAGGGTTTCCACCCGCCCCTGGGCGACTTCAATCTGCAGTTTCCGATGGCTGCCGGCATACACCTCTACTTCCGCTCCGGACTTGAGCGCATAATTAAGGGCTTGATATGCAGCACTCTTCAACATGTCCTTCACAACCCGTCACCTCCTTGCTCCAGATCCGGGTTTTACCAGGGTGCCTCCCACAGTCAGCTCCTTGATTCTGATGGTGGGCTGGGCATCACTTACCGGAACCCCCTGGCCGTCTTTTCCGCATACCCCGATAGCAAAGCCCAGATCGCACCCCACCCGGTCCACATCCTGCAGAGCCTTGGGTCCATTGCCGGTAAGAGTGGCCCCCCGCACCGGATAGGTTACCTGGCCCGCTTCCACCATATAGGCTTCAGATACCTCGAAAATAAAATCACCGTTGATAGTATTGACCTGGCCGCCTCCCATTTTCAGAACCAGCAAGCCCCGGTCGGTGGAAGAGATGATCTCCTGGGGATGGTCTTTCCCCGGAGCAATGAAAGTATTGCTCATCCGGGGAATAGGTTTATGTTGATATGATTCCCGGCGGCCGTTGCCGGTGCTCCCGGTTTTATCATGAGCAGCGGTCATCCGGTCGTATAAGTAATTTACCAGGCGGCCATTTTCTATCAATCCGGTGGCTTGCGCAGCGGTGCCTTCATCATCAAAAACATAGCTCCCGTAGCGCTGCGGCAGAGTGGCATCATCTATTACCGTAACCAGTGGCGAAGCCACCGTCTGCCCTATTTTACCTTTATAGACCGATAGCCCCTTGTGCACCAGGTCCGCTTCCAGCCCGTGCCCGCAGGCTTCATGCACCATGGTTCCTCCGGCCTGAGCAGACAAAATCACCGGCATACGCCCTGCTGGCGCCGGCTGCGCCGACAGCATATTTATCGCCAGTTGCGCCGCCTTGCGAGCCCGTTCTTCCCAGTGCTGCTCATCCAGCAGTTCCCAGCCAGACACCCCGCCCACAGATTCGTACCCGGTTTGCAGGAGGCCGTTGCGGCCGGCTATTACGTTGATCATTCCACGGATGCGGTTGAAACTGTCCTCCACCCTTTCCCCCAGGCTGTTGGCAAATACCACCTGTTTTTCCAGGTCGGCTAAAGCTACCGATACCTGGCGTATAGCTGGTCCCACCGCGCGCGCCGCCTGATTAGCCGCAAGAACCTGCTCCATTTTGTGGCTCCAGGGGACTTGATGAGGCGCCAGAGAATCCAAGGGAGGGGAACTCTTAACCGCGGTAACAGCTAAGGGTATTACCCTGCTGGCAGCGGAGCGATTAATAGCCTGGCTGGCCGTTCGGGCGGCATTTTCCAAGGCTCCCGGGCTCAGGTCGCTGGTGTAAACATAAGCGGTCTGCCGGGCTTTGATCACCCTGATGCCCAGACCGCTCTCCACCCCGCTGTGGATTTTTTCCACACGGTCTTCTTCCAGCCAGATGCCGCTGTTTTTCTTGTACTCTACATAAATATCAGCGTAGTCGCCGCCTTTTTGCAGGGCAAGATCAAGCAGCCTTTCCAAAACAGCAGCCTCCATCTTTTAGCCCCCTCTTAGATGTTTTTCAAAATATTTTTCCCATTTGCCGGCTTTAGCGTGTAGGGTTTCGCTTTTCCATATTTTTCTTAGGAATCATTATACCATTCCCTTTTATTATTGTTGTTAATCAGACCTGCAGAAACTGATATTTATACGGGCAGGGGTAGGTCAAGACGCGGATGGCAGCCAAAAGATGAAGTGAAATATGTTATCGGACAGCGAGCTGAGATTGATATAGCAACAGTGCGGCGGGCGATAGCATTACTTGACTACCAGCACCGGGCAAGGAGAGTCGGCCAGAACCCGCTGGGTTACACTGCCTAAAACCGTGCCCGCCAATAGCCCATGCCCCCGGGTTCCCATTACTGCCAGATCGAAATCTCGCCTTATTTCCTTCAGTATCCCGGCTGCAGGTTTTGCGGCAATGGTTTTCTGAAGTATCTTCACATGGCCGGTGTCTATTCCGTCAATGGTATTTTTCATAATCTTCTTGCCGGACTCTGCGACAGTTTCGGCTGTCATAAGATATTGCCCGTGCATGTCGGGGGCAGCCCCTGAAGCGGCATCCACAGAAGCAGCTACATAGAGCAGTTCGATTACGGCATCGAATTTTTCTGCAATTGCCAGAGCGGTTATAAATGCCCGGCGCGAATACCCGGACCCATCGGTTGCAACCAGAATTCTTTTAAACACTCTCGTTCCCCCTCTATAATTTTAATAAACAAATTCCACCGCTACAAACTACGTATATTGTATTCCAGTCCTTTTTAAATCTACAACCAATAAGCTAAATACAGATAAACATTTGCTATTATGATAGACAGAATCATGATTGGAAATCCAATTTTAAAGAACTCGACAAACTTGATCGGATTACCGTGCCGCTCGGCTATGCCGGCCACAATTACGTTGGCCGAGGCTCCGATCAACGAGCCGTTGCCGCCCAGGCAGGCGCCTAGGGCCAGGGACCACCAGATGGATTCCATGGGTATCTGCGCCAGCTCTCCCGCTTCTTGCAGGAGCGGAATCATGGTAGCGACAAAAGGAATATTGTCGATAAAGGCTGAAGCTACCGCTGAAACCCATAAAACAAGAGTACCTAAAAGCGGAACATTTGTACCTGTTATCAGTATCAGATTTTGAGCAATATAACTTAAAACCCCGTTGACCTGCAAACTCCCCACCAGAATAAATAGTCCGGCAAAGAAGAATATAGTGGGCCACTCTACCGATAACAGGGTTTCTTCGGGATCCTCCCTTGATATCAGCATGAGCACACCGGCCCCTAGCAGGGCAACTGTTGCCGATTCCAGGTGAAGCGCCTGGTGCAATAGAAAACCCGTAATGGTTAACCCCAGAACCAGCAGTGATTTTTTCAGGAGTGCCCACTCCACAATAAAGTCGATCTCGTTTAAGGCCATCAAGCTCTCAATTTTATCGGGTTCAGTCACCAATTCTCTTTTATAGATCAATGCCATAATCACGGAGGTAACCCCCAGGATTATCAGCGAAGGCAAACCCAGATTAGTGATAAAGTCTACAAATCCAAGGCCGGTGGCGCTGCCGATCATAATATTGGGGGGATCGCCAATCAGTGTGGCTGTTCCGCCGATATTAGAAGCAATAATCTCCGCAAACAAAAATGGCACCGGAGATATATCCAGCCGGTCAGTCAGGGCATAAGTTATCGGCACCATCAGCAATACGGCGGTGACATTATCCAAAAACGCAGAGGCCACCGCGAGAATAAGCGGCAATACTACCAGTAGAGCGACCGGTTGCCCTTTTACCTTTTTAGCCGCTTTGATGGCCAGAAATTCAAACACACCGGTTTTGCGGGTGATTCCCACTATAACCATCATGCCCACCAGCAGCAAAAGGGTATTAAAATCGACATGCTCTATAGCCTCTTTCTGATTTATCAACCCCAGGGTTATGACAGCAGCCGCAGCTACCCAGACGGTTACCGATCGATGGTATTTTTCAGCGATTATGAATCCGTAAACGACAATAAAAACGGCTATAGAAAGCCAGAAGTTTATCATAAAAACAACTCTCCAATTATGTTATTTCTTCCAGAAAAACGGCAGAGCGGAACTCCGGCACGAGCAGTCGCCGTCCAGATAAAATGTAAGATTTTCACCTGTCAAATTGGCATAACGAATTCACCTCGCTAAATTATTCCCAAAATAAAAGGCAGGTAGCCTATCTATTGGCTACCCACCCAAGTAAACCGAATTCTCACTGGAAAAACCTGGGCCAATCATATTGACCTAAGATTTATTTCCCTGCTGCCATGAAATATCATCAGACTGCTTTGACCGTAGAAAGTTATTCTTTTTTTGTATGGTATCATATCCAACAATTTAGCTCAATTTCCTGGCCGGCCTTTCTTAAACAGTCCGACGGCAGCCATTAGGCATCCCTTATTATGCCCGGGTAGGCGAACGGGGCGCTTCCTTAATGGAAAGGAAATCCCCTTCCTATTGCCAGCTCACCTGGTATCAATTTGATCTTCTTTGTGCGCTTAAGCCCCCATCTCCCCGCTGTCCAGGGAAAAATGCCACATGAGGCCGTATTTGTCGGTGAGCATACCGTAGCAGGGACTGAAAAAGGTGGTTTGCAGTTCCATATGAACAGTTCCCCCTGCTTTCAAACGTGCAAAAAAGGTTTGTATATCTTCAACATTCTTGCTGCCGTAAACCAGGGTCACATTGTTGCCTTTAACAAAAGGCAGCCCGGGGGTATTGTCTGCAAACATGATGTTGCTGCCGTTGATGGGCAAGCTGGTGTACAGAATCAGGTTTTGGACCTCTTCGGGCACGGGGTCATCCGGGCTCGGCGGAGCCTGGCCATACGTCATAAATTGAGGAGCGGGGGTCTCAAAAACCTGCGCATAGAACTCTACCGCTTCACGACAGTTGCCATTGAAAAAAATGAAAAAATCCATCGCCATCGGTTTCACTCCTTCCACATTTAGCTTCATAAAGTTGTGCTTATATTATCCCATTATTCGCTGCCAGGGCAAGCGAAGGCAATTACTGCCACCTTTAAGCAGTTCTCCTTACGAACTGACTGGCGTATTTCTTATGCGCTTTGTTAATAAGGGCCAACCCGATGATGGCAAAAAGAATGACATCCAGAAAGCCATAGGTGGCTGGAAAAGGGATGCTGAGTCCTTCTTTGATCTGGGTAAACAAGGCTCCGTTCGGGGTAAGAAATGGATATAAAATGAGAATGTTCGAGGTCAAGCGGAATATTGAGGAGTAAACCAAACCGATCACAAACAAGAATAACATCTCTCCCGGGGCCACTCCATAACCGATTCTTGAGGTAAAGGTGTGCAGGATTTGCCGCTTATGTCAGAAGCATAATCCCAAGAATTATGAGCTGAGTTTAGGGCTGCTAGTCCGTAGCCCTAAGCCTGGTATATTAACCTTATAATGCTCTTCTATACCTTACATATATTCCAGTAGCTACTGTTAGAAGAATAATCCAAAGAATTATAAGCCGAGTATTAGTAACACTTTTCCCATTTGAGGTAGTATTACCCCCATAGACCGCCTCCTCTGTTTGGCTATTAGCAGCCTTGGCTTCCTCTACGATAAAATCTGATATGTTCTCCAGCCCTTTTATCTCATATTTTTTTAAACCATACGATTCATTATCCTGTAAAGGGAGGATATCATATCCAGATGCTTTTGGAATAAATAACGCGCGTAGTTTAAAGCCCCAAACCAGTTTTAATGTTGGGTTATTAATACGCTGATTAGCTTCTTTAATATCTTGCTCAAAAGTATTA
>DHBS01000042.1:21594-21819 GCA_002398825.1 Syntrophomonas sp. UBA4922 | reverse complement strand
CAGTACGGAATTGATCTACTCTCAAGAGGACCTTTATGTGAGATCTCTGCCTCTGGGTGCGGTAAAAGGGGCCGAGATTCAAATTACTGAGAGACAGATTATGGATATATTGGAGGAGATAAAGGAAGTAAAGGTGCGATTTTCTGATGCCGCCCTGGTGTTTTGCGGCGGTACCGCCACCAGTGCGGTGGCGATGAAGTATGGCATGATCGACTATGACAGCAG
>DHBS01000042.1:20883-21325 GCA_002398825.1 Syntrophomonas sp. UBA4922 | reverse complement strand
ATTGTCTACGGATTGATGATAATGCTGAACTTGATGCGGGTATTGGAGAAAGACTGGGCAGTGGTCAGTGAAAGCGACCTTCTGGAAGGCTTAATCTGGGAAATGGATGAACTGAAGTCCCCAAAATCCGCTTCGAGTTAGACAAAATCCGTCTTCGCCCCTGAATAGGAATGATTTTGTTGGAAAATTCCAATGGTGTCATCCCCCTGAATGACAAAATTGACAAAAACCGGTTGGTATAATGGGTGGACAAGACCAAGAGATGGGGGATGTAAAGTGGAAAGAACCGAAGTATATCCTTATCAACGGGTATCGGATTCAGGCCTAGGCAAACGGGTTCGGCATCGCCAGATCTCCAACCCTTTGCCCAGGCTGAGCTTTCAAAAGGGCCGCGAACAGCTGACTGCCCTGTTTAATACCGTTAGACCGGCAGTAATCCCCA
>DHBS01000042.1:20389-20747 GCA_002398825.1 Syntrophomonas sp. UBA4922 | reverse complement strand
GACCGGCAGTAATCCCCATGAATCTAATGCTCAGCCTGGTCGGATTCATCCTGGCCAGAGCCTTTGTTCTGGGGGAATTACTGCCTTTTGTGTTTGCATTCGTGGTGGCTCTGGGCCGCCGCGACCCGGGAAGAACCATCTTATTGACCGGCAGCGCGAGCCTGGGAATGATGACCATTACCGGAGGCCTGCAGCTGGTTACCAATCTGTTCACACTTTTAAGCCTGGTGATCATCATTCAGGTGGTGAAGATTCCTGCCGACCGGCAATGGTGGGGTTATCCCCTCATAACCAGCGCCTTCCTGATTGTGTGCAAAGGCTTATTCAGTGTAATTCAGGGGCCTTCCTTTTATCAGGG
>DHBS01000042.1:19739-20205 GCA_002398825.1 Syntrophomonas sp. UBA4922 | reverse complement strand
ATGGTTGTAACTTTTGAAGCTTTAATCTCGGGAGTGCTGGTGTTTGTATTCAATATCGCCGGGGAAGCGGTGCAGATCAGAAAATCCATAGCCGACTTCCAGTTCGAAGATGTTACCGCCTTTTTGATTGTGGCGGTTGGCATCGCTATGGGGCTCAATGATATAGGGATAATGGGGTTGAATGCCGGCAGCGTTTTCTGCCGGGTCAGTATATTATTAGCCGCATATTTATGGGGAAGCGGCGCCGCTACTATGGTGGGGGTGATGGCGGGTCTGATCCCTTCACTGGCCTCCAGCATCTTCACGCAATTCCTGGGGATGTATGCCCTGTCCGGACTACTGGCGGGATTGTTCAGAAGCCTGGGCAGGGTGGGGATAATCGTAGGGTTTCTGCTGGGGAATCTGGCTCTGGCCATGTTCGTACCCGAGACCCGTACAAATGTTCTGGGGATATGGGAAACAGCCA
>DHBS01000042.1:3544-19582 GCA_002398825.1 Syntrophomonas sp. UBA4922 | reverse complement strand
TTCTGGGGATATGGGAAACAGCCATAGCCTGCCTCTTATTTGTGATGCTCCCCACTTCTTTTAAGGAAAAACTACCGCTGGCCAGTGCTAGCGGGATAATGCCGGCGGCGAATCCGGGCTATTGGCCGGATTCCGGCAAGGCCAATGTGCGCAGCCGTATGGATGAGTTGGCCGGCCTTTTCGAAAATCTGGGCCAGACTTTCGATACCAATCCTTATCAGCATGACAGTTTTGAGGGTCAGTCCTATTTACACTATCTTTATGATCAGGTTTCACACGGTATTTGCCAGAGTTGTGTAAAGCATGAAAGATGCTGGGGCCAGGAATGCTACCAGACCTCCCAGGAGATTCTGGAGGTATTCGCCCTGGCAGAAGCGGAGGGTGTGATCAATCATGATGAGTGCCCCGGCAGTCTGCGCCAGAAATGCCTGTATTTTAAAGAAATCGCCAATACGGTGCAGTATCTGTTCGACAACCTGCGCATCAACGAATACTGGGCCGGGAAACTGAAGGAGTCTCGCAGCCTGGTTTCCCGCCAATTGAGCGGCATCAGTCAGATCATGCGCAATCTGGCCCAGGAAATTGAGGCCAAGCCACAATTTGACCGCCACTTGCGCGATAAACTGATGAAGGGAAGCCGGGAACGCGGGCTGGAGATTAAAGATATCCAGCCATGGATTAGCATTGGAGGACAGCTTTCATTACATGTACAGGCTGACTCCTGCAGCGACGGCAAAGGTTGCGAAACCCGTCTGGTACCGGTGATTTCATCAATAATGGGTGAATGCCTGACGGTTGCTGATAAGCAGTGTCCTGCCCGGTTGGGGCATAGTTCCTGTCAATTGACCCTGACTCCCTGCCATCATTACAATGTTCGCTGCGGCGCCGCTCAGGTGGGGAAAGAGTCCATATGCGGGGATAGCTTTACTATAGCCAACCTTAAAGAAGGCAAACAACTGGTGGCCCTGAGCGATGGCATGGGAGTAGGAGAAAACGCCAGCCGGGAGAGCCAGGCGGCCATACAGCTGCTGGAAAATCTCTTGGGCAGCGGTTTTGGCCAGGATATGTCGCTGCAGACGATTAATTCGGTATTGCTCTTGCGCTCGCGCAATGAGACCTTCGCGACTCTGGATCTGGTCATGATTGACCTGTTCACCGGGCAGGCTGATTTCGTCAAAACCGGTTCGGCTCCATCGTTTATCAAGCGCAAAGGGCGGGTGCAGATGATCGCTGCCAGTTCGCTGCCAATGGGTATTCTGGAGGAGATAGAAGTATTCAGGGATCAGATCGCGCTGTATCCGGGGGATATGGTGGTAATGCTCAGTGACGGGGTAGTGGAAGTCTTGCCGGATGCGGTGGAGCCTTTCTGGGTGCAGGATTTTCTGCAGACCATGGATGAAACCGACCCGCAGGTCCTGGCAGAGCACATACTTCATCGCGCCCTGACATTATGCCACGGTAAACCGGAAGACGATATGACGGTAATCTGCATGGCTTTGGAGCGGAATCTTAATCCGGTTATCGCTTAGCAGCCAGAGGCACAGTAATTATTTCTGCGGAAAAGACCTCCGGGGTTTGACATCCTGCATAACTGGGGTAGCATAGAATCATAGCCTGCTTAGTGAGGACACTATGTTAAACCAAGTTAAAGGATTTATCAAAAACCAGAAACTGTTTGGCCCAGGAGACAAGATTGTGGTGGCGGTATCGGGAGGGCCTGATTCCATGGCCCTGCTGCATATTATGCAAGAGCTTAAAAGCAGCTGGGATTTGACTTTAATCGCAGCCCATCTTCATCACGGGCTGAGATCCCAGGCCGACGAGGACCTCGATCTGCTCCGGGAGCAATGCCGGGCCTGGGGAATAACCCTGGAGGTGAAGCATTTAGACATTGCCAGTCTGGCCAGGGAAGATAAACGCTCCTTGGAAGAAATGGGCCGGATTTGCCGCTATGATTTCTTTGCCGAGGTCCTGCAAAGGCACCAGGCCCAATACATCGCGACCGCTCATCACCAGGAAGACAACGCCGAATCGGTGCTTTTGCACCTCTTGCGGGGCAGCGGTATCCAGGGTTTGCGCGGCATCCTTCCTATTAACAATAATATCGTCAGGCCTATGCTGGGGATCAGCAAGGCTCAGATTATGGAATATATCAGTAAAAATCAGATTCCCTATGGGGTGGATTACAGCAACAATGACTTGAGGTTTACCCGCAATCGCATCAGACATGAGTTGATTCCCTGCCTGCGGGAGAAATATAATCCTCAGTTGATCAATACTTTAAACCAGCTGGCTGATATCGTGCGACAGGAGGATGATTGGCTGCAAGATCTCACAGTGGGATGCTGGCAGGAAATTGTAACTGAAGGGCCGGATAGGCTGGTCATAGCGATCCAGCCCTTTTCGGCAGCCCACCCCGCCGCCCAGAGGCGTTTGGTAATGGCGGTTTGCCGCCGTCTTACGGGATTGGAAGGCTGGGAGAAGAAGGACATCGACAGCATTATCAGGCTGGGCCAGAGTCCGGGATCTTCTCACTATCTTCGTCTCCGGAAGAGCTTGATGGTCTACAAAGTCTATGACCAGCTGGTCTTTACCACCCGACAGCGTAAAAAAGTAGCTTTTAATTATCCGCTCACGGTTCCCGGGCAGGTATACATTGAGGAAACCGGTGAATTGGTGAGCTGCTTTGTGCTGCCCCGTGAGAAGTGCGGCCCCCAGAGCCGGGACACCTTGCTCGATTGGGACCGGGTCAAGGGAGCACTCTTTTTGCGTTCGCGCCTGCCGGGTGATCGTTTCGCCGCCTCTCCCACCTCCACTTCCACTAAATTGAAGGAGTATTTCATTAAAAACAAAATACCCTGGGCCGACAGGGAGAGGATTCCCATCCTGGCATCAGACCTAGGGCGGATTTATGCCCTGGTCGGTCAGGCTGTCGATAATGATGCCCGGGTAACTTCTCGGACCGAGTACATTCTGGTGATAAAAAGGGAAAGACTAAATAAAACAGACCAGGTCTAAATAGGCCGCACAACAGGTGACAATTGCATTGACCGGGTGTATATGCTAAAATATTACGGAAATTCTCAGTATTTCAAAGGAGAGGAAAAATTTTGGATCGAGCCCTGAAGAACATAGCCATATATGTACTGATCGTACTGCTGGCGGTCTTTGCCATAAAATTTACCTCCAGCCCTGATGAACAGATCAAGGAGCTTTCCGAACCGGATTTTTATAATTTGATAGTCGGTGAGCAAGTTGCTTCTGCCCAGGTGCAGGTGGATGAATTGGTTTACGAGATTACCGGAGATCTCAAAGACGGCACCAAGTTTTCCGCCACGGTTTCAAAGGAAACCGATATCATTAAGGTATTGCGGGAAAAGAACGTGCCCTACTCGACGCAGCCGGTACCGCCGCCTTCGATCTGGATGACTTTGTTGACCACTTTGCTGCCCATCGTGATTTTGATTGCCTTCCTGATGTTCATAATGAACCAGACCCAGGGGGGCGGCAACCGGGTGATGCAGTTTGGCCGCAGCAAAGCGCGCCTGATGTCGCAGGATGATGTTAAGGTAACCTTCAAGGATGTCGCTGGAGCCGAAGAGGCTAAAGAAGAAATGCAGGAAGTGGTGGAATTCCTTAAGAATCCACAAAAATTCCTACAGCTGGGGGCTAAAATCCCTAAAGGGGTTTTATTATTCGGAGCGCCGGGAACCGGCAAAACCCTGATGGCGAAAGCCGTCGCCGGAGAGGCCGGGGTGCCGTTTTTCTCAATCAGCGGTTCTGATTTCGTGGAAATGTTTGTTGGGGTAGGAGCGGCCCGAGTAAGGGACCTGTTTGAACAGGCCAAGAAAAACGCGCCCTGTATTGTATTTATAGATGAAATCGATGCTGTAGGCCGGCAGCGCGGCGCAGGTTTGGGGGGGGGTCATGACGAGAGAGAGCAGACCCTCAATCAATTGCTGGTTGAAATGGATGGTTTCGATACCAATGAAGGCATCATCGTAATGGCCGGCACTAATCGGCCGGATATACTGGACCCGGCCCTGCTGCGGCCAGGCCGTTTTGACCGCCACATTCTTATTGACCGGCCTGATGTGCGAGGCCGGGAAGCCATTCTGCGGGTGCATGTTAAAGAAAAGCCTTTAGCCGGGGATGTCAATCTGGAAATTCTGGCCAAGCGGACCCCCGGATTCACAGGGGCTGATCTGGCCAACCTGGTCAACGAAGCCGCCTTGTTAACGGCCCGACGGGGTAAAACCGCCATAACTATGGAAGAGTTGGAAGAGTCAATCGAGCGGGTAATTGCCGGGCCGGAAAAGAAGACCCGCGTCATCTCGGAAAAGGAAAAACGCCTGGTGGCTTATCACGAAGCCGGACATGCCATTGTTGGCTATTGCCTGCCGCATACTGACAAGGTCCACAAGATATCCATAATTCCCCGCGGCCGCGCCGGCGGGTATACTTTAATACTGCCGGAAGAGGACCGCAACTACATTACAAAATCCCATCTTCTGGACGAAGTGGCTTTCCTGCTGGGAGGACGGGTATCGGAAGCCCTGGTGTTGAACGATATCAGCACTGGCGCGCAGAACGATCTGGAACGGGCCAGCAGCATTGTGCGGAAGATGATCACCGAGTGGGGCATGTCTGATGAACTGGGTTCATTGACCTTTGGACATAAGAGCGAAGAAGTGTTCCTGGGCCGGGATATTGCCAGAGACCGCAATTATTCGGACGCCATTGCCTACGCTATCGATAAAGCGGCCAGTCAATATATGGAAAGCGGCTACAAAAAGGCTGAAGCCATATTAAAAGAGAATATGGAAAAATTGCACCAGGTAGCTACCTATTTGATTGAGAACGAGACCATGGAAGCTGAACAGTTTGAACAGGTCATGACAGATGGGAATCTGGAAAACGATACGGCAGAAAAAGCGGAAGACCAGCCAGACAGTTCCAGTTAAACCGGGGCACAGAAAGGGGCAGACGGGATTGACCGAACAGACCTTTGTGATGGTGAAACCAGATGGGGTGCAGCGTGGCCTGGTCGGGGAGATTATACGGCGCCTTGAAAGCAAAGGCTTTAAACTGGCAGCCATGAAATTTATGCTGATTGACCGTAACCTGGCGCAAAAGCATTATGCCGAGCATGCGGACAAGGGCTTTTTCCAGGAGCTGATCGCCTTCATTACCTCAGGACCGGTGGTAGCCATGGTATGGGAAGGCGAAGAGGCCATAGCCAGTATCCGCAAGTTGATGGGCAGCACCAACCCGCGTGAAGCTGCTCCAGGGACCATTCGCGGAGACCTGGCCATAGCGACCAACTTTAACCTGATTCACGGCTCTGATTCGACGGCAGCAGCTAAACGTGAAATAAAGCTGTTTTTTGACCCCAGGGAGTTCTGCGATTATTCAAGGAACCTGGATTCATGGATAAAATAGACCGGGAGGGCGGCATAATAAGCCGTCCTTTTGTATTAAGCAGGTTGGGGCTTTTATAAGACAGTTCAACCAGTAAGTATTTTGGGGAAAAATTCATTTTTACCCAAGACAGAAGAAACAATTTTATTTATAATATAATAACCTTGGATTACTAGGAAATTAAGGATTGTTTGGCGTTTGAGGTTAATATAATATAAAACAACATTAATATAGAGGTGGATATCAGTGAAAAGGGTTGAGCTACTGGTAAAGGATCCGCTGTACAAAGACTATATGCAGCGCAACTATGACGAGCAGAAAGAACCCAGGTATTGTCAGCATGACTTCCGGCACCACCTGGATGTGGCCAGGATTACATATATTCTGGTGTTAGAACATAATGACCTGAACTATTTTATCAAGGACTGCGGACTGAGCGGCAAACTGGCCGCCAAAGAGGTCATTTATGCGGCCGGCCTGACCCACGATCTGGGTAAATGGAATGAATATCAGACCGGAGTTGACCATGCCTCCTATGGTTCCAAGCTGGCCCGGGAGATCCTGCCCCGGGCGTACTTCAACCCCAACGAAGTTGATATCATCTGCCGGGCTATATTCGAACACCGCAACATAAGCCGTGATATGAGTTTTTTGGGAGAACGCCTGCACCGCGCGGATAATCTTTCCAGGGTATGTGTGGAGTGTGATTTCAGCAATCAGTGTCCCAAACTTAAATCCAAAGAGCCCATAGCCGCAAGCTTTGAATACTAGTCGGCACAGGGCTTAGACTTTTGATCTGCGAGAAGCAGGAGGACGCATGGCTTATCATCATATGATATTTCTCAATAGTCAGCAAGAGGTTCGGGCTGCATTGGACAATATCGGGGTAGACGATGGGGCTTATGCTTTTCTGGTTCCCAAAGGGGTTTACCACTATCTCAAATTAAAGGATATGCCCTGTCGGGCGGCCAACATCATAAAACAGGAGATGCTCTCCAAAGGGGGAGAAGCAGCCGTATCCAAAGACGCCCTCTACGGCGAGGGCCATACTGATGTCTTGATAATGGGCACGGTCAAACAGTACCGGCTCTTAATCAAAAAGTTGAAATTACAGCCTCTGGGGCTCAAGCAGGTAGCCGGGGAGATAGAGAACCTCTTGAAAAACCTGGAACCTGCGGCCAGACGGGTGGATTTATGCCACGGTAAAAGCCTGCAATTCGGAGAGCGAACCTTCATAATGGGGATTCTCAACCTGACTCCGGATTCATTTTCAGATGGCGGACGCTACACCGAGCTGGATCAAGCTTTGCGGCACGCCTGCGAGATGCGGGAACAGGGTGCGGATATCATTGATATCGGAGGGGCTTCAACCCGGCCCCAGGCAGAGATTGTGGGAGAGCAAGAGGAACTTAACCGGGTGCTCCCGGTGGTCAGGCGATTGGCTCATGAAGATATGATACTATCCGTTGACACCTTTAGGAGCAAAGTGGCGGCGGCCTGCCTGGACGCCGGCGCCCATATGATCAATAATATTGGCGGGCTGCAGCTTGATCGTGGATTGATGCCCAGTCTGGTGGAAAGAAAGGCCCCGGTAGTATTAATGCACAACCGGCTGCATATCGATACCGGCAAGCCGTACCAGGATTTGATAGCTGACATAATCAATGAACTGGATATAATGATTAAAGACACCGTCGCTGCCGGCTTGCCGGCAGAAAAGATAATTATAGATCCCGGGCTGGGTTTTGGAAAGACCCCGGCGGAGAACCGCTTATTGATGAAGCGTCTGGCGACTTTCAAAGGCCTGGGGAAACCGATTCTCATAGGGGCATCGCGCAAAAGGTTTATCGGCCGGACTCTGGATGTGGAGGTTGATCAACGGCTTGAGGGCAGTTTGGCCGTTTTAGCTATAGGAATTTTGAACGGTGCTGATATAATTAGGGTACATGACGTTAAAGAAAGCTATCGCGTGGCCAGGATGACGGACGCGATTAAGAACGAAAATGGATAGGATCATTATGAAGGGGCTGAGCTTCTTTGGCCGTCACGGGCTTTTGCCCGGCGAAAAGGACAAGCCGCAGCTCTTTAAACTTGATTTGGTTTTATTTCACGACTTGAAGACAGCCGGCCGCCAGGACGACATTGCAGCTACGGTGGATTATGGGAAGGTATTCCATGAGGTACGGCAGATTGTGGAAGAAACCTCCTATAACCTGATCGAAGCCCTGGCCGAAGAGGTCAGCTGCCGGGTATTGCTGGGCTTTCCGTTGCTGTCTGCGATAGAAACCACTGTATATAAACCACAAGCCCCTATCGAGGGTGAGTTCGACTATGTGGCAGTGCAGATTTACCGCTGCCGGGAAGATGTGGTTTCAACCTCCCGGGGGGATCATAATGGCTGAGGCTTATATCGGCCTGGGTTCCAATTGGGGAGATCGTGTGGCCAATGTTGACAGAGGCGTGGAGGAGATTGCCGCTTTGCCGGATACCAGGGTAACGGCGGTATCATCGCATTATTTGACTCCACCCTGGGGCAAGACCGACCAGGCTGAGTTTGTAAACCAGGTTATTTCTATAGACACCGGGTTGGGGCCGCTGGCCTTACTGGAGAACCTTAAACAAATTGAAATTAAAATGGGCCGCCAGGCTGGAGAGAAATGGGGCCCACGGGTGATAGATCTGGATATTCTGTGGTACGGAGGCGAACAGATTCATTTACCACAACTGCACATACCCCATCCGTACCTGCGCGAGAGGTTGTTTGTCCTCATCCCGCTGGAAGAAGTGAACTCGGAATTAATTCTTCCTGAAGACGGGATGACGGTTAAGGAGGTGCTGACTAGAGTCTTAGGGCGAGAAGATTGTGAAATCAAGAAAATGGAATAGGGGATCTCCCGCCGATATCCTTTTCAAGTCCGCTTGTATCCATTATTGGACCGAGACGGCGCGATTTTAGTGGCAGTTGCCTGCCGTAATCCTGAGGAGGTTAGGGAATGACAAATAAAGTCGGCATCATCGGTTTGGGAGTCGTAGGAACGGCTGTTGGGGTGGTACTCAGCAACAAGGGATATGAGATTACGGGTGTTTATGACAAGTTATCCGAATCTACAAAAGTACTTGTGGACCGGATTGGCTGTACCACCTGTTCATCACCTCAAGAAGTTTCTCGCTCAGCAGATATTTTGTTTATAACCACATCAGACATGGCCATAAAGGATGTAGCGGACGAATTGGCGGAAAGCGGCGCTTTTCATAGCGGTCAAGTGGTGATTCACATGAGTGGGTCCCAGACCTCGCAATTATTAGATGGAGCCAGGGCTTTCGGCGCATTTGTATTGTCGATACATCCTTTGCAGTCTTTTGCTGGTGTTGATAGGGCAATTGCCAACCTTCCCGGATCAATATTCAGCATCGAAGGGGATCACGAAGCATATGCTGCCGGCCGCGCCATCGTAGCCGCTCTGGGAGGAGAGTATTTTATCATTGACAGTACCGCCAAGGTCTTGTACCATGCCGGGGCCTGTACGGTTTCCAATTATCTGGTCACAGTAGTCGATTTTGGAATACGCTTGCTTGAATCAGCTGGTATTCCGGGCCCACAAGCCGGCAGAGCATTGTTGCCGTTGATTCAGGGCAGCATCAATAATATCCGTGACGTTGGCATACCCCGGGCTTTAACCGGCCCCATTGCCAGAGGGGATATAGAAACGGTTGTTCATCACCTCGAGGGACTGGAGGACAAAATGCGTGATGACAAGCTTTTATATGCCTGTTTAGGTCTGTATACTACCTCCATTGCGCTCGCCAAAGGCACCATCGGTGCCGAACAGGCGGCTGAGTTTAAAGAGATCCTCAGTAACGTGATCAAAGGAGAACAATAACGTTGTGCGGTGCCTAAAAAGGAGCGTGGGATTATGGCTAAAATTACCACAGCAGTACTCAAAGAGATGAAAACCAGGCAAGAGAAGATTGCCATGTTGACCGGATATGATTATTCAATGGCAGGGATGATAGATCAAGCCGGAATCGATATGATTTTGGTGGGAGACTCGCTGGGGAACGTGATGTTGGGTTATTCCACCACCCTGCCGGTGACCATGGATGACATGGTACATCATACCCGGGCGGTGTCCAGAGCGGCCCAAAATGCCATGGTGGTTGCAGATATGCCATTTCTGTCTTATCACATTGCCATCCCCGAAGCGGTGCGCAACGCCGGACGCCTGATCCAGGAAGGAGGCGCGCATGCGGTTAAAATCGAAGGAGGGGTGGAAAGGGTTGATACTATTAAAGCCATCCTGGATGCCCAGATCCCGGTTCAAGGCCACATCGGGCTGACTCCCCAGTCAGTAAACCAGTTTGGCGGGTTCAAAGTACAGGGCAAGGACCTGGAAACAGCCCAAAAATTGATCGAGGATGCTAAAGCCCTGGATGAGGCCGGGGTATTCTCCATGGTTATGGAGTGTGTGCCATCCGAATTGGCGCGGCGCATCACTGCGGAAGTGTCGTGCCCAACCATTGGAATTGGAGCTGGCCCCTATTGCGATGGACAGGTTCTGGTTATCAACGATATGCTGGGAATGTTCCACGGTCATATTCCCAAGTTTGTCAAGAAATTCGCCAACCTGCAACCACTCATTACGGAAGCCTTGAAGCAATATAAAGAAGAAGTCATGGCCGGAACCTTTCCCGCTCCGGAGCATTGTTTCACTATAAAAGATGAAGTCTTAGAAAAGCTTTATTAACCGAAAAACTGCGTGTTTTGCACTTCGCAGAATCTGGGAGGTTGGGAGAAAAAATGCTGATATTGGACCGCGTTGGATCAGCTCAAGAATGGTGTATGGCGCAAAAAAAGGCCGGCAACACCATTGGACTGGTTCCGACTATGGGGTATCTTCATGAGGGCCATCTTTCTCTGGTAGAACAGGCCCGTAGTAAGTGCGATATAGTAGTCGTCAGTATATTCGTCAATCCCATACAGTTTGGCGTGGGAGAGGATTTCGAAACTTATCCTAGAGATCTCAGCCGGGATCAGGATTTATTGGAGGAAAAGCATGTTGACGCTTTATTTGCGCCTTCAATAAGCGAAATGTATCCTCCGGGATACCGTACCTTTGTAGAGGTTGGCGGCGAGATCACCGCAAAACTGTGCGGCGCGTCAAGACCCGGCCATTTTAAAGGGGTGACTACAGTAGTATCCAAGTTGTTTAATATATGCGTTCCTGATAAGGCCTTTTTTGGCCAAAAAGACGCTCAGCAGGTCATGGTCATAGAAAAAATGGTTCGCGAACTCAACTTTCCTTTAGAAATAGTCAGAGTTCCCATTGTACGAGAGGAAGATGGCCTGGCCAAAAGCTCCAGGAATGTATATTTAGATGCCGAGCAGCGCCAGCAGGCACTGGTGTTGAGCAGGGCTTTAAAAGAAGCACATAGCCGGATCGAACGAGGGGAACGAGATGTAGCCAGATTAAAAGAAATTATGCGCGAAGTGATTGCAGCCAGCCCTCAGGCGATTATTGATTACGTTGAGATTTACGATGCTGCCGATCTGGGCGATGTTGATCAAGTAGACAGAAAAATACTTATGGCCCTGGCAGTGAAATTCGGTAGTACGAGATTAATTGATAACCGGTTGGTGGAGGTGTAATCATGTTTCGCAGTATGCTCAAGTCGAAAATTCACCGGGCTGTGGTGACAGAAGCTAATTTGAACTATATCGGATCAATTACCATCGATGAGGACCTGATAGAGGCCGCCGACATCCTGGAAAACGAGAAGGTCACCATCGTCAATATCAATAACGGTGAACGATTTGATACCTATGTTATCGCCGGCCCGCGGGGGTCGGGCGTGATGTGTTTGAACGGCGCTGCCGCAAGGCTGGTGCATACAGGTGATATAATCATCATACTGACCTATTGCCAGCTTTCTCAGGAGGAGTGCCAACAGCACAAACCGACCGTGATTTTTGTAGATGAGCACAACAAAATTCAGCCGATGAGTAATTAGAGATAGAAGGGATGGTTATGCAGACATCCGCGCAGTGGCGGGAGAGCATTGCACGGTTAAAAAAAATTAGGGGGGCTGTGATTTTAGCCCATTATTATCAGTTGCCGGAGATTCAGGAAGCAGCCGATTTTGTCGGGGATTCTTTAAACCTGGCCAGGCAAGCGGCTCTGACTCAGGCGGAGGTAATTGTATTTTGCGGGGTTCATTTCATGGCGGAAAGCGCCAAGATTCTGAGCCCCGACAAGACCGTCTTACTGCCGGCGGCTGAAGCCGGCTGTCCGATGGCGGATATGGTAACAGCCGAAGAGATCAGGGCATTAAAGCAAGAACACCCCGGAGCCATGGTGGTCAGTTATGTCAATTCCTCGGCTGAAGTGAAGGCCGAAAGCGATCTGTGCTGCACGTCCTCCAACGCCCTGGCAGTAGTGCAGAGTATCCCCCGGGACCGGGAGATCATCTTTGTGCCGGACCGCAACCTAGGTACTTATGTGGCTGCGCAAACTGGCCGCGACATGATCTTGTGGCCGGGTTGCTGCCCCATTCATGATCAGTTGGAAAAGGCGGAGGTGCAGGCCTGCCAGCAGGAACATCCCGGTGCCAGACTGGTGGTGCACCCGGAGTGCACCCCGGACATAACTGCTATGGCGGATGCAGTCTGTTCTACCGGTGGGATTCTGGAATACGTGAAGAACAGCTCGGAGCGGGAGTTCATAATTGGCACCGAGGAAGGCTTCCTCTATACCCTGCAAAAAAACTGCCCGGACAAGAAATTCTATATCGCGCGCAGCGGTTTTAAATGTCCGGACATGAAATTGGTGACCTTACCCATACTGGCAGCGTGTCTGGAAAAGAGCCAGTATGAAATAACCGTCCCCGATGTGATCAGGGGCAAAGCCAGCCAGGCCTTGGAAAAGATGCTGGCAATTCGGCCATAATATGGCCTGGCAGGGGGTAAGAGAATGATAATCACTCGGTATATTGAAGATTTGGGGAAAGACACCCCGGTTCTAAAGACCGATTTTTTGATCGTGGGAACCGGGATCGCCGGGCTTTTTACCGCATTGAAAGCTTCACAACACGGGCAGGTCATAGTTGCTACCAAAAAACATATAGACGATTCCAATACCGGATTAGCCCAGGGGGGGATTGCTGCCGCAGTACATGAGGAAGATTCCCCCTTTCTTCATCTGGAGGATACCCTCGAAGCAGGAGCCGGTCTGTGCAATATAGAAGCGGTAGATGTTTTGGTGCGGGAAGGACCGGATCGGGTCAGGGAACTGATAGCTGCCGGGGCGCAGTTCGACATGAAAAATGGCGCCATTTCTCTGGCCCGTGAAGGGGCCCACAGCAAAGCTCGTATCCTGCATGCTGCCGATACCACCGGGGCTGCTATCAGAGGCGCCCTGGTGGAGAAGTGCAAGCTCAACAGCGGGATCGAAATCAGGGAAGATCAGTTTCTGCTGGATATACTGACTGATGAGGATAACTGTGAATGCTTTGGCGCGTTGTTTTTCGATGCTAAAAAAGGGGAGCGCGTCATCTACAGCGCCCGGGCCGTGATCATCGCTACGGGCGGCGCCGGGCAGATCTATAAACATACCACCAACCCGGATGTGGCCACCGGTGACGGGATGTCAGCCTGTTTCCGGGCCGGGTGTAGACTCACCGATATGGAGTTTTTTCAATTTCATCCCACGGTATTATACGGTCACGAATCGCAGCGCTTTTTAATTTCAGAAGCGGTGCGGGGTGAAGGGGCCATACTATACAACGGCGAAGGCGAGCGTTTTATGAAACGCTATCATTCCCTCTTAGAGTTGGCTCCGCGGGATATCGTGTCCCGGGCCATCTGGAATGAACTGCAAAACACCGAAAAACCATATGTATACCTGGATATGACCGTTATACCTGACGGTCCGGCACGCTTCCCCAACATCCATCGGACCTGTTTGGAGAGGGGCGTTGACATCACCAGGGAATATGTCCCGGTCTCACCGGCAGCGCATTTCATCATGGGAGGCATTGGCACCAATACCAACGGAGAGACCAGTATCAGAGGACTGTACGCCTGCGGTGAAGCAGCCTGCACCGGTGTTCACGGCGCTAACCGTCTGGCCAGCAACTCCCTCTTAGAGGGGATTGTATTTGGACAGCGCATTGTTGACAAGGCTGAGGAGATCATGTATCGCCGTCAGGTTGACAGCGGGGAAATATACCGCCAGTTTGATTCGGGCTGGATTTTCCGCCCCGGCCAGGAAGGATTCAGGCCTGATGAGGTGCGCATGAGGCTGCGCGATATTATGTGGGATCATGTGGGCATCATAAGAAATGAGAGCGGCCTTAAACAGGCTTATCTGGAGATCGACAGTCTTTATAATGCTATGCACCGCCATACGGATATCCTGAGTTATTATGAGACGATAAATATGTTGATACTGGCTCGTATTATCATTCAAGCCTGCCTGTGGCGCAAAGAGAGCCGCGGGGGGCATTATCGTTCCGATTATCCGGAAAGGGACGATATGCGCTGGATAAAAGAAATGAGTTTTATGAATTGTTAGCCCATGACAGGGGGAATACTCAAGCAGCATGAATATAGACACTATAATAAAACAGGCATTACAGGAAGATATCGGCCGACAGGATATAACCACTTTTAACCTGGTTCCTGCGGATCAGCAAGCCCGGGGGATGCTGGTTGCCAAGGCCGAGGGCATAATCGCCGGAACAGGGGTCTATCAGGCGGTATTTCGCTATTTAGATCCGGCGGTCCAGTGCCAGACTTTTATCACCGACGGGCAGATGGTGCAGTACGGGGACCGTATTGCGGAAATCAGCGGGAAGACCACCGCGCTCTTAGGCGGCGAGAGGGTGGCTCTGAATCTCTTGCAGCGTCTTAGTGGGATTGCTACGCGCACCAGGAAGATGGCGGATAAAATTCAAAACTACCCTGCCCGTATCATAGATACCCGCAAGACCACCCCGGGACTGCGGGAGTTGGAGAAATACGCGGTAAGAATCGGCGGAGGCCGGAATCACCGTTTTGGGCTATATGATGGGGTCATGATTAAAGACAATCATATAGTGGCCGGCGGAGGAATTCTGAATGCGGTGCGAACCTTGCGCCGGGCGGCGCCGATAACCGTAAAAATAGAAGTTGAAGTAGAAAACCTGGAGCAGCTGAATTTGGCTCTAGAAGCCGGTGCGGATATCATTATGCTCGACAATATGGATACTCCCACCATGCGAAAGGCGGTCGAGTTAGTTGCCGGGCGGGCCCTCTTGGAGGCGTCCGGGGGGATTACTGAAGACCGCCTGGAAGAAGTCGCCCGAAGCGGAGTGGACTTTATCTCCGTTGGAGCCCTGACCCACTCTATACAGAGTCTTGACATCAGTTTTGATCTTTTAGAGGTTTATTAGCATATACCCTCCGGCTGAATCCCCGGTTTAACGGTCTTATGAAGATAGGAGATGAATAACTGTGATCTGCGTATTTGATGTGGGCAACACCAACATGGCCGTCGGAGTATATAGTAAGCAGGAACTGGTGGGGCACTGGCGCATTCGCACCGATACCATGCGCACCTGTGATGAGTACGCCATCATAATCAGCGAGTTGTTCTGTTTAAACTTAAACGGATTGAAACTGGAACAGATTGACGCGGTGGTTATTTCATCGGTAGTACCAACAGTTATGATGGAATTGGAGTGGCTGAGCGCCAAGTACTTCAAGTGCAAACCCCTGATAGTAGAAGCCGGAATAAAAACCGGTTTGGCCATTAAATACGAGAACCCCCGTGAGGTTGGGGCTGACCGGGTAGTCAATGCCGTAGCCGGATTTCATAAATACGGCGGTCCTCTTATAATAGTTGATTTCGGCACTGCCACCACCTTTTGTGTGATAAGCCAGAAGGGGGATTATCTGGGGGGGGCAATCGCGCCGGGCATCAAAATATCCACTGAAGCCCTGGTGTCAAGAGCCGCTAAACTGCCCCGGGTTGAACTGGTTAAACCCAAAAGCCTGCTGGGTAAGAATACCATCAGCAGTATACAGGCGGGTATTATTTATGGATTTGTCGGTCAGGTGGAAGGTATTATCAGCCGCATGAAAAAAGAATTGGAATTTGAACCGCAGGTGGTGGCAACCGGCGGGCTGGCCGGTACTATTGCCGGGGAAACCGACTGCATTGATGTAATTGATGATCTCCTCACCATGGAGGGTTTGCGCCTAATATACGAATTAAACCGGAGTTGAACATGTTCTCAATTGGAAATGTTGCAGTACCCAATCGGGTAGTGGCCGCGCCGCTGGCGGGAGTCACAGACAGGGCGGGCCGGGAAATGGCCCGCTTGTTTGGTTGCGGCCTGGTCTACACGGAAATGATCAGTGACATGGGGCTGGTATATAATCAGCAAAAAACCCTGCAACTGGCCGCTGTGGAAGGCGAGCAGGGGTTGGTTGCGGCCCAGCTCTTTGGCTCAAAACCCCGGGCTATGGCCCAAGGAGCCAGAATACTAGAAAAACTCGGCGCTCAAATTATCGACATAAACATGGGCTGCCCCACCCCTAAGATAGTGCGCAATGGGGAAGGAGCAGCCTTGATGCCG
>DHBS01000042.1:1417-3393 GCA_002398825.1 Syntrophomonas sp. UBA4922 | reverse complement strand
GAGCAGCCTTGATGAAAGATCCCGCTTTAGTCCGCGATTTGCTTGACGCTGTCCTCGATGCGGTGACCGTGCCGGTAACGGTGAAGATTCGTAAAGGCTGGGACGACAAGCAGAGCAACTATCTGGAAATAGCTCTCCTGGCTGAAGCAGAGGGCGCAGCTGCAGTGGCTTTGCATCCCCGCACCAGGCAGCAGTTTTTCTCCGGACACTCCGATTGGACAGCTATTAAAGCCCTCAAAGAACAGCTGCATATACCGGTGATCGGCAACGGAGACATTTGGTCAGCCCAGGACGCCCGGAGGATGATCGAAGAAACCGGGTGTGACGCGGTAATGATCGGGCGGGGTGCCATGGGAAACCCCTTCATATATCGCGAGACGGCGGCCCTGCTTGAAAAGCGGCAAGTCCTGCCTGCGCCCACCTTAAGCGAGCGTTTTATGGCTGCCCGGCAGCACCTGGATCTGGCCATCGAATTTAAAGGTGAGTACACCGCAGTCAGGGAAATGCGCAAACATTTTGCCTGGTATTGCAAAGGCCTGAGAGGAGCCGGCCGGGTTCGAGGGGCCATCAATCAGGCCGCAACCCGCGAAGAGCTTCTGGCAGCCTTAGCTTCCATCACCCTCCCGACAGTTATATAACCTCATATTTTAAATTTCCTCATAGGGCAGGCTCAGGAAAGGTTGCGCTTTCTGAGCAAAGGGTCGTTTGGATCCGTCCCCGCGGCCCATCGTCCCGCTAGTTGGTTTTGTTGCTCCAAGCCCTGTAAAATGCTAGAATAAATGCAGATTGTATACATATTGTGCTCAAGGGGTAGTGACATGGAGTTTTATCGTATCCAAGACAAAATCGTGAGCTGGAACAAGATATCATCGACACTTAAGAAGGCCCTGGTCCTAAGGGCTCGCGGATTTTCCCAGCAAGAGACCGCCGACCGGCTGATGATCGATCGTACTTTCATTTCCCGCCTGGAAAAGATCGGCGAACTGCGTAAGGGTCAATCCATTGCCTGCGTGGGCTTTCCCATCAAGAATAAAAGTGAAATTGAGCACCTTCTGGAAAAGGAAGGTGTCGATTTTATATTTTTGATGACCGAGCAAGAACGTCTTGATTATGTTAACAACCGCAGCGGCAAAGATGTGCTCAACGAATTGATGGATCTTATCGTCAAAGCGCGCGATTTTGATATAGTCATCCTGATCGGCTCCGATACGCGTTTGAAATTAATAGAGAACATTCTTGATGCCCAGGTGATTCCTATTGAAATCGGCACTTCCCCTATTACTGAAGATAAGTGGGTTGATCCTGAATTATTAAAAAAGATTTTACGGTCGGTAAAAGCTGCACGGTAAAGAACTCTAAGGTATGCTGCAGACGAAGGAGGTTCTCTGTTGAAACGAATTGTAAGTGTGAGCCTGGGGTCTTCAAAGCGGGATCATAGCTTTGAAACCGAGTTTATGGGAGAAAAGTTCCTGATCGAACGGATTGGAACCGATGGGGACTGGGACAAAGCTATTCAATTGATAAAGGATCTGGATGGCAAGGTTGATGCTTTCGGAATGGGCGGCATCGACCTTTATATTTATATTGCCGGCAAGCGGTACGTGATAAAAGACGCCAAAAAACTGCTGGTTGCCAGGAAGACCCCCATGGTGGACGGGAGCGGGCTCAAGAATACCCTGGAACGCAAATGTGTCCTGGATATTCAGAAAGACGGAATTTTGGATTTACGCGGTAAAAAGGTACTGATGGTCAGTGCGGCAGATCGCTTCGGTATGGCTGAAGCCTTGGAAGAGGTAGGGGCCAACCTGACTCTGGGGGATTTGATATATACCCTGGATGTTCCCATACCCCTTAAATCTTTAAAGGCATTAAAAATGATAGGCCGCATGGTGGCCCCGGTTGTTGTAAGCATGCCCTTTGATAAACTTTATCCCACTGGCAAAGATCAGGAAGTCATAATTCCCAAGCATTCAAAA
>DHBS01000042.1:935-1273 GCA_002398825.1 Syntrophomonas sp. UBA4922 | reverse complement strand
CCAAGCATTCAAAATATTATTATCAAGCAGATGTAATTGCAGGTGACTTCAATTATATCAAACGCTATCTGCCGGAAAAGCTCAATGGGCAGATTATCATTACCAACACCACTACCCGCGACGACATGCGGCTTCTGAAACAACGTGGTATCAGCAAGGTTATTACCACCACACCCAACATGGGAGGGCGTTCCTTTGGGACTAACGTGATTGAGGCCTTGATGGTATCCTTGATCAACAAGACTGTTGAAGAGATAACCCCCAAGGATTATTACCACATGCTGCAGGAACTCAACATGAAGCCAGGTGTGGTAGACCTGGAGAAGGAAGATGTCTGA
>DHBS01000042.1:386-791 GCA_002398825.1 Syntrophomonas sp. UBA4922 | reverse complement strand
GACCTGGAGAAGGAAGATGTCTGAGCTGGAATTTGCCTTTTTTAATCTCATGCAAAGCGATAAGCGGGGGCTGGTATATCAGAAATATCTTCTGGATAGATTAGCCCCTTTTTTATTCGCCCCCCGGGTGGCTCGATTAATCGATATGCCAGTCATCAATGCCCGCGGTTATCATGTGGTTTTGCCTTTGGGAGAAGGCAATCTCAATAGCATGGAACCAGAACGGCAGCAGCAGATGCTGAGTAAGTCCATTGATGTGACCCGGGATTTTAATCTGCCCGCCCTGGCGGTTGACCGCCGTTTAAAACCCAGATTCGTTTTACCCCAGGTGGATATGCAAATAATCTTCGGAGACCATTTTATCAAAGCCCTGGCCGCCGCGTACATCAACCGCAGCCTTAACCG
>DHBS01000042.1:0-209 GCA_002398825.1 Syntrophomonas sp. UBA4922 | reverse complement strand
CACGCTGTCAAGAGAATCATAATCGCTACCGATAATGAGGATCTGGTGGATTTTGTGGATTATGCCTCACGTTTTGACGTGCCTTTGTCGATACAAAGCTATCAGCCCGCCCGCTACGAGCCGGTGGCCCACCAAATGATGTATGAAAACGGCAGGGCGGTCAGCACCAGCCTATTTAACCCTCGGAGCTGGAGCAAAGGAGACCTGGT
>DHBS01000037.1:13528-29923 GCA_002398825.1 Syntrophomonas sp. UBA4922 | reverse complement strand
GACTGCGCCCATGCCGGGCGCACAATGAAAAGACCGCCCCTGAAGGCTTAGGGGCAGTCTTAGCTTCTGCTCAGGATGCTGTTTTTATACCGGGTCGTCAATTGCGCCGATCCGGATTCAGGAAAAAGGCCGGGAATGAACTGCTGGCAGGTACCGGTTTATAGCTATTAAGGGCGCGCCGGTAAACCCGCAAGAGTGTCTGCAGGACCCGGGTATTGCGCTCATCAAAGGCATTGTGTTCTTCATAAAGAATGCCCCGGCATTCCCCGTTGATATGCAAATAGACCGCGTTATTAACCCTGGCCAGGCCAGCCTGGTATATCTGCGAGAGTGGAATAACCTCAACTGCACCGCGAAGCACGTACATGTTTTCGCTGGTGATCAACACCCCGCAATGGTTATTCCCTACCTGGTTCAAGGGCAGATGGATGAGAGGGGTCTCCTCTTCCGGGCGGCAGCCATAAGTTGCTTTGATTTCCTCCATGTGCCTTTCCTTAAAGGGACTGGTGTAGAAATTGAACAGAGGCACAAATTGATCCAGGAAATGGTTGGTGATCTCAGCCAGGTTGTGACCGTCAATGGATCGTTCCGGGTCGAGATAGGTTTCTTTAATATTGGTGTTTACCGCCTGGCGGCCTTTTTTCATATCCACTGCGGCTTTAAGGCGGACTGCTGTTACAGGGCTGATCTGAAAGGGCAAGGTCAGAAATTCCTGCTCATTTACTGTAACCAGGGTGCGCAAGGGTCGGCTTTGCACCTTAAACCGGGCTACCGCCCCCAGCGGTATAGAGCCGACTTCCCGAATGGCTCCCCATTCCGCGGTGACAGGTCTGTAGGGGTTGAAATAATGCAGCTTCTGGTCGGTCAGCATTATAAGAATAGGTACCCGGCCATGGTCTTTACAGGTGAAATACAAGCAATAGGGCTTTTCCCCGGATTCAATCGACGGGCAGAGTTTGCGGGTGTAATCCATTAGAAAATCAGGAATGAGTGGAGCAAAATACAGGTCTCCGGCTTGATAATCGAGATTGTGCCGCAGCATTTTTAACTTCTGTTGCCATGCAAACCAAAAGACCATCAGCATCTTCAGGCCCCTCCTCTCCTCTTTCTGTTTATTATATCGACAGTTTTAACTAAAAGTTCACTTGTTAAAACCGAATCGGCAGTTTTTAGTTGAGGACACGAAGGACGTTATGGTTGTGCCGCCACATACCATAACGTCCTCATTATCCATTATCGAACTACTTCACTTCAACCACCCAGCCGAAGGGATCCTCTACCTGACCATACTGTATGCCGGTCATGGTGTCGTATAAGCGGTGCGATATCTCACCGATATCGCCATTGTTGATAGTGATGATTCTGCCGTCCCAATTGAGTTCCCCGATGGGAGAAATGACCGCGGCAGTGCCGGTGCCAAAGGCCTCTTCCAGTTTTCCCTGTTCATGAGCCGCATAGATCTCCTGTATGCTGACCCTTCTTTCTTCGACCGGCACCCCCCAATGCTTGAGCAAAGCCAGGGACGAATCGCGGGTGATGCCCCCCAAAATACTGCCTTCCAGAGCCGGAGTCACCACGGTTCCGTCGATCTTGAACATCACATTCATAGTGCCGACTTCTTCGATGTATTTCTTCTCCACACCATCAAGCCATAAAACCTGACTGTAATGCTTTTCTTTGGCCTCAATCTGGGCTTTCAGACTGGCAGCATAGTTGCCCGGGGTTTTGGTATGGCCGGTTCCGCCTTTGACGGCCCGGACATAATTGCTCTCCACATAAATCTTGACGGGATCCAGTCCTTCCGGATAATAAGCCCCAACCGGGCAGGTAATCACCATAAATTTATATGTAAGCGAGGGGCGCACCCCCAGGTAGGGATCGGTGGAAATGATAAAAGGCCTTATATACAACGATGTGCCTTCAGCTTCGGGCACCCAATCGCTATCAAATTTTACCAGTGTCTTGATGGCCTCCACAGCGAAGTCTACATCCAAAGGCGGTATCACCAGCCTTTCATTGGAGATGTTGGCCCGCTCCATGTTGGCGTAGGGACGAAATAGATTGATGCGGCCGTCTCTGGTTTTGTAGGCTTTCATCCCTTCGAAAATCGCCTGTCCGTAGTGGAACACCATGGTGGAGGGGTCAAGCTGCAGAGGGCCGTAAGGTACTATCCTGGGATCGTGCCAGCCATTGCCTGCGGTGTAATCCATAACAAACATGTGGTCGGTAAAAAACTCTCCGAAAGGAAGGTCGTTCTGATCCGGTTTAGCCTTGGGAGAGCTCGTCCTGGTAATTTTGATTTCCATGGACATAATGATCACCTCTATCCTCCAAAAATATATGAGCCCTTTCTAAGGTTGATTTCAGGTTTTTATATACATTTGTCTGTATACAGCATACAATACGCAAGAACTCCGGTATGAAGCGATTTGCAGGTTTTTATATGAATTTAATTATTGCACTACAGGGGAACAAAAACAAGGGCGTATCATCAAGTAATTGCAGTAAACATTTCCCTCCCCGACACACGGGGGCATTTTCCTGGTGTCATTTTTTGATTCATTCAGTAATCACAACCACCTTGCCCGGCAATGAGCCGGGCGCCGGCATAGCGGCGTTTCCCGCCTTCGCTCCTGAAAATGACCAGGGATAAGTTTCCCCCCTGTCACTATGCGATGCATATAAGAATCATCGCAGCCCTGACAGTCAAGTTTTATGTTCAAGTACCACTCCTCACCACAAGCATTGACACAGCATGCAGATTCCTATATAAGCAGGATATGGCTATTGAAACGCCGAATTTTGCAGGGATAGACATAAAAAGGAGGGGGATTTATGTCAGATCGAGGCCGTTTGGTATTGCTGGGCGGGCCGTCCTGCGCAGGCAAAGGGCCGCTGTGCAACGCCCTTAAATTGATGTACCCTGCCCAGGAGGCCAAACTTCGCAAGCTGGTGATGTATAATACCCGCAGCCCGCGTCCGGGTGAAAACGAAGGGGTAGACTACTATTTCCGCAGTCACGAAGAAATGGAGCGCTTAAGTGAAGGCGATGATTTTATGCTTTTGGAGGTTCGCGGCGATCTGCAAGGCCTGGATACCCGGGAGCTGTTCAGCGTCCTGGATAACGGTCAGGATGTGCTTTTCGAGGGCAATCCTTACGTTCCCCAAGCCATTTGGAGTCTCCCCGCGATGGCGGAGGTGCATATCTTGCGGGTGTTTTTGTCCCCGCTTTCCAAGGCGGAGATCATCTGGCTGCAGAACCGCGGCGTCAGGGTAAGGGAAACGCTGGTGGATATGATGCGCCGTAAACTCTTGCGCCGCACCCAGAGACAAAAGGGCATCCTCTCTCTTAAGGATCTGGAAAACATCGAGAAGCGGGCCGGCAGCGCGCCTCTGGAATTGGAGCTGGCCTGGCATTTTGATTGGATCATCCCCAACCATGACGGTGAGGACAGTGAAAACTGGAATGCTTTCTACTATCCGCTTGGCGACGCTTTAAAAGCAGTGGAGGCTTTTGCCGCTTTGCTGCGCAATGAGCCTGCCTCCCATGCCGAAAAGTGGGATAAGGATTTGTGGCCTGAGAAATAAATTACTGACTACGGTTTATTGGTGTCAGGGGCACGAGGATATCGACCTACTCTCTGTAGTGTATCAACTTCATACCCCTGACAATTTATGTCCGGTAGGCGGCTCTTGCCAGTTCCAGGGGAAGTCCGGGATAGAGGCCCCCGCAGGAGCCCAGGATGTAACCGGGAGCCCGGCCCCAATCCCGGCACAGCTTGGTGGCTTCCGATTTGAGCTGAAAAGGGTCTTTCAAGCCCAGTGGCCCTTCAAACTGCAAATTGCCCCACCACACCCAGGTCTTAATCATTTCAGGCGGAACAACACCGGGGTTCATACCGGCATCCGGTTGCAGGCCGTGTATGCCCCAGAACCCCGCCCGGGCCAGATCGGGGATTATCCCTGTGACATCGCCGTCGGAATGAAACAGTATGGGGATGTCTGACACCTGCATTTTCTTCAGCCAGCACCGCAATTCAGGAAAATAATACTTGCACAAGTAAGCCGGATCTACCAGGAGACCGCTTTTCCCAGCCAGATCATCTCCCAGAATAAGCCCCTCGCAGCCCCCCTCCAACGCACCGGCGACCGCTTTATAGATACTTTCCAGATAATTGCCCATGAACCCCCGGCTGATGCTGGGCTTATGCACTATCCACTCCGAGGCCCGAACCCATCCCAGTGATTCGATCAAAGTATTAAAAGGTCCGTTGATTAAGGCGAAGGTAAAATAGTCCTTTCCGGACCAATAAGACCAGTCTATATTGGATCGAAAATCGACGGGCAGGCTTACTAAATCAGCCTGCAGTTCCTCCAGCAGGGCTTCTCTGGACAGCCCGGCCTCCCGGAGGAAAGCATCCTCAATCACCATCTCCCCTTTGGGGGGCCGGTCAGATTTTGTTTTGCGGAGCGCATTCCATACGCGTAAACGACCCATATCACTGCTGGCTTCCTTGAAAAATTATTATGGCTGCCTCTGGCCTGTAGTATAAAGTTACTTTATTATCTTCCAACTAAAAATATTATAGCAGATGTCAATAAATGTATTTAGCATCCCAACATTCTGTCGGCGGAAAGAAGGAAAAATAATCCAAAAAGCGGAATACGCTTATAGAGAATGCCAGTATATCCTGTATAGATAAACAAGGAATAGCGGCGTTACCGCATATTATAAGGAGGGGTATAGTAAATGTCAGTTTGGGAGGAGCATTATCGCAAGAATCAGGCCTCTTTCGAAGAGGCTGCGGGCAGGGTTCAATCCGGGGATTTTGTAGGCATTGCCCTTGGTGTTGGGGCTTGCACCCCGCCTATGTATGAGGCCATTCTGAATCGCCATGAAGAACTTACCGGGGTTGTGATCGCGGATGCAGTGCAGTTGCGGCCCAACCGCTTGTACGACCCCGGGTTCATGGGGAATTTACTGGGCAGGATCGATTATTGCCCGGCCTTTGGCATCAGCACCATCCGCAGGATTCATTCTACCCTCATACCAGATTTTTTACCAATAACCGCCCACGATTTTGGAGATAAGATGGCAGCCAACTCCGATGTCTACATAGTCATGATCACACCGCCAAACAGTAAGGGGTACGTCAATCTTGGCCTGACCAATTTTTACACCATGGAGACCGTCCGCAAGGGCAAGGCCTCGGGCAAACTCCGCCTGGCCATCGCCGAGGTCAACGAGAATATGCCCATAGTACTGGGCGACAACTGGATGCATGTATCCGAATTCGACTGTTTTATCGAACACAACAGCCCTATACCCATCTTTTCCCGCAGTCAGCCGACCGAAATGGAGAAGACTATCGCCGGATACGTGCTGGACCTGATTAATGACGGCGACACTATTCAGATGGGGATCGGCGGCATTTCAGAAGCGGTGGTGTGCGGCCTGGAAGGCAAACATGACCTGGGTATCACCACTGAAATGTTCCCTATAGGGCTGAACAAGCTGGTGGAACAGGGCATCGTAACCAATGCCAGAAAACCTCGGCATCGCGGGGTCACACTGGCCACCATCTGTATGGGGGACCAGGAGCTTTATGATTACATCAGTGAAAATCCTTCCTGTGAATTCTATCCCTCCTCCTACACCAACAATCCCGTTGAATTGGCTCAATACCCCAACCTGGTGGCTATAAATATGGCCGTCATGATGGACCTAAGCGGCCAGATCAGCTCCGAAGGCTGGGGACACCGTATGATTAGCGGGGGCGGAGGGCAGCTGGACTTCATGCTGGGCTCTTACTGGTCAGAGGGCGGCAAAGGCGTCACTTTGCTGTCGTCAGCGCGCCAACAGGCGGACGGCAGCCTGTCATCATCGATCCTGCCTGAGCTTCCCCCGGGCACTCCGGTGACGGTTCCGCGCACCTACGCTCAGTATGTGGTCACGGAGTATGGAGTGGCCGACTTGAGAAACAAAAGCCGCCGTCAGCGGGCTCTGGCTTTGATAGAGATCGCCCATCCCGACCTGCGCGGCGAACTGAGAAAGTCCCTGCAGAAGAACTTCTACCCCGGCTTCAGTGCCGCAATCAGCAACATAACCCAGTCCTGATCGAGTAAACAGAACCCTTCCCCTTATTACTGTTACAGGGGGAGGGTCCTTTTATATTTATATTACTGTGCGCGGGGTTTTTAGGGTTTGATCAGCGTCTGGCGGAACTGGGATTTGCTGCGGGGGGGCAGGTTGGGTGAGGCCAGACCGAGTGCGGCCATCTCTTGCCAGGTTTCCAAAAGCCAGGGGGTCTCCAGCCGGGCGGCTTTTAAAACTTCTCTCTGAGAAAAAACCTCTACAGGGGAACCCTGGGCCAGGACTTTTCCTTTATTTAACAACCACACTACATCGGCCCACTGGTAGGCCAGGTTGACATCGTGGGTGGAGATCACCATGGCCTTGCCCTGCCGGTGCAGCTCATCCAGAACCCGCATGAAGCGCTCCGCATTGCCGGGATCCAGTCCTGCGGTAGGCTCATCACAGATAATCAATTCTGGCTCCATAACCAAAACGCCGGCCAAAGCCACCATTTTCTTTTGGCCTACGCTTAGAAAATGGGTGGGTTTGGAGAAAAGGGGCTCGATGCCCAGCTTGCTCCCTACTTCCTCCACTCTGCGCCGGGCTTCGGCCGGGTTGCATCCCTGATTCATCAGGCCAAAAGAGATGTCCTGAAAAACGCTGGAGGAAAACAATTGATTATCCGGGTTTTGAAATACTATTCCCACCTCCCGGCGCAATACCTGCAGCGCCTTTGTATGGTACTGCAGAGCTTTGCCTTTATAGTAAACCAGGCCTGAATGCGGGCGCAGCAAACCGTTGAAGTGAAGGAACAAGGTTGATTTGCCAGCCCCGTTCGGACCTAGAATCGCCGCTTTCGCATTGTGGGGCAGGGAGAGGGTCACCCCGTCCAAGGCCCTGGTGCCGTCCTGATAATTATAGGCCAGGTTTTCGGCAGCTATTAAATCAGAGTGCATATCCATCCCCCGTAACTATGGATCAAAATCAGACTGGCTATAAACATGCCGCTTAGAGCCAGATGCAGAGGCCGCACAATATACTGTTCATCCAAAACCTGCAGGCTGCCCTTGAATCCGCGCGCCAGCAAAGCGTCATAACAGGCGTTGCTTCTCTGCAGGTTCTTGATAAAAAGGTTGCTGAGCAAGGCGGTCAGTGAAGTTAAATGTCCGGCAAAACCCCGGTAGCCGCAGCGGGACTGTTGGGCCACGTAGATGTCCTGGGCGGTTTGCAGAAAGATAAAGATATTCATATAGATTAATCCCATCAGATCGACTGCCACACCGGGAAGCTTGAACAAGCGCAGCACGTAAACCAGCTGCACCACTGGCGTAGTCAAGGCCAGCAGATACATGGCACTTACACAGGCCAGACTGCGCAAAAGCAGGTTTATAGCCTCCTGTAAAGACTGGGGGGAAACGCCCCACCACATGCCTCCGGCATAAACCCCCGGCCAGATACCAGTTGAAAGCGTGCTGTTGGTTATGGCCACGCTCACGCAACCCACCGTCAGGAATACCAGGGGAATTGCCATTAAACCAAGATATAAGCGCCAGGAGACCCTGGCTTTCCCCACCAGCAGGGCGAATATTGCCAGGATTACCAGACAGGAAATGGTTCTGGAATCAAGTGCCAGAACCACTACCAGGATGGCCAGGGTCAGACCAAGCTTAACAGCCGGATGCAGCAGGTACCAGGGAGAATTGTAGGCGGCCTGGTCTATGCTGTTCATGCCTGAGCCCTGCCTTTACTCCTGCCTATGCTGTAGCCCAGATAGTAACATATGAATCCTGTCCCCAGGGCCGCTTGCAAGGCGAACAGCAGGGATTCGATTTCTCCGCTGGGAGGCTCCCATATTGGGTTGAACCAGGGTTCATAGCCGGGATTGATTTCTTCGATGACACCCTCAGCCTGCCCGTCGGCTCCGCCAAACTCTGCGCCTTGATTACTATATAAGGCGTAGACTACCAGACACAACATGATGGCGATCAATATAAGATTTCTCTTCACGCCTGCTCACCTCCGATGCTCATGTCACGCAGGCTTTCCACTTCCTGCCGGTTGTACGCATATAACAAATCCACCACTAATACGGTCAATATGCCTTCTATTATAGCGATAGGTACCTGTGTCACTGCAAAAATGCCGGTGAATTTGATCAAAGCCCCATAAAAACCGTCGGGACCTCCCGGGTAGGCTAAAGCTAATTGCAGGGCAGTAACGCAGTAGGTGGCAAGACTTCCCAGCGCCGCCCCAATGAGTACTGCAGCCCAGTGGGGCAGCCTGGTCTTTTTTAGGAGGGCGTAAACGCCGTAAGTCACTAGCGGGCCTACGATTGCCATAGACATGACATTGGCGCCAAGAGTGGTCAACCCGCCATGGGCCAAAAGAAGGGCCTGGAATAATAAAACGATCAGGCCGATAAGCACCATTACGGCAGGCCCGAAAAGAATGGCTCCCAGGGCCACCCCGGTAGGATGGGAGCAACTGCCGGTGACAGATGGCAGTTTTAGTGCCGAAAGCACGAAAGTAAAGGCGCCCGCAAAGGCTAACAACAGCATGGCTCTGGGGTTTTGGGCCACCAATTGCCGGGTTTTTCTGATGCTCAGGTAAAGAAAAGGCAGCATTAAGACAAACCAGGCCACAGCCCAGGGCAGCGGTAAGAATCCTTCCATTATGTGCATTCCGAATGATAACAAGATAGTTAACCTCCTTCCTGGTTACGATCAGTTCACTCTTTTAATCAGCTATATCAGGCAAATCAATTAAGTCTATTCCCCCCTATCGCTGTATTAAATCCATTAACTGCTTTATCCCGCAGGCGGTAGGATATTGTTGCGAGGTCTTTCTTTTGATGACAACAATAGTCAGATTAAGATCCAGGGCGGCCGAGATTTTGGTGTCTGCGCCGCCCATTTTGCCGCTGTCCCGCGTCACCACGACATCCGCATTATAAGTCTTGAATAATGTTTTGTTAATTTTGCGGGAAAAGGGGCCTTGCATGGCCACGATATCATGGATAGGAATTCCAATATCCTGGCATTTCTTTACTATTTTCCAGTCCGGCAGTACGCGGACTACAAACCGGGTCCCCTGCAGGCGGGAGTCATTGCAGAAGCTGTCCAGGCAATAGCTCCCGGTAGTTAAGAATACATTTCTGGCGCCGATTTCAACTAATTTGTCCACCGCATCTGCAAATGAATATACCGTGAACAATAACGGCGAAACAGGCAGTTCCAATTCCTCCCGGTAATAGCGGATATATCGAGGTGCGGGGGTGATCTGGTTTATGGCTTCGAAAAGGCCGCTGCTGCTCTCGGAGCTGGCGTCAATCACTATTTTCACCTCTTGGTCATTAACAAACTGCATCAAATCCAGGTTATGATCAGGCAGGAGATGACATCCCAGTCCGGCGTCGATAATGTGGTGACGGCAGGAAGAATTGGTTGGATAAACAACCACCTGACAACCGCATTCAATAATCCGTGCCATGATCTCGGGGGCTTCTTTAATTCCTGCGACCAGCATAATCAACCCATTTCCCTCCCTGCTTACAGGCATAAAAAATAGCAGCACATCTTGAAACCTCACCTTGGCGGTGACAGCAAGAACAGGCTGCTTACTGGCTCAGGTATCATCGTGTCACCAGATCTGGCAGACACTCTCCCAATACAGTCACTGGCTCGGTTTGGCACCGATTGTCTTTTCAGCCGTTTCCCTCAGGAAAAGGCGCCCTATGTTTATTCAATATAAAAACCCTGTACCGTATGATACAGGGTTGTGGTTCACGACCATCGTACACACCCATGCACCGTGGGCTAATGTAGACTAAATAGAATGCAGCAGGTTTCCTGACTGAGGTTCATCGCCTTTTACGCCTTCCCAGATCTTCATCCAGTGGCATTCAGTAAAAGGCTCCCCATTACAGTGGCGGCACCGTGATGGATTTTCACCATCTTCCCTGTGTCATTCTTCACTGTTATTTAGTTAAGTCTTATTTTATCGGTTTTGGGCAAATATTTCAATCTTTTTTGGTACGCAAATTAAAACCTTTTTCAAAAACCTGGCATTTAATAAAGTTACTTCACTTGACCTGTTTCAAGGCCTCTACGAGGCGCAGGTTTTGATCGCGGCCTTTTACGGCGATGCGGAAGTAATATGGGGATAGGTTTGCGAAATTCGAGCAGTTGCGGATTAAAATACCGCGGGGACCCAGGCGCTCCTGCCACTCGTCTGCCGTAAGGCCGCTTTTTTCCGCGTCGATGAGCAGGAAGTTGCTTACCCCGGGGAATACCTGCAAAAACGGCAGCTCTTGCAGCCGCTCTATGAATAACTGCCTTTCCTGATTGACAAAGGCGATGGTCTTTTCCATATAAGCCACATCAGCCAGCGAAGCCCGCCCGGCCGCCAGAGCCAGGGTGTTGATCCGCCAGGTGGGGAGCAAAAACTCCATGCGTTTGATATGTTCTGCACAGGCTGCCGCATAACCCAGACGCAGGCCGGGAATAGCAAAAAATTTGGTTAAGGATCCCACCACTACAAGGTGGGGATTGTGCTCCACCTCCTGGCTTATGGAGAGTTCCCGGCCGGCGAAATCCAGAAAGGCCTCATCAACCACCATAACTCCCCGGACGTCCTGCACATAAGCGGCCAACTCCAGCAATTCCTGCGGTTTAAAAAGATTGCCGGTGGGGTTATTGGGATTACCGATAAATATCAGGTCACCGGGCTGCAGGGCCTCCCTGATCTCTGGCAAAGGCAGCCTAAACTGTTTATCGGCATCCAGGGCAATTCTAACCACCCGCGGGTTTTCCAGGCCTTCTCCGTATTCGGAAAAACAGGGGGCCAACAACAAGAGCCGCCCTTTATAAAACATCCTTCCCAGAAGGTAGATTAATTCCGAACCGCCGTTGCCCAGGACCAAATTGGCCTTATCCACCCCCAGGTGCTGAGCCAGGGCCAGTTTACAGGAATCGCCGCACGGTTCGGGATAGTGAGTCAGCTGTGAGATATTGCTTTCAATTGCCTCCAGGGCTTGCGGCGACGGTCCCAGAGGGTTGATGTTGGCGCTGAAATCCAGGATCTCGTCAAGCGCTATCCCCCACCTCTGGGCGGCTTTCCACACATCGCCGCCATGAACCGGTTTGCATAAATGTTGACTGCCCATAACACCTCCTACTCTGAACTGTCTAACCCCACCAGCGGGATAACAGAACTCCCAGGACTACCGCCTCTGCACTTACCAGGAGCATGATGCTAAGGCTTTGCTTGATGTGATCTATTTGCATCGGATGAAGGGGCTGACCCATTACCGCCCGCGGTGAGGCAATGCCGCCGTAATAATTGAGGCCTCCCAGCTGTATCCCCAGCGCCCCGGCTACGGCCGCTTCGGGAATGCCGCTGTTGGGGCTGGGATGCCGGGGCGCGTCGCGCCATATGGTTTTAACCACCCCGGAAAAACCGCCCCGGGTAAACGGGGCCAGGGGTAGATACAGCAAGCCGGTCAGCCGGGCCGGAATATAATTGGCCACATCGTCCAATCGAGCCCCGGCCCAGCCCAGATAGCGATATTTTTCATTTTTGTAGCCTACCATGGAATCCAGGGTATTGACGGCTTTATATGCCATAGCCAGGGCCGGTCCGCCCAAAAAACCATAGAACAGCGGCGCGGTGATGCCGTCGACAGTGTTTTCCGAAACCGTTTCCACCACTCCGCGGACCAGCTGGGCTTCATCCAGGTGCTCGGTATCCCGGCCTACAATCATAGCCAGGGCTTGGCGGGCCGGTTCTAAACGGCCTTCTTTCAAGGGGCGCAGAACCTCCCGGGCATGTCGATAGAGGCTGTTGATGGCCAGGGTCTGACTCATGAGCAGAATGCTTGCGGCCGCACCCACATAGGGATGCGCCAGATAGGCCAGGGTTATGATTCCCCAGGTGATCAGGTAGGTTCCCAGAACCACCGCCAGGACCATCAAGCCCCCCCCCAGCTTCAAGGCTGCGGGGCTGGCCGCAAAGCTGCGCACCGCCGTTTCACATCGGCGTATGGCCCGGCCTATCCATATCACCGGATGGGGTACTCCGCGCGGGTCTCCGATCAGAAGGTCTAATAAGACTGCTGTCAAGATGATCCATTCCATCTCAAGCCTCTCCCCAACCCATAATCCGGTATACCTTGTCCATATCCAAACTAGCCCGCACCAGATCGGCCCATTGATCATATTTGTGCTGCCTCTGCGTCATGGGCAGATCCTCACTGTGCAGAGCGGGAAATCCCTTTTTCTTGCGGATGTCGTTCATAACGCCCAGCATAACCGCCGGGTTGTCAAAGATGCCGTGCAGATAGGTGCCGAACACCCGCCCGCTGTCGCTGCAGGCCCCGTCCCACACACTGCATTTTTCTCCGGAGCGGGTAAAAATGTGGGTTAGACCGCAGCCTGCCCCGATGAGGGCGCTCTGTCCCATATGAATCTCGTAGCCTTCTACTTCCTGCCCGCACAAATGCTGCCACAAGCCCTGCTTGCTGACAATCTTCGCCTGGGCTTGATGGGTGCTCTTTTGGGGGCCGAACAGAGTGCTCACGGGCAGGAGGCCCAGCCCGGGCAGGGATCCGATCCCGGCTTCAGTGCCGTCCGGATCCAGAAGCTCCTGTCCCAGCATCTGAAAACCGCCGCAGATACCGGCCACATAAGCGCCTTCTTCAGCCAAGCGGCGGATTTCCTGATCATAACCCTTTTCCTGCAAATAGAGCATATCCAGGATAGAGTTCTTGGTGCCGGGGATAATGATAAGATCGGCCTGACCGAGGGCCTCTCCGGGACGAACATAATGGATGCGGGTGTCAGGCAGTCCTATAAATGCATTTATATCAGTAAAATTGGAGATGCGCGGCAGCTGCATGACTGCCACCCGGATCGGGGCCTGTTCCGCTCCCCATCCATTCTTCTCGCTAAGACACACCGAGTCTTCTTCATCGATGCCATGATCATGAACATACGGCACCACACCCAGAACCGGGATGCCGGTGCGTTGCGAAAGAAAATCCAGGCCGGACTGCAGCAGGCCGATATCGCCGCGGAATTTATTGATGATAAAACCCTTCACCCGCTGCCTTTCATGGGGCTCCAATAGCTCCAGGGTGCCGATCAGAGAAGCGAACACCCCGCCGCGGTCAATGTCAGCCGCCATCAAAACCGGAGCGTCAGCCAATTCGGCGGTCTTCATGTTAACGATATCACGATCCTTGAGGTTGATTTCGGCCGGACTGCCGGCCCCTTCTATCACCAGAATCTCATACTGCTCTTTAAGCTGCTTTATACAATCCCTGACGATCGACACCGCTCCCGGCAGAAAATCGCGGCGATAGGCTGTGGCCGACATATCGGCATAAGGCACCCCCAGGGTGATGATCTGGGCCTCGCTGTCCTGCTTGGGTTTGATGAGTATGGGGTTCATGAGCACGCTGGGAGCCAACCCGGCCGCTTCTGCCTGAGCTCCCTGAGCCCGGCCGATTTCGCCTCCATCGGGAGTGACCGTGGAATTCAACGCCATATTCTGGGCCTTAAACGGTGCGGTCTTGTAGCCGTCCTGAACGAATATGCGGCATAAAGCGGTGCACAACATGCTTTTGCCTACATTTGAAGAAGTGCCCTGCACCATTATGGCCTGGTGTCTTTTCACCTTGCTCCCCCTCCCTTGATACGGTTGGCTATCCCGGCGGTGACAAAATAGACCTGCTCCGCCGCTGCCGCCAGCATCTGATTGATTCTGCCGTTTAGATCTCTGAAGATACGAGCATCCGGATACTCCGGCACAATACCCATCCCTACTTCATCGGCCACCAGGATCAGCGCTCCCGACAGACCGGACCAGGCGGCGATAAAGTCCCTTGCCTCCTGCAAACAGGCCTCTTCCCGCTCCGCCGACCAGGGCCGGCTCTCCTGCCAATCCTCGCCGTAGATGAGATTGGCGGTCCAGGTGCCAATACAATCTACCAGCACAACGCTGGGCTGATGCTTCCAGTTCCGCAAGGCCCGGGCCAGACGGCGCGGTTCCTCCACGGTGTGCCAGTGCCCGGGGCGGCGCTGTTGATGTTTCTTAATCCGGGCGGCAAATTCCTGATCACAGCCAATGCCAGTAGCCAGGTAGAATACATCACAGTTATAAAAGGATTCCATTTCCCGGGCCAGATCTTCGGCAAATACACTCTTGCCGCTACTGCCGCCTCCCAAGACCATTATCGATTCCAGCATATTTAAGCCCCTTCACTGTAGAGTAAAGCGTTGACAATGCTGACCGCAATGGGGCTGCCTCCCCGGGTCCCCAGGAGGCTGATATAAGGTATCAAGTCCTGGCCGACCAGCATCTCCTTGGATTCGGCGGCCCCTACAAAGCCCACCGGGGTGCCTACCACCAGGGCGGGGCGGCATATCCCCTGTTCAACCAGATCCAAAACTTCGAAAAGGGCTGTGGGGGCATTGCCGATGGCCACAATAGCCCCATTCAAGCGGGGCCCGAACTGGCGCATGGCCGCAGCCGCCCGGGTGATTTCCCAAGCTTTGCTGTTAGCAATGGTCGCGGGCTCGCTGATTAAGCATAATACCTGCCCGCCGCAGCTTTCCAACCGGGCGGCGTTGATTCCTGATTTAAGCATGTTGACATCGGTAAATACGTGGGCTCCGCCCTCTAATGCGGAAAGACCTGCCTCGATGGCCCGGGGATGAAAGCGCAGGTATTTTACTATGTCGGGATCGCCGGTAGTATGAATAACCCGTTTGACTATCTGTTTTTCGACCGGACCGAATTCATAGCCGTCAAGGTAGCTCTCGATGATTTCCATACTGCGGTTTTCGATTTCGCGCGGATTCCAGATAATATTCATGCCCGGGTCGCCTCCCCTTCTATAAAGGCCTCCCCGATCCTGTCCTGTATGATCTGGACCAGAGCCGGATGGGCCGCAAAATGGCGGGCCATGACTAATTCCAGGCCGGGATACTGTGGTTTCAGGTCTTCCAGCTCCGCGGGAATGTCCTGAGTAACGTGATTACCGGTGATCAAGAACAAGGGCATTACCACGATGCGTTCCACTTCCTGTGCCGCCAGCCTGGCCACCGCTTCTTTCAGATCCGGGCTGCCAAATTGCATAAAGGCCACCTCGTACAGCCCGAAGCGGTCCGCCTCCTGCACCTGCCGGGCCAGGGTCCGGATTTCTGCATTGGCCTCCTCACGGCGACTGCCGTGGGCGATTAAAACCACACCACTTTTCATGATAAGCACCCTTTCGTTGTTTTTATGTATTCAACTAGCTCAGGCATGCGGTTGAAGACCCGGGGGTAATCCAGATGCGGCCGGTTCCACACCAACAGGGGAATAGACAATTCCCGGGCCGCCAGGTACTTTTCTGCAAAACCGCCCTCGGCGCCGCTCTCCTTGCTTAAAACCAGATGAACCCGGTATTTTTCGAAAAGAGCCCGGTTCATATCCACAGAAAAAGGCCCCTTCATGGCTATCATTTGCTCGGGGGACATCCCCAGGTATTCACAGCTTTGCACCACCTGGCTGGAAGGCAGAAACCGCGCTATCAACTGGGCCTGGCTGGCTGTGGCCAATTCCCATAAAAGCGGCAAATGCTTGCTGCCTATAGTCGACATCACCCTGCAGCCGGGATAAAGCCAGTCAGGCAATTTCTCCAGACTATCTATGACATCAACATCTTCTGGCAGGGCTGTGGCCGGTCTCTCCAGGCGCAAGTAGTCTATTCCCAGCAGCCGGGCCGCTTCCATGGCATAAACGCTGATAGCCGTGGCATAAGGATGGGTTGCATCTACAATCATGTCAAAGCCGCCTTCCCGGAGCAAGTCTAACAAGGCCGGCATCTCCAGGTCCCCCTGACGAACCGGTTTGACCCCGCTTTTGAGCATCAATTCCCGTCCATACGAACTGGTCACCGAAACCAGTATTTTATACCCGTTGTCCTGTAAAGCCAGGGCGGCCTGACGGCCTTCGCTGGTGCCGGCCAGAACCAGGATCATATGCTATACCCCCTGGGAGTCACCATATAGCCATGCTCGATGCGCGTCTGTGAATTGCCGATCACCACGGTGGAAAACATATCGATATCTTCGTTAAGCATATTTCCCAGAATGGCGAGAACCTTTTGTTCGCCGCCGCGTTTGGCATTGCGCACAATGCCCACCGGGGTTTGCGGATGGCGATGGGCCAGAATAATGTCTCTGGCCCGGGCAATCTGAGTCTCACGGCCTTTGCTTTTAGGATTGTATAAGACGATAATAAAGTCAGCCTGGGCCGCCGCCTGCAGGCGCCGG
>DHBS01000037.1:13121-13365 GCA_002398825.1 Syntrophomonas sp. UBA4922 | reverse complement strand
AGGCGCCGGGCAATGGTTTCCCACGGGGTCAGGAGGTCGCTCAGGCTTATAACGGCAAAGTCATGCATCAGCGGAGCGCCCAGGACTGCTGCCGCAGATGTAGCGGCAGTGACCCCCGGAACCACCTCTACCGGGACGGAGTCGGCGGCCAATTCCAGGATAATGCCTGCCATACCGTAAACACCCGGATCCCCGCTGCTGACCACCGCCACCACCTGGCCTTGCCGGGCCAATTGCACAGCTT
>DHBS01000037.1:7639-12961 GCA_002398825.1 Syntrophomonas sp. UBA4922 | reverse complement strand
CTTGCCGGGCCAATTGCACAGCTTGGCGGGCCCGGTCGATCTCCTTGCGCATTCCCGAACCAATAACCTGTTTATCCCCGAGGAGATCTTTGATAAAACCCAGGTAAGTCTTATAGCCGATGATTACCTGAGCTTCATCCAGGGCTGCTTGGGCCCTGGGTGTCAGGAAGTCTGATCCGCCTGGTCCCAATCCCACCACCAGGATTTTTCCATGGCCACACTGATGGTCACCGGGCCGATTTTCTGTTTGGGAACAATTGTTGTTCCCGTTTTGGCTGCCAGTCGAGCCGCCGGTTCGCATACACCATCAACTCCTATATTTTGCTTTACCCATTCTGAGCCCTCAAAAGAGCCTTCCAGTACAGCCAGTTCCTCTCTGGCGAACAACCGCAAGGGGAGCTGAAGCTCCCGGGCCAGCCGCAACAAGGCGGCTTCCCGTGCTTTTATATCTATGCTGGCCAGGCTGACGATGCAGCCTTTGTCGATACAAAAGACGTCTAAAACGGTTCGCACTGCCAGTTTGAGCTGTTCATAGTCCACCCCCTTGCGGCATCCAATCCCCAGATGCAGATTACGGGGCAGCAGAAAAATCAATTCATCTGAGTTCCGCGGACTGTAACGGCAATCCAAGACTACCGCCGGGGCCTGTATCCTATCTGTTTCGATGCCGTTTAGGCCCCCGGTGGCATTACGCCAGGGGCGGGAAACAAAACCCTGGCCCCATTCGGGGTTTAGCGGCCAGGGGCTGTATAGATAGACCGTTTCCCCCTCTGCCAGGGCGCGGTTTATAAGCTTTATATTACCCGGGGGCTTAATAAGCGCATCGATATCCCGGGCCATCATATCCACTGCCGGCTTGCCGTTCACATCGGTAGCGGTGGTGATCACCGCCTGCCCCCCCAGGTATGCGGCGGCCATTTTAGCCAGACTGTTGGCGCCTCCCTGGTGCCCCGACAAAAGGCTGATGGCGTAGCGCCCTTTTTCGTCCACCACCACAACTGCGGGGTCTTTGTATTTCGAGGTCATCAGCCCGCCCAAACTGCGTACCACGATACCGCTGGCCATAATACAGATCATCCCGGCATAGTTCCGAAAGACCCTGCTGAAACAGGCCGCAAAATCATCAAAAAATTTCGCTTGTGAACCCGCTTCGCTCTCTTTGCGCAACCGGTCCGGCAAGAATAAATGGCTTCCGGGCATCCGGGCGGCCAGTTTATGACCCTGCCTGGCGCCGTTCCTGGTCAGGCACAATATGGCTATAGACGAATCTGGCTGATTACCTGTATTCATGGCTGAAATCCCGATCATACAATTTGGACTTTCCGCTCTGGCGCAGAAATTCCCCCACCAGAATCAAGGCGGTTTTCTTGATCCCCGCCTGGGCGACCAGACCGGCTACTTCCTGCAGTTGGCCGGTAAGAACACGCTCTTCCGGCCAGGAGGCCTTCTCCACCACGGCTGCCGGGGTGTCAGGCGGATAATGCTCCAGTAATTCCTTAACCACCTGCTCGATCAAACCCACCGACAGGAATATGGCCATGGAAGATCGATGCTGGGCCAGAAGCCGCATCTGTTCCCGCTCCGGCACCGGAGTACGGCCTTCCATGCGGGTTATAATCACTGTTTGAGTGCCGTCGGGGATGGTATATTCCTTCTCCAAGCTGGCGGCTGCCGCCAAGAAGGAACTGACCCCGGGAACTACACTATAAGGGATGTTGGCTTTATCCAACAATTCCATTTGCTCGCCGATGGCCCCGTACAAACTGGGATCGCCGGTATGGAGGCGCACCACCTGTTCTCCGCGGCGGTAGGCCTTAACCATCACCTCAACGATCTCCTCCAGGTTGAGAGGGGCGCTGTTGACCAGACGAGCTTCGGGGCGCGCATACTGCAATAGCGCTTCATTGACCAGTGAACCGGCGTAAACCACCAGATCCGCTTGCTTGAGCAGTCTGTAACCCTTCAAAGTAAGCAGTTCCGGGTCGCCGGACCCTGCTCCCACAAACCAAATCACTGACTGTCACCTCCCTTTTTCTTAATAATCACTGTAGACAGGTAATCCAGCTTCTGGCCTGTTAAGGCGAAAACATCATGGTGGACGGATACATCCTCAAAACCGCAGCGGCTGACCAGGCAGGCTTGTTTATCCTGACCTCGATCCTCCAGAACCGCACAAATCTTGTCTATCTGCCGCCCGGCCTTCATAAGTACGATATTGTCAAACTGTTCGGTCAGCCCGGCCAGGGTTTCCTGATCCTGCAGAGCCGGGATGATGATCAGGTTTTCCTCCCCTTCCGCCAGGGGCTGCTGCAGAGTGGCTGATATAGCGTTAACCGCACTGATACCGGGTACAATCTCCACTTTTATTTCAGGGGCCAGTTCCTTCAGTTGCTTTAAGAGATAAGTGAAAGTGCTGTAAAGGGTGGGATCGCCCAGGGTGATGAATGCCCCGTCAATCCCCTTGGAGAGGTGCTGCATTATTGCCTGGGCGGCCTCCCGCCAGTGCTGATTAAGAAGTTTTTCATCGTCTATCATCGGCATTAAAAGATCTACTGTCCGCCATTGTTTATCAATGGCCTGGCCAACAATGGATAGGGCCACACTGCGCTTTTCCAGCCGGGATTTGGGAACGAACAGCAGCTCGGTCTGTTCCAGGATGCGCTTAGCCTTCAGGGTCAATAGTTCCGGATCTCCCGGTCCCACCCCGATACCGTAGAATTTCCCCCAACTCAAAACTGCTCCCCCTTTCTCCCGCTGATGATAGTGACCGGATTGCGGGCTTGCCAGATGCGAGCCCGGCCCCTTTTTTCATTGACAGCGATATTAACCTGTACCGCTTGCAGCTCATATCCCAGCCGCTCCAAAGCCTGACAGGCGAGCGGCGCGGTGTACAGGGTGACGGTATTCATAACCAAAATACCCCCCGGCTTCAATTTCCGGTCGCACCCTATTATCATGGCTTCGATATCCCCGCCGCTGCCCCCGATAAAGATCCGGTCGGCTTCAGGCAAAATGTCAAGCACCTCGGGGGCTGAACCCGGGACCAAATCCAATTGCACTGTAAAGCGATAGCTGTTCAGCTTAATCAAATCCACCGCTTCGGGGTTCGACTCTATGGCAAAAACCCTCCCCGGTTCGACCAGACGCCGGCACTCGATCGCCATGGAACCGGTGCCGGCCCCGATATCATACACCACCGCACCGGGGAACAACTGAAGTTTGGCCAGAGATATTGCCCTTACTTCCTGCTTGGTCATAGGAATGCCGGGCCGCCGGGCAAAAGCTTCATCCGGAATTCCAGGGGTGTTAAAATCCATTCGCATTGAATATCACCATCACACTATTCTTATAATCTAGGCCATCCTCAGCCAGAGCGGTGAGGGTGGTGTAAAACACCTTTTCATCAGGGTAGGAGAGGTTGAGCCCGATCGCCACCCGCAGATCCCGCATCTGGCCCAGGAGGCTTTGGGCGATAGCCTGCGGCGACCACTTCCCGCCGGTCAGCAGCGCCACTACGGGAGCGGAGTCCGCCCATTTGCCCAGGTTTTCAACCTGGCGGCCGTGCATGCTGTAGAAAGGCACCTCCTGCCAGGGCTCTTGCAGTTTGGCGAACATGTACTGCACCGAGCTTATACCCGGTATGTACTCGAATTCAACCCAGTTCAAACGGGTTTTGAGGTAGCGGGCAATGCTGAAAAACCCGGGATCTCCGGAAACCAATACAGCGATGTTCTTATCCAGAGCTTGGTTTAGTATAAACTCCAGAACTGCAGTGAGGTTTTTGTCAATAACACAGCACTTCTGATGGGGCCGGGCGAAATCCCTTAACAGCCGCCTGCCTCCTACCAGGACCTGGGCTTCGCGTATAGCCTGCAAGGCTCTCGGGGTTGTATGGTCCGGGTGACCCGGTCCCGTCCCTACTATTTTGACGACATTACCCATTGCAGCTCCTCCTAACCCAATCTATAGAAAATATCTAAAACCCGGGCAAGTTGCTTAAATATACTGCCCGTGACCCGGCGCCTGTTTATGGGATGGCGGACTATAGCTATTTACACTTCAATCCCAATCTCCTGCCCAAATTGATGGCAGTGAGGTCATAGCCTAAAATGCTCCCGTCCAGGGCATACATAGCGGTTCCAACCGTAATCTTGTCCTGGCAGCGCTGCTGGCAATGACTGCTGGCGGCTGCAGCCAGGTATTGATAGACCATTTCCATTTGGTCTGCTTTGATCAATGGTATGACCGCATCTATGGTATTGGCCTTCATCACCTCTGCGATTAACTCCCGCCTGGCTCCCAGGAGGGCTAAGTGGGCAGCCATGGTCTCCCTGCGGGCATCGGCAACCTTGCTGTGGGTTTGAAACACCCCGGCTGAAACCTTGATTAATTTGCCGATGTGGCCAAACAGCAGTATCCTTCTGACTTTGCGCTTAAGGGCGGCGTCCAGCATCTGCCCCACGAAGTTGCTGGTCTGCACCACTGCGTCAGCCGGGGCCCCTAATTTGCTTATCTGCTGAGCTCCCATACCCCCGGGAGTGAAAACCAGGGTACGGTAGCCCAGAGCCATAGCTTGATTAATCTGCGGGATCAGGGAATCGAGATAAGCCTGTTCGGACATGGGGCGCACCAGCCCCGAGGTGCCTAGTATGGATATGCCTCCTTCTATGCCCAGCCGTGGATTCAAGGTTTTTTTGGCCAGACGCTGCCCGCCCGGCGCGGATATTACCACCTTGAGGCCCTGTCCGGGCGGCAGCAGGGGAAGCAGAGCGCGTTCGATCATGCTGCGCGGAACCGGGTTTATAGCTGGTTCGCCCACCGGCACCGATAAACCCGGTTTGGTGACCGTCCCCACTCCCGCGCCCCCTTTGATTACGATGCCTGCAGCGGGCAGCAATCGCACCTCCGCCAGAATGCTGATGCCATTGGTCACGTCAGGATCATCACCGGCATCCTTTATGACCCGGGCGATGGCGCCGTATTCAGTCCGCCATGATTTGGTTACCGGTATTTCCGCCAGATGGCCGTCCGGCAGCTCTACTCTCACTGAGGCCGCCACTCTGTCCTGCAATAGTCTTATCAAAGCGGCTTTGCTGGCAGCGGCAGCACAAGTTCCGGTGGAATAACCCCAGCGCATGGCCTTCAATGAGCCCACCTCCTCCTGTATCAGCATTTCTCTTTAGCAGACTCAGATTTAATCCATTTCCACCAATTTCTATCTATTTCCATATTCAGCGCAGGCCTCCACAAAACGCCGGGCTGCTTTGGGATTGGCCCGCAGCTGCAGATGCAGATATGAAGCCAACAGTGAACCCTCGGCAT
>DHBS01000037.1:0-7510 GCA_002398825.1 Syntrophomonas sp. UBA4922 | reverse complement strand
AACAGTGAACCCTCGGCATATCCGCCCCGGCTTACTCCCCGCCCCATGCCTCCTTCGAGTCCGAAAGCACAGTCTTGCGGGTTGATACCCTCCAGGGTTGAGTAATGAAACTCGTGCCCGCGCAATACCTCGCCTTTTCCGGCTATTACTGTGTCTCTCAGGGCAATAGCCTTAATATAGCCTAGTTCCTGCAGCTTCCGGGTCATAATGATCTCACCCGGCACCAGCCCCACTCCGGGCCAGGAGTTGCCTTCCCAGTCCTTCAGGGTCCGGGACAAATACATCAGCCCGCCGCACTCCGCCAGTATGGGCATGCCCATCCGGTGGGCCTGGCGCAGAGCCTTCTGCATGCCGGAATTCCGGCTTAATTGCGGTAAAAACATTTCCGGGAAGCCGCCGCCGACATAGATCCCATCCACTTCCGGCAAAGAAGCATCATTCAGGGGGCTGAAATACTTCAGCTCTGCTCCCAGTTCAGACAGGTAGTCCAGACTGTCTTGATAGTAAAAACTAAAGGCGGCATCCCTGGCCACTCCGATAACAGTCCGCTTTTCAACCTGAGGCGCTTGCCAGATGAGTTCCATAGGCTTGGCTTCCCCGGCCAGGGCCAGTACCGCTTCCATATCCAGATTTGACTCTACCAAATCCGCCATTTTATGGAGATGGTCTGCCAATTCCCCATGTTCATCGGCGGGCAGCAAACCCAGATGCCGCTCGGGAATGGATATACTCTCCTGCCAGGGGACACAGCCCAGCACTTTGACTCCCAGCTCCGATTCCAGATTGGGAAGCACCCATTCTCGATGAAAAGGAGAGGCCTGGTTCAATACTATACCTTTGATTTCTACCTCGGGCTGGTATTCCATAAAGCCTTTAACCAACGCCACACAGCTCTGCGACATGCTTTTTACATTTACCACCAGAACCACCGGGGTGTTTAACATCAAAGCCACCTCGGCGCTGCTGCCGGCAATCCTCTCCCCCCGGTAGCCGTCAAACAGCCCCATCACCCCTTCAATGATGGATATCTCAGCCGAAGCGGCGTTCTTGGCAAACACAGTTTGCATCACCTGAGGAGGCATCATCCAGCTGTCCAGATTGTGGGAACTGCGACCGCAGGCATGACTGTGCAAACCGGAGTCAATATAATCCGGTCCTACTTTGAAGGGCTGCACCTTGATCCGGCGCCGCTTCAGAGCTGCCATCAACCCCAATGAAACTGTGGTTTTGCCGCTGCTGCTGTGCACGCCGGCGATCATCAGTCGTGGGAACTGCACCGAGACTCACTTCCTGCTTCCATATTTCCCAATAAAAAAGGCTTCTACTTGCTCAAAAGTAGAAGCCTACAGCTTTACCGTCCAAATGCGAACCAAACCCTATCCGCGGGGCTGATTATTCGCAAGCTATTGGCAGGTTTACTGGCTCCCAGATCATCCTCCCCACACCCCTTCCCGATTCCTCAGTGGCTAATGTGTGGTTCGTACTGGTTACAGTGGCGGGACCGCTCAGGATTTTAACCTGATTCCCTTTATCCCTCTCGGGACCAGTAGCTTCAACTTTAGAGTTGCCCCCATTATAATACAATCCTTTAAAAATGCCAACATAATAATTTGCGTACAAATGACACCGGAAAACGCTTTCCCTGAGTCATTATTCCGATGCGGTTCTGAATTGCTAAAACGAATGACACCGGGGAATTTGGTCTAATCATCACCCCGGCTTGGGAGCTGATTGCCGCGCTGTATGACCCTGGATCCAAAACGCCGGCGGATCTGATCCATAAGCATATCCACCTTTTCATATTGGGCAGATTCTTCGAAGAGGCCGCCCTGCTCCCAATCCGGTGCCGATGATAGCTTTCCCAGGCTGAGGCCGATCAGGCGTAAGGGAGAATCTCCCCGGTAGCTCTTCTGCAGCAGTTCATCAGCGACCTGCCCGATGACCACATCAGCATGGCTGGGGGCGATAGTCCGGCTGCGGTTGATGGTTTTAAAGCTGCTGTAACGCAGTTTGAGGGTTACTGTAGAACAGTACAGCTTGTCGCGGCGCAGTTTACGGCACAACTCGGCGGAGAAAGCAGCCAGGTTTTTTTGCAGGATCTGCATATCATCAATGTCTTCCGGAAAGGTGACCTCCCTGCCCAGGGATTTACGCTCTTCATGGGTTTCGACCTGGCGTGTGTCGATGCCCCGGGCTAATTCCCAGTAATGCTGCCCGCTTGCGCCCATGCGTTCTGCAAGCCAACCGGTTGGGAGGTCCTGTACATCACCGACGGTTTTGATCCCCAGCCGCTCCAGGGCTTGCCGGGCCTTTTCACCCACCCCCCAGAGCCGTGTGACCGGCAGGGGTCTTATTATTTCCAGGGCCCGGTCATAGGGGATGATGCACAAACCGTCCGGTTTGTTCAGGTCGGAGGCCAGCTTGGCCAGGAACTTGTTATAAGAAATGCCCACCGATATAGTCAGGCCCAGTTCGCTTCTGACCCGGCGTTTGATTTCCCGCCCAATAGCCTCCGGGCTGCCGAAGAGATTTTGAGTTCCGCTGATATCAAGAAAAGCCTCGTCAACGGAAATTGGTTCCATGAGGGGGGTGTAATCGGAGAGAATGGCAAAAACCTGATGGGATACCTCCAGGTAACGCTCCATGCGCACCGGCAGAAATACGCCTTGCGGGCACAAACGCCTGGCCTGAGCGGCGGGCATGGCCGAGCGTACTCCGAATTTCCTGGCCTCGTAGGAGCAGGTGGAAACGACCCCCCGCGAGGCGGCAGATCCCCCGACTATGACTGGCTTTCCCTTTAGGGAGGGATTGTCGTTTTGTTCCACCGCGGCGTAGAATGCATCCAGATCACAGTGAATGATATGTAGAGAGTGATTCACCTCGCCGGTCATTTTCACACTTCCCCGTGCTTTTTAACCCAATATGATTCCATTAAAGCAAAAGCCCTTTACCTGACAGCGATATCTGGAAATCGATCCGGGTCATCCTTAACCTGCCGGCTGCCTGATAATGGTCTTAAGCCGGGCAGGGGTGGTCTTGCGGGGATCGTTAAGGTAGATTTCATGATGATACCCCCGCAGGCTGTAGCCTTGCTCACCGATGAATTGGTGCAGTTTCATTATGGTGTCATGTTCCTCGGAATAAGGACCGACATACATCACCTGGGCTGCCAGGCCTTCTTCAAAGGATTCGAAGCGCAGCCGGGGCAGCGCCGTAAGGGGTTTCTTTTTGGCCGCAGCCGCTTTGGCCTGCTCAACCATGCCCGCTTCAATAAATGGCGGCTGCATTATCATCATAGTCCATTGCCAGTTATCCTTATCGCCTGTAAGAAAAACCTGTTCAGAAGCCCCATACCACAATCCTTCCAGGGGCATTACAGTATAATCGGGGCTTTCTTTTTTGCTCTGGAACTTGAGGGCGTAAGACACTGAGTAAAGGGCTTCGACAGCCTCTTTATAGTCCGGGGAGGTGTTGGGGTCACCCTGCCCGTTTATCATCAGGAAATTGAAGGCCGGCACCCGGACCAGGATATTTTTTCCCAGCGGGGTATTGTATAAGCGGGAATACTGCTTCTTCAGATCGATTTTTTCCATAGTAAAAATCCTCCTAGGTACATTATACCCCGGAGGAAGACTTGAATCACAGCAGATGCAGGCAGTGACGGTGATATGTTATGCGCTGGGGACATTCACAAAAAAGTCAGGTGATGGCGTTGTAACCATCACCTGCTTAAACAAAGAAGAGGTCCTTAGATATCCCTTGTCCACAGTGAGCACATGGCGGGCCCAGTTCCAACGCACAGCGCTGCTCCCCCAACAGTCTTGCCGATGTTCTCAAGTTCGTAATACAGGGAAACGATGATACGCAAAGCCGTGGCTCCAATCGGATGGCCCAAACCAATTCCGGATCCATTGCTATTAACCTTATTCATATCAATTTCAATACCATATTCCTCTTTCAGCATTCTGCCAACACCCAGCCACTGGGCGGCAAACGCTTCATTTATCTCCCAGTAATCAACATCTTCGAATTTCATGCCTGCTTCTTTTAAACATTTGGGAATAGCCACCGCTGGACCAAGTCCCATGACTTCAGGAGCTACTCCTTCAGCGCAGATATTGATTAATTTCATTAAGGGCTTGATTCCCAGTTCCAGTGCTTTGGCTTTAGACATGATAACGACGGCTGCGGCAGCATCATTGATTCCGGAGGCATTAGCCGCAGTAACCACTCCACCTTTTCTAAAAGCCGGGGGTAATTTGGCCATGGTTTCCAGGTTGGCATCGGAAATCATATGCTCATCTTTGGAGAAATAAGTAACGCCCTTTTTGGTTTTGATTTCAACCGGTACGATTTCACGTTCAAATGTCCCATCCTGGTTGGCTCGGGTGGCGTTTTGGTGGCTGCGCAATGCGAGTTGGTCGCATTCTTCGCGGGTGATGCCATATTTCTCGGCAACGTTTTCGGCGGTAGTTCCCATGTGCCCCTCCACCAGGCGGTCAAATAACGCATCATGCAGCATGGCATCCTCCATAATGCCCGGCCCCATACGATAGCCCATACGGGCTTTGGGCAGCATATAAGGTGCGTTGGTCATGCTTTCCACTCCAACCACCAGCCCCACCTCAGTTTTGCCCAGTTGAATATGGTTAATAGCAATATCAAGGGCACGCATCCCGGAAGCACAATTCTGATTCACCACACAGGCGTTGCTTCTAAGCGGCAGACCTGCTGCCAAACTTACCTGACGAGCAGGCAGCGACCCCTGCATGTGCTGATAGACTTCACCCATAACGATTTCGTCAATGATTTCCGGATCGACGGCGGCTCTTTTTATGGCTTCCTTGGCTGCAATAGTGGCCAGATCCACAGCCTGAAAGTCTTTGAGACTGCCCATAAATTTGCCTATTGGCGTTCTGCACGCACTAACGATTACTACATCCTGAATTTCTTTCACAAAAATACCCCCTTATTATTAATTCTAAATTTCTATGTTATCTGCATTTGAACCCAGCTTTACTTGATCTGGCTCCCTTTCCACCATGTCTGATTACATCTATGAAGAATAAATTTAATTACAAAAAAATAGTCTGAATTTATCTCTTCAGACAATTAAGCAAGAAATGTGCCAACCCGCTGTATAAATCATAAATATCAGATATTATGGGCTTTTGCCCCGTTTTCTCTCTCAACCATTATTTTCCTGGGTATCATATTGCAACCGTAGATATAGGTGGCATTTTAACAAAGCGACTTATTTGGCGCCTTTAGAGACCCGAATGAATTATCAACCATGCGACCGAATTAACAACCCTACAAAAAAAGACAGAGTCAACATTGCTGACTCTGTCCCCTATAAATTCATATGGGATGTTGGTTTCGTTGAAAAAGTCTTTTTATTTTGGCGTGTTAATCTTTCTACAAACCATATTTCCGGATTTTACTGTATAAAACCGATTTGTTAAGACCTAATTCTTTAGCTGTCTGAGCTTTATTATAATTGGTTGATTTCAGCATTTGCTCTATCAACTCTTTCTCCAATCTTTGCACCGAAGCGTTCAAGGTAGTACGCCCGGGCTCATTAACTGCAGACAGAAGCACCTCACCACCTAATGAAGGAAAATGTTGCACCTCCAACCGGACCGCCTGCTTTAACGCAGCCATATTTATAGCGCGCTCCAGCAGGTTCTGCAACTCCCGCACATTACCCGGCCAGTTATAAGTTTGCAGCATATGCAGGGCTTCGTCGGAAATATGTGATACGCGAGCTTTTAGACGGGTATTGATACCAGCCATTAAGTAATGAACGAGCAAAGGAATATCTTCTATTCGCTCCCGCAAAGGCGGAAGGTTTAATCTTACTACATTCAAGCGGTAATAAAGGTCCTTTCGAAACTCGTGGTTGGCAACCATTTGCTCCAGATCGCGATTGCTGGCAGCGATAACTCTTACTTTTATGGAAATAGGATTAGTGCCGCCCACTCTCTCAATCACCCGTTCTTGAAGCACGGTGAGAAGTTTGGTCTGCATACCTAGAGGCATGTCGCCTATTTCATCCAAAAAGATGGTGCCTCCTTTGGCAAGCTCGAATTTCCCCGGCTTGCCACCTTTCTTGGCTCCGGTGAAAGCTCCTTCATCATAACCGAAAAGTTCGGATTCCAGCAGGTTTTCGGGTAAAGCCGCACAATTGACGCGCACAAAAGGCCCCTCCTGTCCACCCTGGTTATGAATGGACTGGGCAAACAATTCTTTGCCGGTTCCGCTTTCCCCGGTTATAAGGATGGTGGACCGTGTATGTGCCAATTGCTCGGCCATGGATTTGACCATTGCAAACTCGGGAGTGGTTCCGATAAGATCAGCAAACTTCCAGCGGGCTTGATAATGCTGGCGAAACTCCTCTTTATAATAATTGAGTTCTTTCGCCGTTTCCTGCAGTTTATTGATAAGAATCTTGGCCTGGGACATATCCAAAAACAGACTTCTTCCTACCGCTCCGGTAATCTCACCGTTCTTTATGATGGGGGTTCGGGTAATAATGGTGTCCCGGCCATTGACAGTCCACGCATCAATCTTGTGAATATCACCGTTTCTTAAAATTTCCGGCAGTTTGGAATGGGGAGTGATCTCCAGGATGTGTCTGCCCACCACATCTTCTTTCTTCATCTCCAATAAGTGCAGGTAGGTCTGGTTCATAAAAGTAATAATGCCCGCTTTATCAACAATCACATATATCTGATAAGGACTCTGCACCAGCACCTCCGATACCGTTTCGTACTCCTTTTCCATAGTCTGCAGTTTCTTCATGAGTAATTTCGCCCCGGCTTTATCCAGGAAAATAGTCTGCCCCACCGCCCCAATGACTTGATCATCATTAATCAACGGGTATCGGGTGATAATCGTTTCACGGTCATTTACCGACCACAGGTCAATCGGGTCTGTTTTTCCGCTACGCAGGACCTCTGGTAATTTGGAATGGGGGGTAATCTCAAGAATATGCCTTTCCATTACTTCGTCTCGGGTTTTATCCAGCCATTCCAAATAGGCTTGATTAATAAACCGAATGATGCCATGCTCGTCAACAACGACGCAGGCCATGAGAGGATTATCAAGGATGGCCTCAGCTACTTTATACAAATTGAAACAATCGTCGGATTTAGACATAGGTTGTCCTCTTGATGCAAATTAGGTCATACATCTATTATATCTAAACTTTCAGAGTTGCCCAAGATATCCGGGCACAAGCATTCCTGTAATGAAGTAGGGCGGCTTGCCCGCCCACGTGTGTCCGTGTATCTGCGTCATTCTTTGTTGGAGACGCCGGCTTCTCCGAAGGTGGTCATCTCTTTCATAACTTTTACGGCCGCTTCAAAGATCGGGAAGGTTAAAACTGCTCCGGTGCCTTCGCCCAGCCGCAGATCCAGGTGCAGGATGGGTTGCAGGCCCATATATTCCAGCATAATGCGGTGCCCGGGGGTAATCAGGGGGACGGCAGAATGTGTGAAAACTAGTC
>DHBS01000019.1 GCA_002398825.1 Syntrophomonas sp. UBA4922 | reverse complement strand
CTCCTTCCACCCCGGTTCAGGCGAGTCCTTCTGGGGTATGTGGAAAGGCACGGTCAGAGCCGACTGGGCTCAGCACCATCATGCAATCTGGTACGAGGAATCCTACGGTGACAAGGCCAAGGAAGAATAATCCTATTTAAGGATAATACTGAATAAACCATCAGTCCCATTCTTTATTATTATGGTAAAAGCGGGGAAACAACTTCCCCGCTTGACCATATTTTTATCACTGTTGGTAATATATAGTATAATTATAAGTATTATTTGCTTTATCCTGATTGCGGCAAGCGTAATTCTTGATAGCAGCAGAAAGAGAGGTGAGGATATAGAATTAGTGCAGCGAACGGTGCAGAGATGATATTTAATTTCAACAGGGAGGTGTATTAATTGGCCAACTATAAAGACATCATCAACAGTCTGCAAGACAAGCAAGGTGGAATAATCGAAGCTTTCCATGCCTTGCAGAGAGAATACAACTATATACCCGAAGAAGCGATTACAGAAGCCGCGAAGGTTTTTGGAGTTTCTCAGGCTCAGGCCTATGGGGTGGCAACTTTTTATTCTTATCTTTCCGTAGAAAAACGGGGCAAGTATATTATCCGGATGTGTGAAAGTGCTCCATGTCATGTGGCCGGTGCCGATGCAGTAATCAGAGCAATCGAAAAGCACCTGGGCATTAAGGTCGGGGAAACCACTGCTGATGGCAAATTCACCCTGGAACTGACCGAGTGTGTTGGACAGTGCCAGGCGACTCCGGTAATAACCGTGAACAGCGAACCAGTGTTTAATGTATCCGCAGTCAAAGTGCCGGAAATACTCAGCGCCTATAAATAGGAACTGGGCATCGGTAAGATAACAATAATAAGAAGAATAAATATTAGAGATATAGAGAAACAAGAGATTGGGATAATCTTATAGAAAGGGATGGTATGTAATGGCCGAAGAGATGCGTCTATTGCTGGAGCATGCCGATAAAATCGATCCCCGCCAGGCAGAGGATTATATAAAAGTCGGCGGCTACAAGGGCCTCGAAAAGGCTCGCCAGATGAATAGAAAAGATCTGATTCAGGAAGTAAAAAGCTCCGGCCTTAGAGGACGGGGCGGAGCCGGATTCAATGCCGGAATGAAGTGGAGCTTTGTTCCCCCGGCCCCGGTAAAATATGTTGTATGCAACTTGGATGAAGGCGAACCCGGAACTTACAAGGACCGGATAATTTGTGAAAAGAACGCTCAGGCTTTATTGGAAGGCATGGCCATCTGCGGAACCGCCATCGAATCCAAACAGGGCTACATCTACTGCCGGGGAGAATATCCCTTTGTAGTGGAATTGCTTAATAAAGCCATTCAGAGTGCCAAAGCGGTCGGTGCTCTAGGAGATTTTGATATTGAAGTGCGGATGGGAGCCGGAGCCTATGTCTGCGGCGAAGAAACCGCCCTCATCGAATCCATCGAAGGTCATCGGGGAGAACCCCGTTTCAAACCCCCATTCCCGGGTGTAGCCGGATTATGGGGAGTACCCACCGTCGTAAACAATGTGGAAACCTTTGCCGCTCTGCCCTATATCCTGACCAAAGGGGCTGAATGGTATGCGAGCATCGGAGCCCCCAAATATCCCGGCACCAAGGTATTGACCCTCACCGGTGATGTAAACAACCCCACCTATTTTGAAGTACCCACCAATTACCTGCTTAAAGATGTTATCTACAAACTGGGCGGCGGCATCAAGAACGGCAAGAAGTTCAAAGCCGTTCAGGTTGGCGGTACTTCCGGCGCCTTCATTCCCGAGCAGAATCTTAACACCTCCATCGACTTCGATTCCATGGGTGCGATTGGTGCAGCTTTGGGTTCGGGTGCGGTACTGGTATTGGATGAAACCCGGGATATCGTAGACATCGTAACCAGAATATCCAAATTCTTTGAACATGAATCCTGCGGCAAATGTAATCCCTGCAGGGAGGGGACTTTCCGTTGCCGTGAAATTATGGAGAAAATCAATGCCGGTCGCGCTACCGAAGCTGATATTAATAATATCCTGCTCCTGGCCAAGGTTATGAAGCGGGCCGCTCTCTGCGGACTGGGCCAGGCAGCACCGATTCCTATCACTTCAACCATTGAACATTTTGGCCATGAATACAGAAGAAAACTTCTGCAATACGCATAAGGGAGGGACAAGGATGATTAATTTAACAATAGATGGTCAAGAAATACAAGTGCCGAAAGGTACAATGTTGTTGGATGCATGCCGTCAAGCCGGAGCCGACATCCCCACCCTCTGCTATGACCCTGACCTCAGATTGGCAGGTTCATGCCGGATGTGTGTGGTGGAAGCCAAGGGAAGACCTGCTCTGGTAGCCAGTTGTGTAATGCCTGCCGAAAATGGCATGGTAATCGAAACCGAAAGCCCTGATGTAGTGGAAGCCCGCACCGTAGTGCTGGAGCTTTTAGCCGCCCGGCATAAATTTGAATGCCCGACCTGTGAAAGCGATGGCTCCTGCAAACTGCAGGACTATATGTACCGCTATGGAGTAAAAGAGTCCCGCTTTGCCGGCGAAGGACCCCATTTCTATACCGAAGACCCCAATCCCTTTATTGAAAGGGATTATGACAAGTGCATCATGTGCACCCGCTGTGTAAGAGCCTGTGAAGAAATAACCGGAGCCCAGGCGATTAACATTGAAGACCGAGGCCACCATGCCAAGATCGCCACCCCGTTTGACGGCAAACTGGCTGATTCCACCTGTGTATTCTGCGGCCAGTGTGTAATGGTCTGCCCGGTGGGCGCCCTGACCAGCAAGGTAGCAGCGGGCAAAGGCAAGCCCTTTCAGAATGAAAAGGTCCTGACCACCTGCACCTATTGCGGAACTGGCTGTACCTTTGAACTGAATGTGAAAAACGATAAGGTTGTAGGTGTAACCTCACTGCGTGATGAAAAATGGAGTCCGGTCAATAAAGGTGCGCTCTGTGTAAAGGGCCGCTTTGGCTGGGATTTTATTCACTCTCCCGACCGGCTGACCACTCCTCTGATCAAGGAAAACGGGGAATTTCGCGAAGCTTCCTGGGATGAGGCTCTTGATCTGGCAGCCAAAAAACTCCAGGATATTAAAGAAAAACATGGATCCGACAGCCTGGCTGTGTTCTCTTCAGCTCGGGTCAGTAATGAGGAAAATTACCTGGCCCAAAAATTTGCCCGGGCAGTCCTGGGAACCAATAATGTCGACCATTGCGCCCGTCTCTGCCATGCTTCCAGCGTAGCCGGGATCGGAGCGGCATTCGGCAGCGGAGCCATGACCAATTCCATCAATGACTTTGCCCAGGAAGCTGATTGTATCTTTGTCATAGGCAGCAACACTACCGAAAACCATCCGGTTATCGGCTACAAGATTAAACAAAACGTGCGTAAGAAAGGGGCCAAATTGGTAGTCGCTGATCCGCGCTGCACTGACCTCGCCTCAATGGCCGATGTTTTTATGCAGTTCCGCCCTGGCACCGACGTGGCTCTGATGAACGGGATGATGAATGTTATTATTGCCGAAAACATTCTGGACCAGGATTTTATTGCCAAGCGCACGGAGAATTTTGAAGCATTTAAACAAGTGGTGGAAAAGTACACGCCTGAATATATCGAGCCCATTACCGGTGTAGCCGCTGAAGACATTAGAAAAGCAGCCCGCATTTATGCAGAGTCGGGAGCCAGCGCCATTTGTTATTCAATGGGAATAACTCAGCACAGTACCGGTACTGACAACGTCAAATCCTGCTGTAATCTGGCCATGCTCACCGGCAATATAGGAAGACCGGGAACCGGGGTTAATGCGCTAAGGGGCCAGAACAATGTTCAGGGCGCCTGTGACATGGGGGCGCTGCCGGTAGTATATACCGCCTATCAAGCCGTAACCAATCCTGATATTCAGGCTAAATTCGAGAAGGCCTGGGGAGTTTCCCTCTCGCCCAAGATTGGTCTGACCATAACCCAAACCATTCCCGCCGCTTTGCACGGGCAGATCAAGGGTCTCTTTGTCCTGGGAGAAAACCCCATGGTCAGCGATCCTGACATTGCCCATGTTGAAGAAGCCCTGGAGAATCTGGATTGTCTGATCGTCCAGGATATCTTCCTGACGCAAACCGCCGAAAAGGCCGATATAGTCTTCCCTGGCTTTTCTTTTGCGGAAAAAGACGGCACCTTCACCAGTACTGAACGCAAAGTACAGCGGATCCGGCGCGCGGTCAGCGGCCCGGGTCAGTCCAAAGATGATTGGCAAATTATTTGTGAATTGGCCAATCGCCTGGGCTACCCCATGAGCTATGCCAATGCCGAGGAAATTTTTGAAGAAATGCGGACGGTTACTCCTTCCTACGCCGGTATGACTTATGAGCGCCTGGAAGGAATCGGTTTGCATTGGCCTTGCCCGGCTGAAGATCATCCCGGTACTCCCATCCTGCACACTGTACAATTCACCCGGGGCCTGGGCCTGTTCCATGCTGTCGAATTTATTGAACCGGTCGAACTGCCCAATCAAGAATATCCGTTTATTCTTAGTACCGGCCGCAGCCTCTACCATTATCACACTGGTTCCATGAGCCGCCGGGCTGAGGCTTTGAATGCCCATATGCCGGATAATGTGGTTCAGATTAACCCGGTTGCGGCTGAGCGCGTGGGAATAGCAAATGATGAAGTTGTACGTCTCAGTACCCGCCGGGGCAGCATCGAGCTTAAAGCCCAGCTTACTGATATTGTTAAAGAGAATGTTCTCTTTACCTACTTCCATTTTAGTGAGGCAGCTGCCAACCGTCTGACCAATGCTGAAGCTTTGGATCCTGTATGCGGGATTCCTGAATTTAAGGTTTCCGCCGCTAGATTGGAAAAACTATAAGCTGTTTATTTAAATAATCAAGTAGGAGCTGGATAATTATTTTATCCAGCTCCTCTATATAACCAGGATATATATACTATAATCATTATTTATTATATAATCTTGCCAATTCCAGAATTGCATTCCACACCTTTTCGGCCAAAAGCCTGTCCGATTTTATGAAAAGTGAAAATCGCAAAGCCGCCCCGGGATTTCTTGCAGAGTGAGATGTTATAATTGTCTGGTTCATACCCGTGGGAAGTTGGCGAAAACGGGTCATTATATTAGTTATTTTTGCAAATAAAACAGGGCTGGATCATGAGCCAGCCCTGTTTTAGACTATGTTTCTGGGGCCTTGCCTGGTTAAAAGATGGAGCCACCGAATAGATATCCGAGATAAAATATCCCCACAATGGCTACAATGTGCCAGACCCACCATCCGGTTTTAAGGAATTCAAAACTCCCCAGCTCATATTTTTCCCGGCTTTCCACTTCATTTTCAGCCAATTTTGATCCCCCTTTTCGAGTATTTGGAGCAGCCTGTTAACAATTCAATTTATGGCTTTATTATTTCCCGCCGGGCAGAAAAATATGTAATTCAAAGAGAAAACAGAAGTACCTCTCCCTTATTTACTTGAACCTGTTTTAAGTGCAGCAGGTGTTCCAGGTGAGCGACGGCCTCTCCGGTAGCAAACCACCTTTGGAACAGGGGAAAATCTTCCCAGGATTCATAGCTGAGATCCCAGCTCATGAAGCTGGCTACCTGGTAGGCGCTCATAGCTCCTTTTTTCAATATACCCCTTACCTCTTGAAGCCTTGCTTCATGGTGTTTCCTGAGTTCGGCTATCCTTTGGCGGTGACGGTAAATCAAGCTTCTATGGCCGGGGAGGATCAGGCTGATCTCCATCTTCTCCACTTTTTCCAGGCTGTCCAGGTAACTGCCCAGCGCATCCTCCATCTCCGGCCAGGCAGTAATATTGGGGGAGATGTCCCCCAGGATATGATCACCGGAAATAAAGAATTTTTGCTCTGCTTCATAGAGGCAAACATGGCCGGGGGTATGGCCGGGAGTCATAATGCAGCGCAAGCGGTAAGGACCTATTTCCAGCAGCTGCCCTTCCCGGACATAAGTAATATCCATCTCGCTGCCGGAGATATATCCTTTTATCCGGCTTCCCTGGTTTTTAGATTTATTTCGAGGAAAACCGTTCATTTCAAAGAAAGCATCGATTTCCTGCCAGTACTCGCTGGTGGTGGTTTTTCGTAGTATTTGGGCATCGGTTTCACTTGCATAAACCTTGGAATCTCCGGTAAGCAAGTCACAGACCAGGCCGGAATGGTCCCCGTGGACATGGGTGATGAAAAAATCCACCTGGGATAGAGTTACCCCCAGGCTATTCAGACCAGTCAGCAAGGCCTTTTTGCATTCCGGCCAGTCAAAGCCGGTATCGACCAGCAGGTGCCTGTCCTGTCCTTTAATGAGATAGGCATTCAAGGCTCGCAGAGGGTTGCGCGGCAGGGGAACTTGCAAACAGAAAATACCAGGAAGAACCTCTTCTATCATATATAACTCCTCCTCTTTCATT
>DHBS01000022.1 GCA_002398825.1 Syntrophomonas sp. UBA4922 | reverse complement strand
ATCCAAACTTCTCACACGGTCTGTCGGTTCTCTTGATTGGGTCAACTCTGTTTTCAAGCCTTATATACTTCATAATAAGTCAGTCCGGTTATGCGAATGATTTGACTGATGCTCATACCTTCAATACTTTTGAGCCGCTTTATTATTTCTCTCCGTTCCATTTGCGGTATTTATTGTAAAGAAGGAATAGAACATCCTTGCAATTGCTCTATTATCAAATTGAAAGCTTTATCATCATGGAATTTTGTGTTCTTAGTATCTTCCAAGCAACCATCTTCACTGTTTTCAGCCTCAAACATTCGCATTTTTTCTATTGCTTGTTCCTTTGGGCATGCAAATATGTCCAACACCAAATATACATGTGTCAAATCAGGCGGGTACTCAGGAATAACCATAATAGGCACGGCAGCTACTCCATGAATACTTTTCAGATTTGTTGACTATCCCCCGGAATACCTTTATGTTCCAATCCGATCAACGGAACCGTCCCCTTGATTGCTCCAATCCGATCAACGGAACCGTCCCCTTGATTGCTCTAAAAAAGCTTGCAATATAGCCAGTAGTGTTCTATTATTAACGTGTAAAATTATAATGGTTGACTATAGAGAACCCTTAAGGAGGCTCCGTAGGAAACCGATATCTATTAGGATTAATTCGGAATGTAATTTGTTTGGGGAATAAAATTACGAGCAGGCATTAAAACTTAATAGTGGTTGATTACAGAGAAACCAGTATGGTGGCTCTGCAGAAAACCAATATTTTGACGATAGGGTTTTAAACTTTGGGTTTTTAAACTTGGCCGTCAGAATATTGGTTTTTTGCTTTCTTTAGATAAATTAAGGGGAGTGGATACCGTGTCATTTGAAAAAGAATATGGCGAGCCAGAAAAAAACATAGTCCGTCTTGATGCCCGCAAAAAAATGGATGACCGCCAGCGCAGGCATATGCAGCACGAGCTCAAGGTTTACATGGAGCAGTATTTTAAAAAAAAGTTAGGCAAGGGGGTTGATTACACCAAGGTGGTGGTCTGGGAAGACATGCTCATCATTCGGGGGGAAAGATTTCTTACCGACCCGGAGATATATATTGTGGAAACCTCGGCGGGGCAAGATGTGGTCAGAGCAGCGCGCATGCAGGTGGCATGGCAGCATGCCATCGATAATGTGCCATATTTTGAGGAAAAACTGCAGGCCAAGGCTATTCACCAGACCTATGATGTTGAGCCGGAACGTGATTTCTGGATTCATGTGGTGGTTTTTGACCGGGTATTGACCGAATAGCGAAAATTACAATTACATATCTTGGTGGATCGCGAAGAAACCTTTATGGGCGGCTTCAAGACAGACCAGTATTCTTATGAAAAGTCTTATTAGATGACAGTAAGGATATTGGCCCTTTGTTTTCAAGCATAAACGAAAAGAAAGAGGTGATGTGCAAACGATGATTCAGGGCGATGATAGTTGGGTATGGCGCTTTGCCCTTATCAGGGTATTTCACGGTGATCATAGCCTCCCTCCATTAGGAAATACCCTCTATCATAAGTAAAAATACCTGAGAGAGAAGATTTTAGAAAGGTGGAATTTATAATGGGTAAATTGGATGGCAAAGTGGTAGTAGTGACAGGTTCAGTTTCAGCAATTCCTGGTTTTGACTCTATCGGATCAGCAACAGTTCGTGAAGCATTGGCTGAAGGGGCAAGAGGGGTAGTTGTGTCCGACATTAATGACAAATTAGGTGAAGCTTTTGTTAAGGAATTAAACGATCAATACGGTGAAGGACGCGCAACTTTTGTTCACACTGACGTATCTCAACCTAAAGATGTTGAAAAATTATTTGAAATTACAGAAAAGGTTTATGGCGTTGTAAATGCAATAATGGCTAATGCCGGTGTGGTAACTGCGGAAGATTTCGATAAAGACCCGGAAGAAGTTTTAAAATCCCGCAAATTTATTCAAAGCATTAATGAAGATGGGGTATTCTATACAGCCTTATATGGTTCTCGTTTAATGATCAAACATGGAATAAAAGGTTCAATCGTGATGGTTTCAAGTATTCACGGGGTTGCCGGTCGTCCTAAAGTTGTAAATTGTGAAACCGGTGAAGTTTTTATTGAACGCTTCAATTTAATTCAATATACAATGGGTAAACATGGCGTAGTTGGTTTATCAAAAGCATTGGCCCTGCAATTGGCGGATTACGGTATACGTGTAAATACTGTAAATCCAGGTTATATTATGACCCCATTATTCCAAGCAGCTGTAGCTGCCGATAAAAATGATTTGGCAGCCCAAGATTCATTGGCGACAGAAGCATTTGACTTTGCGCAATTAGCAGCATTACATCCATTATGTAATGACCCGGTAAAAGATAAAGAAATCGTACCTCGCGGTAAATATGGCGGTCGCATGGGAGTTCCTGCTGAAATTGCCAAGCCTGCAGTATTTCTAATGTCCGATGAAGCATCCTTTGTGACAGGTCAAAAATTAGTAATTGACGGAGGTTATACGGCGGGCTAAAAATAAACGGATCAGGGCGGCTTTTAGCCAGTGTGGGGTAACCCGTGAAGACAGCCGATCATTCGGCATAAGTTTGTTTGGTAGAAAGAGGCTGTTCCAAGAACAGCCTTTTTTAAATATACTGACCCGGTTAAGTGTTAGCGCCGCCATTGGCTTCCTCTGGACTGAACATATGTTCCATACCCCGGGGCTATAAGTGTACATGGATCAGCCTACGTATCGCTATTGGAAGGTAGTGGCTGGCCCTTCCATTAGGTCTTGTCCGTGTATCTGTGTCATTCTTTGTTGGAAACGCCGGCTTCTCCGAAGGTGGCCATCTCTTTCATAACTTTTACGGCCGCTTCAAAGATCGGGAAGGTTAAAACCGCTCCGGTGCCTTCGCCCAGCCGCAGATCCAGGTGCAGGATAGGTTGCAGGCCCATATATTCCAGCATAATGCGGTGCCCGGGCTCCTGGGAAAGATGGGACGCAAACAGAAAATCCTGACAACGTTGATTCATCTTGCATGCCATGAGAGCAGCCGCGCTGGAAATGAAGCCATCCACTACCACCGGTACGCGCCGGGCTGCAGCGCCTATAATGACACCGGTCAAGGCGGCGATTTCCAGTCCCCCTACTTTCTTCAGCACATCCAGCGGCTGGCCGGGATCGGGCTGGTTTAGCTCCAGGGCCTGTTTGATTACCGCGATTTTCTTGTGGCGGCCGCTGTCATCAAGTCCGGTGCCGCGGCCGGTGATTATATCCAGATCAACCCCGCTAAATACAGCCAGAATGGCGCTGCTGGGAGTGGTGTTTCCGATTCCCATCTCCCCGGTGGCCACCAGGGCCGCCCCGGCATCGATCTCGGCCTGAACCAGTTCTATTCCCACTTCAATAGCAGCCACTGCTTCAGCTTCGGTCATGGCTGCTTCCCGGGCCATGTTGCGGGTTCCCTCCCGGATTTTGCGAACATTGAGCCGGGGATGCTCAATGGCCGGACCCATCACTCCCACATCTGTGACCACCACTTTGGAGCCGGTATAGTTGGAAAAAACATTAATGGCGGCCCCGTTATTAAGGAAGTTCAGTACCATTTGCGGGGTGACCTCCTGGGGATAGGCGCTGACTCCTTCGGCCACCACCCCATGGTCGCCGGCCATGACCATAACCACTTTAGCCCCCAGTTCGGGGATAGTTTTACCCTGGATGGCGGCCAGGCGCACTACGATCTGCTCCATAATCCCCAGGGCGCCCAGGGGTTTGGTGAGATTGTCCAGGCGCTTCTGCGCTGCTTGCGCCGCTTCAAGGTTCGGTTCTCCAATACTCTGCAAGGTTGCTTCCAGTCGTTCCATTTGATAAAACCTCCTTTAGTATTAGCCAAAATTAAAAAGTCCCCAAGCCATTAAGGCCTGAGAACTTTACCTTCATTCTCAACCAGATGTTTTACAGGCAGGTTTCCTGACTCCCGGATCAAACGCTCCTTAGATACAAGCCAGCCTTCCCAGTTTCCCAGTGGCTATACGGCTTGGAACTCCCCGGTTACAGTGGCGGGTCCGTTCAGGTCTTGCACCTGATTCCCTATTATCCCCTAAAGGGGCACCCGAAACATAAGGTAATTCAATTTTTTTAATTATATACTTGCACATGAAATACTGACAAGCACAAAAATAATCCGATCTATAGAGTAACTGAATATCTCTCTTCCAAAATCAGCCCCGCTTCAGAGCTGCCAACCTGGTATTTTATGCATTCCAGACTGTTCAATACCGGCTCCATCCGCTGTTCAATGGCCTGCGGCAACTCGGGGTCCGGGCTGAGCAGCCCCATGACCTTGATGATGTATTCGGTCTGATTGCCTTCCTTGATCCATTGCAGGGTGATATCAAAAACATCCTTCAGGGTCTGGGTCACATCCACTCCGGTAGCGGCGATGGAATAAGCGCGCCGTTCAGGCTTGCGGCAGCTCTCCTCACCCAGTTTGAAACTGCAGGTTTCCGTGCCACATCCCTGGCAGTGACCGCAGTTCAAGAAAAACAAGCTATCCGGATGCTGGCCTATAACCGCATAGCCCAGTTGATTCAGCATATCTGACAGAACCAGGTCCTGCAGGCTGAAATCTTCAGCCGCCATCCCGGCCGGCTTAAAGCGGGAAAGAAACTTGGCATAGATCAAAATACCGTAAGGGTATTTTACCGCTACCTCCGCCAAGGCCGGGGCGTAAGGCGGACAGCCCCCGGAGGCATAATCCGGGCATCCCTCCCGGCAGTAGCCGGTAATCCGGTCATAATCATGGCAGATTTCGGAAGAGTCGATCAATTTAAAGCCGATTTCAAGGGGATAGTTGTCTCCCTGCTTATCAGTGTATATGATCCACATAGTTCAACCTCCTGCATGGCGGTATTTTTCAATATATTTGACAACCGTCAGTTATATAACTGTTTATGGCGAATAACCGTCCCGTTCTGGGCTAGTGGCATGCAAACCGTCCGGTGCGGCAGTTGGGCTCGCTTCAATGTCCTCAGGCACAGGCTTTTTACGCCAATGAGTCAAGTCGTCGAAAAGGGTATAGATCACCGGCACCACCACCAGAGTCAACAAGGTGGAGGTGATCAGGCCTCCGATAGTGGCATGGGCCATCGGGGCCCGCCATTCGGCTCCTGCTCCCAGGGACATGGCCACTGGCACCATTCCCAGTATCATAGCGGTAGTTGTCATTAAAATAGGGCGCAGGCGGGTGGCGGCAGCCTCCCGCAAGGCTTGATTGCGTTCCACTCCCCTGGCCCGGGCTTGCTTGGTAAAGTCGATCAACAGTATGGCATTCTTGGTTACCAGGCCCATCAGCAAGATTACGCCGATCATGGAAACCAGACTCAAATCGCTGCCCATCAGGAACAAGCCCAGAATAGCTCCGACAATGGCCAGAGGCAGGGAAAACATGATGGAAAAGGGATCTATATAGCTTTCAAATTGTGCCGCCAATATGAAGAATATGAACAGAATACCTATCACCAGGGCTAAGCCCAGCGAATCGAATGTGTCTGCCATGCTTTCGGCATCACCTCCGGCATATACCCGATAACCGTCTGGCAGCTTGAGTTCCTCCTCCATGCGCTGGGCAAACTGCTTATTAAAATCTCCCAAAGAAATGCCCCGCAGATTGCCGATCAAGGCAATTTCACGGGAGCGGTCAAAGCGGTCGATAGAACGCGGGGAGGTGGAGAAAACCTGCTTGGTAACCTGACTCAGGGCAATATTACCGTTTGAGGTCGGCAAGTACACCCGGCTTAAATCGGAAAGGCTGCGGCGCTGTGATTCGTTGAGCTGCAAACGCACATCAATCGCTTCCCCGCCCTCTTTATACTGTGACACCACCCTCCCGGTGAACAGGGTGTAGAGGGTATCGCCGATATACCCGGTGCTGATGCCCAAATCCGCGGCTCGCTGCCGGTCTACCTCCAATCTGGTCTCCGGGCTGCCTTCCCGGTAGCTGTTGGAAACGTCAACTACCCCGGGGATGCTTTCCAGGATGCCCTGGGCCTTTGCCGCATATTCAGCCATTAGCTCTATATCATCTCCCTGGATACGATACTCCCAGGCGTATGTTTCAGCAATGGCAGTGTTGAAAAGCATGCTGGCACTAAAACCAGGCTGGGTCTGCAATTGCTGCCGCATTTCCGCCGCGATGTCTTCCATACTCGCCTTACGCTGGCTCTTGTCGGTCAACTGCACAAAGATGCGGGCGTTCTCGGCTGAAGTGGAAACATAGGTGCTTAAAACCTGGGGATGACGGCTTATAATCTGATCCGCAGCTGCTGCTACCTGGGCGGCGGAATCCAGGGTGATCCCGGCATCCAAATCCAACAATACGCTGAACTCCCCGAAATCACTGTTGGGTACAAAACTGGAGCCCATGAACGGTATCACGAACAGGCTGCCGACGAATAACACTCCCGCTACTGCCAGGGTTTTGAGGCGATGCGCCAAGGCTGCGTCCAGCAGCAGCAGATATTGCGATTTGAACCATTCAAATCCCTGATCGAATGCGGTCAGGATCTTTCCGATTACTCCCCGATACTGGTCCTCACCCTCCTTGAGGTACCTGGAGCCCAGCAATGGAACCAGGGTGAAGGACACCAACAGGGAGACAAACACACTGAATATTACCGTCAGACCAAATTGCTTAAAAAACTGCCCTACCATGCCGGTCATCATACCTACGGGCAGGAACACCGCAATCACCGTAAAGGTGGTGGCCATAACCGCCAGGCCGATTTCAGCGGTGGCCTCCCGGGCGGCCTCTAAGGGGGTTTTGCCCAGGTGCATGTGCCGGACAATGTTTTCTATCACCACGATGGCATCATCTATAAGCAGACCTACCGACAGTGACAGGGCCATGAGGGACATGGTGTTCAGGCTGAAGCCCATAAACCATATCATCAGGAAGGTGGTGATGATGGAAGTAGGAATGGCCAGGGCGCCAATCAGGGTGCTGCGCCAGTTGCGCAGAAATAGGAAGACAGTCAAAACCGCCAGAATGCTGCCCTCAAAAAGGGTAATCAAAACACTATTTACCGCGGCCCGAACCCGCACGGAATTGTCCCGCACTACATTGATTTCGACCCCGGCGGGCAAATCCTGATTCAGCCTATTGATGGCGGCTCGTATGTCATCAGCGAGCTGTACCGTATTAATACCGGACTGTTTAACGATATTTAGTCCGATTACCGGCTGTCCCTGATAAAAGGCCCGGCTTTCCGGTGTTTTGACAGAATCCTTAACAGTTGCGATGTCTGTGAGCTTTATCAATATGCCCCCCCGGTGGGCTACGGGGAGGTCGGAGAATTCCTTGAGACTGCTTATTTCCCCTGCAGTCCGCACCGATACTGTCCGATCCTCGCTGTTAAGGTTGCCAGCCGGCACATCCATGTTTTCCTGCTGCAAAGCTGCCGCAACTTCAGCGGGGCTGATGGCGTAGGCGGAGAGCTTGTCGATATCCATATCAATATGGATTTCCCTCTGTTCATCACCGGAGACCTCCACCATCCCCACCCCGGAGGTGGTCTCCAGACGCGGCTTGATGATATTTTCGACCAGCTGGCTGCGTTCCAGCAACGAACCATCACCGGTGACCGCCAGGGTCATAATCGGGGCCTGGGTGGGATCATAGCGGGAAATAACCGGTTCGTTGATATCCTGCGGCAGCTGATTGCGGATGGAGGCCAGCTTGTCACGCACATCCTGGGCAGCAATTTGGCTGTTGGTTTCCACCGTGAATTCCGCCCACACCATGGCGACATTCTCACGGGTCTCGGCATAAATGTGCTTGACCCCGGCGATCTGACCTATGGCCTCCTCCACTTTAACAGCCACATTCGCTTCCATCTGTTCCGGAGAGGCCCCGGGCTGGACAATGGTGACCGCCACAAAGGGAAAATCCACCTCCGGCCAATCATTGATAGCCAGCTGCAAATAACTGAACAGCCCCAGGGCCACCAGGGCCAGAATGCTTACCGTTGCTAGAACCGGACGTTTCAGGCTTAGATTGGTTAAGAACATGGCCTATACCCCCTGCTCCGGGACGATTTGGATGGGGTCGTTTTCTTTGAGCTGGTTGACGTTGCTGGTAATAACGGTTTGCCCTTCGGCCAGGCCTTGCTTGATTTCCACCCGGCCATCAAAGATCGCGCCGATTTCAACCGCAACCAATTTGGCCGTATTATCCTGGGGAACAAAAACGTAGAACTGCTCCTGTTTGGATGTCAAAGCCGCCTCGGGAACACATAAAATGCTGGTCGCTTCCCCGGTATGGATTACTGCGCTGGCAAACATGCCGGAACGCAATATGCCGTCCGGGTTGGGGACCTTGATTTTACACTGAAATATCCTGGCTTGAGGGTCTGCGGCGGGATTTACTGAAGTTAAAACACCTTTAAAGGTCTGACCGGGATATGCATCGACAGTGACATCCGCTTCCATTCCAGTTTTGATCTGTCCCAAATCAGACTGGCTTATGGAAATGATCACATAAACTTCGGCTAGATTCTGCACTTCCATTAAGGCTGTGCCTGGTGATACCATTTGCCCGCGGTTCACGCTGCGGTTGGCTGCCAAACCATCGATGGGTGAGGACACCCGGGTATTTTTCAAATCATCCCGGGAGTTGTTCAATGCAGCCTGGGCCTTGGAAACATCTGCTTCGGCAGCCGTCAAGGCGGCCTGTATATCTTCGAAATCCTTATCCGAGGCCGCTCCCGCCTGATGCAGTTGTTTCAGTCTCTCATATGCGGAGCGGGTGCTTTCTAATTGGGTCTGAGCCTGAACGAAAGAGGCTTGATTGACCTCTACCAGGTTGGCATAAGCTCGATCATCTATCTGAATCAAGGTCTGTCCGGATCTAATACTGGCACCGTTGTCGACATTCAAGCTTTCAACTATGCCGGCTACCCGCGCCGAGATCAGGATTTTTTCCACTGCGTCAATGGTGCCGCTCACATTGAGGTTATTTTGCCGGATCACCATTTCCGCTTGAGCCGTCCTTACCGACTGCGCCCCGGCATTGACGCTTTCCAGGTTCGATCGGCCCTGTATTTTATTGATCATAGCGGCTCCCAGGACTAGTACGACTGCCAGAACGATCAGCCACCATTTCCATTTAGATAACGGCATTATTTTCTCCTCCATGGCTTTTTCTTCTCTTATATTCCATCATAACCTCAATAAAGACAACCTCCTATTTAGTTGGATTCTGCTGTTATATCCTGGTATAATGCCGGGCTTAATTGCTTAACTAATTTAGATTGGCGGCACTTTGGGCCGGTTGATGGGAATAGCGGTATGATATTGATGTTATTAGGGCATGATTTCTTTATGTTCACTCTGACAGAATGAAGTCAAAGCAAAGGGTGGACGGCAGAAATTTATGATTTGGGGGAATATATTTCCCTGAATCGACTTTTGGAGGGATTTTACAGTTGATCGGTAAAGTAAAATGGTTTAGTGACAGCAAAGGCTTCGGATTTATCGAATCTGAGTCAGGACAGGATGTTTTTGTTCATCAGTCCGCTATTCAGAGCAGCGGTTTCCGCTCTCTGAGCGAAGGGCAAACCGTAGAATTTGACGTTACTACAGGTCCCAAAGGCCAGCAGGCTGCCAACGTGCATATCATCTCCTAAGCCCTCGGGGACAGTAGGAGGTTTTTGACGGACACAAGCGGGGACGGTTCTTG
>DHBS01000050.1:954-3010 GCA_002398825.1 Syntrophomonas sp. UBA4922 | reverse complement strand
TTATCGACATCGCAGCCTCTGAATATTGCCATATAATAGGCGAATATCTGCAGGGGTATCACGGATACTATAGGAGCCAGGAGGGGATTGACGTTGGGGAGAAGGATTTGTTCGTCGCATTCCTGGCAGGCTTCCTGCAGGTTTTCTTTGCATATGGCTACTACGATAGCACCGCGCGCTTTTACTTCTTTTATATTGGACATGGTTTTATCGACCAGGCTGTCTTGGCTTATCAGGGCCAGGACCGGTACGCCGTCATCAATCAGGGCCAGGGGGCCATGTTTCAGTTCACCGGCGGCATAAGCTTCGGCGTGGATGTAGGAGATTTCTTTAAGCTTTAGTGCGCCTTCCATAGCTACGGCGAAGTCGAAGCCGCGGCCCAGGAAGAAGGTGCTCTGGACATCTTTGTATTTGGCAGCCAGTTCTTTAATTTTATCCTGTTGGTCCAGCACTTTTTCCGCTAGTTCATCTATACTACTGAGCTCGCTGGTTAGCTGCCGCAGTTCAGCTTCACTGCAGGTGCCTTTGATACGGGCCAGATGAAGCGCCAGCATGTACATGACCAATAATTGGGTGGAATAAGCCTTGGTGGAGGCAACCGCTATTTCTGGTCCGGCATGGGTGTAAATTACCTGGTCGGCTTCGCGGGCTACCGAGCTTCCGACTACGTTGGTTACTGCCAGTACTTTTATGCCCTGCCGTTTGGCTTCTCTTAAGGCAGCCAGGGTGTCGGCGGTTTCGCCGGACTGGCTTACGACTATCATTACGGAGTGGGGATTCCAGAGAATATCCCGATACCGGAATTCGGAAGCAATATCAGTTTCAACCGGTATGCGGGCCAGTTTTTCTATGGCGAGTCTTCCTACCAGGCCGGCATGATAAGCCGTACCGCAGGCTACCATATATATTTTTTCACAGTCCTTGAATATTTCGTTCAAGCCGGGTTCGGTCAGGTTAACCATTCCGTCCTGTACCTGCCCGGCCAGAGTTTGCCGTAAGGCGGCGGGCTGTTCATGGATTTCTTTGAGCATGAAATGGTCATAACCGCCTTTTTCGGCTGCGATCGGGTCCCAATCAACCTGGAATATTCTTTTGTCTATCGGGTTGCCCGCGAAATCGGTAATCGTAATGGTATCTGGAGTTAAGACCACGAATTCCCGGTCCTCCAAAATATAGACCTGGTTGGTCCGGCCGAGGATGGCGGGAATATCTGAAGCTACATAATTTTCGCCCTCACCAATACCCACTATAAGGGGGCTGTCTTTCTTGGCGGCAATAATCTTATCCGGTTCATCGCTGCTGATCACAGCTATGGCAAAGGAACCATAAACATGGGTCAGGGCTTCCCGTACGGCTTGTTCCAGTGAATCAGTATAGTATTTCTCGATCAGATGGGCCATGACTTCGGTGTCTGTCTCAGAGATGAAATCGTGACCTTCGAGGATTAAGTGATTGCGCAGGGTAGCATAATTTTCGATAATCCCATTATGAACGACCGCAATGCGTTCATGGCAATCAAAATGAGGATGGGCATTAGCATCGCTGGGAATGCCATGGGTGGCCCAGCGGGTATGTCCGATCCCGATATCGGCCCGGGGTTGTTCGCCCAGCGCATTGACCATTTCAGCCAGGCGGCCTTTTTTCTTGGTTACTTGCAGTTTATTGTTCTGGTAAATAGCAATACCGGCGGAATCGTAGCCGCGGTATTCCAGTTTGCTGAGTCCGTCTATTATTACCGGCACGGCTTCACCGTTACCTATATATCCCATTATTCCACACATGATAATTCTCCTATCGTATGAAAATTCAACGCGGATTTATTTTCAAACGTCCGCATTAATCCCTGCCTAACAAAAGAAAGATTCTTTCACTACGTTCAGAATGACACAAAAGTTTTGCCATACTGACCCCTTACCCATAATCTTTGTTAGTCCGGGTCTAATTATTTCCCAGTTTTAAGGTCAATAATTCTTTATTCACTATAACGGTTTTTGTTTCCGGGCATTGCTGTCCGGCTTTGTGACCGTTATTTACGGTTGGTGGCAACCGGGGGGCA
>DHBS01000050.1:0-625 GCA_002398825.1 Syntrophomonas sp. UBA4922 | reverse complement strand
GGGTGAAGGGCTATCGCCCTGTAGGCCCTGCTACCGGTTGTAGGGCCTGTAGGCACTGCTATGAATAGGCATTGGGGTCATCCTGAGCGTTTAGCGAAGGATCTTCCCGACTCAGATGCTGAAAGATTTTTCACTAACGTTCAGAATGACACAATGCTGATATTCGTTTATCATGGTGCGCCCCGCGCGTGAGAATTATTATGATCTGTGTTAATCATAATTAATCAGTGTCCATCAGTGTTGAATTCTACCCCTGGGCGGTCATTATGGCTTCTTTGATATTATTTATTACTTCTTCCAGCAAATCGCGATCGGGGCCTTGGGCCATGAGTCTGACCAGGGGTTCGGTGCCGGAAGGTCTTACTACCAGTTTGCCCCATTCTCCCAATCTTGCTTCAGCTTCAGCCATGGCTGCTTTAACCAGTTCATGGGAGAGGATTTTCTCCTTGTTGTCCAGTTTCACATTAACCAGGAGCTGGGGCTGTTGTTCCATCTCGCGGGCCAGATCGGACAGGCTCAGCCCGGTGCGTCTTAGTACTTCCGCCAGTTTCAGTGAAGTCAGGAGTCCGTCACCGGTAGTGGCATGCTCCAGGAATATAATATGTCCGGATTGTTCTCCGCCCAG
>DHBS01000024.1:26023-27168 GCA_002398825.1 Syntrophomonas sp. UBA4922 | reverse complement strand
CTGGCCCTGGCCAGCGAAGCGGATCTGATCCTGCCCGATTTTGCCGCCAATCACCACAGCCTCCTGGTATATGGCATCGTGGTCTGCATACTGGGGATGGCCTTCGGCTATTACCAGTTCGCCAAAGTCAAAGAGCTCAAAGCCCATCAGTCCATGCTCGATGTGGCCAACATCATCTATGAGACCTGCAAGACCTATCTCCTGCAGCAGGGCAAACTCTTGTTCATACTGTTCCTGTTCATCGGCTTCTGTATCGCCTTCTACTTCGGCTTTCTGGGGCAGATGCACCTCGGTTCGGTGTTACTCATCCTGGGCTGGACAGTCATAGGTATTTTAGGTTCTTACAGCGTGGCCTGGTACGGCATCCGCATGAACACCCTGGCCAACAGCAGGACCGCCTTCTCCTCACTGGAGACCAAACCCCTCAAACTCTTGAACATAGCCCTGGATGCGGGAATGAGCATCGGGGTACTTCTGGTATGCGTAGAATTGATTATGATGCTGGTCATCCTGTTGTGGGTTCCCAAAGAACTGGCCGGAGCCAGCCTGATCGGCTTCGCCATCGGTGAGTCATTAGGGGCCAGCGCCCTGCGTATCGCCGGGGGAATATTCACCAAGATAGCCGACATCGGTTCAGACCTGATGAAAATCGTCTTCGGCATCAAAGAAGACGACCCCAGAAATCCCGGCGTCATCGCCGACTGCACCGGAGACAATGCCGGCGACAGCGTAGGCCCCACCGCGGACGGCTTCGAGACCTACGGAGTGACCGGGGTGGCCCTGGTGACCTTCATCGTCCTGGCGGTACAGCCGGCCTTGTCCGCCACCCTGATCGCCTGGATCTTCATATTGCGCGTATTGATGATCATCACCTCCATCACCGCCTTCTACATCAACCGGGCTTACAGCCAGAGCCGCTTCGGCGCCAAAGACGACTTCGACTTTGAGCAGCCTTTGACCAGCCTGGTATGGATCACCTCCATACTGTCCATCATAGCCACCTTCGCGGCCAGCTACTTCCTGTTAGGGCCGGGCTCAGGCGTTCCCCAAGAGTTAGAGCAGCTGTGGCTGATCTTATCCGCCATCATCAGCATAGGCACTTTGGGCGCAGCCTTAATCCCTGAATTCACCAAGATATTCACCAG
>DHBS01000024.1:13318-25696 GCA_002398825.1 Syntrophomonas sp. UBA4922 | reverse complement strand
TTCGGCATGCTGGGTATGGGACCGGTGACCATCGCCGTAGACAGCTATGGCCCGGTAACCGACAACGCCCAGTCCATCTACGAATTGTCCCTGATCGAAGAGATTAAAGACGTGGATAAAGAGATCGAAGGCCAATTCGGCTTCAAACCCGACTTTGAAAAAGCCAAGCACTACCTGGAAGCCAACGACGGAGCCGGCAACACCTTCAAAGCCACGGCCAAACCGGTACTGATCGGCACCGCGGTGGTCGGAGCCACCACCATGATCTTCTCCCTGATACTGGTCATCCAGAACGTATTAGGGGTAGAGCCCGAACAGATCTTAACCCTCTTAAACCCCTTCACCATCTTCGGCTTCATAGCCGGGGGATGCATCATCTACTGGTTCACCGGAGCCTCCACCCAGGCGGTCACCACCGGTGCCTACCGGGCGGTGGAATACATCAAGCAAAACATACGTTTGGATGAAGAGGCCAGCCAGAAGGCCTCCATAGAAAAATCCAAAGAAGTGGTCAAGATCTGCACCCAGTATGCGCAGCAGGGCATGTTCAACATCTTCATCGCCATCTTCTCATTCACCATCGCCTTCGCCTGCCTGGCAGCGCCTAGAGCGGGTGAGGACGGCAACCTGGCGGTATCGCTGTTCGTGTCTTACCTGATCTCCATAGCCGTGTTCGGCTTGTTCCAGGCGGTATTTATGGCCAATGCGGGGGGATGCTGGGACAACGCCAAAAAGGTGGTGGAAGTGGACCTGCAGGAGAAAGGCACTCCATTGCATGAAGCCACCGTTGTAGGCGACACCGTAGGCGACCCCTTCAAAGACACCTCGTCAGTGGCTATGAACCCGATCATCAAATTCACCACTTTGTTCGGACTGCTGGCCATGGAGATAGCCATCACCGAAGCCTTCCGGGGAATCGCGCCTTCAGTAGGCATCGTGTTCCTCCTGGTGGCACTGTATTTCGTATGGCGCTCCTTCTATGGAATGAGAATCCCGGTAAAGGAATAACAAAGGGAGATGAAAGGCAATGAACATTATTCTTTTGGGACCTCCTGGGGCCGGGAAAGGAACCCAGGCGGAAAAGCTGGTCAAACAATTTGAGATACCTCATATCTCCACCGGGGATATGTTCCGGGCGGCTATCAAGCAGGGTAGCGAACTGGGATTAAAGGCCAAAGCGGTAATGGATGCGGGACAGCTGGTGCCTGACGAACTGACTATCGCCATAGTCAGGGAACGCCTGGCTGAGCCCGACTGCGAGCGAGGCTTTCTGTTAGATGGCTTTCCCCGCACCGTTCCTCAGGCAGATGCCTTAGAGCAGATACTTGCGGGCTTAAACCTCAGTCTTGATGCAGTGATCAACATCGAAGTGCCGGATGATGTTCTGATGCCGCGCATGACCGGGCGCAGGATCTGCAAGCAATGCGGAGCCACCTATCACACCCGGTTCAATCCACCTAAACAGGCGGATACATGTGATCAGTGCGGCGGGGCCTTATACCAGCGCAGCGATGACAGCGAAGAAACCGTGAACAATCGCCTGGCGGTGTATGCTCAGCAGACCGAGCCTCTGGTGGCGTACTATCTCCACCGGGGGTCGTTAAAGACTATCAATGGCAACCAAAGCTTGCAGCGAGTTTTTGCTGACATCTGCGGCGGCTTGAATGGTAAAAAAGCAGATTACTGCTAAGCCTAAGACCAAGCCCCCCATAAGGTAAATACTTAAATGTTTCAGCAGGCTGCTATCCACAGGATAGCAGCCACTTTCCATAACAACAATGATATTGACAAGGCTGGGTGGGAGGCGTATATTTGTGAGGCTTGAAATGCCTTTAAAGAGATATTTACTTAATACGTTTTGGAAAACGGGAAAAAGTATTCAAGCACTCCATAAGAAGGGACCAAACAAGAATGATTGAAGAAGTACTTCCTAATCTTTATCGAATCGAAATACCTTTGCCCAACAATCCGCTCAGGGTGCTCAATTCATACTTTATCCGCGGCAAAGAAAGAAATCTGTTGATAGATACCGGCTTTAACCTGGATGTCTGCTGGTTGGCAATGGCTCAAGCCTTAACGGAATTAGGCGTCAGTATGGATAATACCGACCTGTTCATTACCCATTACCATTCTGATCATATTGGTTTGATCGGATACCTGTCTACGCCCACCAACACCGTGTGGATGAGCGAATCTGATGCCCAGATGGTTAATGCCAATTATAAGGCGAACATTTTTCACACCAGGAATGTAAACCATCTGTATCACAGCGGTCTGTTGGCGGATGGCACTCCCAACCTCCCGGAGGAGGAAGCCGTGGTAAAATACGCCAGTACCGGATTGGTGAAATTTACTATGCTGCATGAAGGAGACCGCATTGATGTCGGCGGGTATCACTTTCAATGCCTGGAGACACCGGGACACACCCAGGGGCATATGTGCCTTTATGAACCCGATCAAAAAATCCTCATTTCGGGGGATCACGTTTTGGCAAAAATCACCCCCAATATTGGCTTGTGGGTTTTGGACCGCGATGCATTGAAAGAGTACCTGCTTAGTCTGGAAAAAATCGCGGCTTTGGATGTCCATCTGGTACTGCCGGCTCACCGGGTTTTAATCTATGACCTTCGGGGTCGGGTTGAAGAAATTAAACAACATCATGTCCGGCGTATTGAGGATATCCTGGGTATTGTGGGAAGCCAAAAAATGAGCGCCGCTCAAGTTGCCAAAAGAATGAGATGGGACTTATCCTACCGACGCTGGGATGATTTCCCCATAAACCAGAAAATACATGCCGCCGCCGAGGCTATGGCTCATCTCCATTACCTGGTGTTAAAGGGTCAAGTGAGGATGAGCTTGGAAGAAGGCATTTATTATTTCCGTAAGGAGCAATACTAGCCTGCTTGCTCTCCATATGTAAATTTCTTTCCGCCTCAACAGCACTGAATGGCAGCACAACCGCCGGACCGTCTTTACTTCTCTATTATCCGGATAGCTGCCTTTTTAATCATGATAAAAACCTCCCGGCAGTTTTATTCACAAACCGCCGGGAGGTTTTTGCAATCGGCTGCTACAAAGTTTGACAGCCGGTAGAGTGCCTTTTTACGGGACGGCAAGATACTGCTGGCAACTCCGCTTCCATCAACCCGCTCTTGAAGGGAGGACCACTGTGGCCGTTCCGGGTGTGGTCGGTTTGCCGGTTTCATCTTCAACCCATATTTCACATTCCACCAAATATTCACCGTTTTCCACGCTTTTGTTTACTACCTTGCCCTTACACCAGTGGGTGACTTTGTCTTCTGCAGGTTCCGAAATAGATTTCATATTGATAGGGTAATCCATGCCGCGGAACTGACAGGAAAACTTCTTCAACCATCCCTCCTCGCCGATCCAATCCGTTAACAATTGAACCAGCCAGGCGCGCTTAAGCTGCCCGTGAACTATTGGTCTTCCTATACCCTGCGACTCTGCAAAAGGAAGATCAAAATGAAGCGGGTTAAAATCCGCTGAAGCGGCAGCCCACTTCACCAGCATTAATGTTGTAGCGGTTTTCGCCAAAGCGGGCAGCTCGGAACCAACTTCTACGTCTTCCCAATATAAAAGATTTCTGGCCATAAATCTCACCTTCCATTTAAGTTCTGCTCAAGAAAGAGGTTTGACGAGCAATCGTTACCAAGGCTCCAAACTGGTTATAATATGAAGTCTTATTTACACAGACGATGCGTGTTCCAGCCTTGGTTTCTTGACCAGTGACACTTTCGATTTCCAGGGACGCGGTCAGGGTATCTCCTGCCCGGATGGGGCTGATAAATTCATACTCTATTCCGGCATCCAAAAAGCGGATATAGCCTTCAGCCGCCAGGGCTTTCATAAACTCATTCCTCAGCTCCGTCATTAAGACAAAAGTGCCTTTCCATTTTAAAGGCCAGCCAAAAAAGCCTGGCGGAGCCACGATTGAACCGTAACGGCTATTTCTGCCATACTCCTCATCCCAGAAAAGACCGTTCTCGTCCCCGACAGCATCGGCATATTTCTTTATTGCCCCTTTTTCCACTTCCAGAATCATAGGCGTTGCTACTTTGCCTTGGAACTTCATAGCTACTTCCGGAATCATGACCATCCCTCCTTAGTAATTATTGAATAAGCATTAATTGTTAACAATCCCTTTATATCCGGACGATAATTTGTATCTGCTTATGCTTCTACAACCTGCGCCCATTCTCTATAGCCAAGCTCCCTTTCTTTGTATTGCAATTATTATGCCATCACGATTTGGCATTGCTGTCCGTAAAAAGACTATCCCGGTTCAGCTTAATTATAGTTTTGCTTCGGTAATAGTTGGTTGGGCTGAAAATTAACCACCGGGCGATGTGTCTTAAATCGGACAACTTCCAAAATATCGGACGTTTTGTTTGGAAATTGCATTTCATAACCGTATCCCGGTCAATACTTAGATCAATATCTTGACATGGTTCTCTACATTCAGGCATAAACCGGACTGTTGCGCTATAGGAACCTTGGCCGGATTATCACTTGCTATGCCTTTTTAACTAAAGCCAAACTTCATCTTCCCCATCGGTTTCCACTGCCTGGCGAAATCTCCAAGCGCCCCTCGCCCGGACCAAAACCGATGGCTTCAAACCGGGCTGGATCGAAGTCATCCTTCTTGATGATTCGACCGGGTAAAATTAAGCCCAGAAGAACAGAAGGAATATTAAGGATAAACATATTCTTCCTAAATGGCCAACAGCTTATGAAGTAGGGCAGAGTGCCCTATTTTATTTCTTCTTTTTGCTGAGATCCGGCTAATCACCCGGAATAGCCCTTAACCGGGCGGGTTGGCCCGGGCCCGGATTATGCGCTCTAAAGAGGAGATTTCGCCTCCGTGGTCCTTTGAAAACAGCAGTAAATGGACTCAAAAGCTTCCATATAGCCGTTTTAAATATGCTGTCAACACCTGGAAAAACATCTTCCCGGGCCTGTGGTTCTCTCCCGCCGAGTTGGCATACAAATTGCAATATTGTCGGTCAAATATTAACCAGTAGTCCTAAATGGAGGTGAAGATTGAGGTAGACGCTGTGACCATCCAATCTTATGCGGTAGTCACAAATAAGTCTTGCTTAACCTTTTTGGTGAGCTTTTAGATTATTAGTTTATATTTTGCAACTGATTCAGGAATTTACGGAGGTGAAGCACTTGTCCATTGTAACTTTTGAACAGAAAGAGAAGGTAGGAATTATTGAAATCAATTATCCTACAACTTTAAATAGTCTTTGTTTGCCGGTCAGGGTTGCCTTGATCGATAAATTGCACCAAGCAAATGAAAGCGATGTTAATGTGATTGTTATTAAGGGAACAGAACGCAGTTTCTCTACCGGCGGAGATCTTGCCGAACTAGGAGCGCTGAAAACCCCCATCGAAGGCAATGAGTATATTGAAGAAGTTGCTCAGATAATGCAATTCATTGACGGATTGAGCAAAGTAACCATTGCTTTAGTTGAAGGTTACGCTATGGGAGCTGGGCTGAGCCTGGCAACTGCCTGTGACCTGATTTACGCGGGAGAAAAGGCAAAATTTTCGATGGCTTTCCTAAAGGTTGGATTAGTGCCGGATTGCGGTGTCAGTTACCTCTTAACCAGACTGGTTGGCCTCCAGAAGGCCAAAGAACTGACTTTAACCGGAAGAATAATAGATGCCGCCGAGGCACTTCGCATAGGTCTGGTTAATAATGTATTCCCTGCGGACAAGGTCGTTGAAGAAACCATGGCAATTGCCGATGAATTAGCTAAAAATGCTCCGAAAGCCATGGCCTTGGCTAAAGTGAATCTAGAGCTAGCAGGACAATTAGGCCTTGACGGTACCATAATTGCGGAAGCCAGGACTCAGGGGCTGTGTATATTCGGGAGCGAGCATATTGAAGGAAGAAAGGCATTTTTCGAGAAACGTAAACCTTCTGAAACTTCACAGCACAAAACTATGAATAAAGCCGTTATATAGCTGGGTTAGGGTTTTAGAGTTGATTAATACCTAATTAATACATGGATTATATCATTGTCAGTATGGTCAGTATGATTGATACGTCCTGTAAGTGGCAATATAGCATGGGAAACGGTTATGAAAGATAAAATTCCCGGAAAATTGAAGGGAGTGGTTGACAGGGTTTTAACTGTACTTGATTTTGCCGGGCGTTGTTTGGATTAAGGCTGACCACGAATATCGGGGATATATGCTAGAACACATATTATTTTTAGATAACCCGGTTGAGATCGATAGTATTGTTGGAATTTGCCATGAGCGGAGGACGAAAATATTCATAGTATCGGAAAGGATGAAATAAATGGGTTCAAATTTTGCGTATAAAAACACCAGAGATCTAGAATTCATACTTGAAGAGTGGCTGCCTATCGAAGATATTTTTGCTTGCGAGAAGTACAGCGCTTATACCAAAGACGAAATCAAGCCGCTCTTAAATACGGCTCGCAAAATGGCTAAAGAGGCTTTGGAGCCTGCTTATGAAGATGCTGACAAAAACCCGGCCAAACTGGTTGACGGCAAAGTAATCGTACCGCCTTCCTATCAGGCTCTGTGGGACATGATACAGGCCAATGGCTGGGGCAATTCCAATGCGGACCCCGATCCGGAAGCCGTAACCTTGCCGGAAACCCTGTACTCGGCCTGCCGTGAGATGTTCCAGGCCGCCAACTGCGATTTTCAGATGTATTTTTCCCTGTCCTCCAAGGTAACCGATATAATTGCCCGCTTTGGCAGTGAGAGAACCAAAAAGATATTCCTGCCCAATCTTCTGACTGGAAAATGGAGCGGAGGTATGGGCCTGTCCGAACCCGGCGCCGGATCCGATGTCGGCGATTTGCTGACCAGGGCTTATCCGACCGATGACCCGGACATCTATAAATTAAAAGGTCAAAAAATATTCATTTCCTGCGCCGGCCACCCCTTGACTGAGAATAATATCATAATGTGTCTGGCCAGAGTGGAAGGCGCACTGCCCGGTACACCCGGTGTTTCCTTGTTTATGCTGCCGGAAATCTGGGTTAATGAAGACGGCACTATGGAGCCCAATGATTTTGAGGTAACTTCGGTGGAACATAAAATGGGTCTGCATGGTCAGCCTACCTGCGCTTTAAGCTATGGCGACAATGACGGCTGCCGGGGCTGGAGAGTGGGCATCGACCCGCTGCAGAACGGCGGCAGAGGCGACGGCATGAAGATCATATTCAATCTGGTCAATTCATCCCGCCTGGGCAACGGCCTGTGGTCCACCGCCTTATCAGCCAATGCCACCTATAATGCCAGGGATTATGCGGCGGAGAGGGTTCAGGGCTACAACAGCAAAGGCGAACGGGTTCGCATCATTGAACATGCCGACATCAGAAGGAAACTTTTGAACGGCAAGGCCATAGCTGAAGCCGGCCGCGCTCTGGTTTACAAAGGCAATTACTTTGTGGATATCAGTAAACATCATGCCGATCCCGAAGTCAGGAAAGCCGCGGCTGACAATCTGGCCATACTGGTTCCGCTGGCCAAAGCATATTGCACTGACGAGGTTTGGAATGTAGCTGCCGATGCTATTCAGGTTTATGGCGGGTATGGCTACAGTGAAGAATACCCGGTGGCTCACATTGCCAGAGACTGCAAAATCACCAGCATACTTGAGGGCACCAATTACATTCAGTCCTGGGATTTGATCTCCCGGAAGATGACTATGGGCAAGGGGGTGCCATTCCAGAAAGCCCTCGACGAAATAGCTGCCTTTATCGAAAACAACCAATCATCACAAGTATTTGCCCGCGAATTTGCCATCATGGACGAAGCCTATAAGGCCTATCGCGGTATTGTGGAAAAAGTCAAAGAGTGGCAAACCGACCTGGAAAAGAATCAGGACACCCTTTCCTTCTATGCCTGCAAGATTCTGACCGCAACCGCACAGTTGTTTGCCGGGCGCCTATTGCTCGACCAGGCTCTGCTGGCTGCTAAGAAAGCTAAAGAAAATGGCCAAGACCATTATGATTACAATTACTACAACGGTAAAGTGGTGGCAACCAGGTACTATGTAAAGAATATCGTACCCGCAATCATCAGTACTGCCAGCATGATTGTGAGTTCAGACTCCACCGAAGTGGATTTCGATAACGCCATATTCGACTATTAAGGAGTCAGGTTTGCCTCCGGCGTGGAAGATATTGAAGCTTATATTAACAACTATAAAATGAAGCCAAGATTTTAACTTCGAACCCAGAAAGGAGACGGTAAAATGCAAAAACAAGTCCCTATTGATGCTGACCTTTTTACATGGCCGGCCGCTGAACCCAAGTTGAAGGCGAATGAGTGTAATGATTGCGGCAATGTTATTTTTCCGATAAACACCGCTTGCCCTAAGTGCGGCGGCACGAGTCTGAAAGACATTGAACTGAAAACCAAGGGAACCCTGTGGACCTGGACTTCACAGAATTATTGGACCAAAGGCCTTAACGACTACAAAGATCCCAAGGATTTTAAAGAGTACTTTATAGGCTATGTTGAATTGCCGGGTCAGGTAAGAGTGGAGTCACGTCTGCTGGTCAATGATGCATCCGAATTAAAAATTGGAATGGATATGGAGATGGTAATAGTGCCCTTCCGGGTTGAGCCGGATGGAACTGAAACCATGATCTATGCTTTCAAACCTGTGTAAAGACCGTCTGCTGCAGTCATTGAGCCAGTTTGTGATTGAAAAGGATCAATAATACACATGTGAAACAAGCATATGTTTAAGGGAGGTAAATGATTTGGAAGGTGTAGCAGTTATAGGCATAGCCCAACACCCATTTGGAAGATTTGGAGATAAAACCGCTTTAGATATGGGCCTTGAATCGATTCGGGAAGCATTGCAGGATGCCGGCATTGAATGGAAAGATGTTCAGTATGCAGCCGGCGGCACCAGGGACGGCGGCAGAGCCGATCAACTGTGCGGCAAGCTCGGACCCAACGGAGTGCCCTTTAACAACTTATATAACGGATGCGCAACCGGCGGCAGCTCTTTGGGAGCAGCCTGTATGGCAATCAAATCGGGAATAGCTGATATAGCCCTGGCGGTTGGATTTGACAAGCATCCCAGAGGAATGTTCTTAACCACGGTTCAGGACTATGGTTTGAAACAATGGTATCAAGACGTTGGTTTTCTGGCTACAGTGCAATTTTTCGCCATGAAGGCCCAACGCTATATGCATGACTATGATATCACAGAAGACAGCCTCATTCGCGTCGCGGAGAAAAACTATCACAATGGAACTCTCAACCCCAAAGCCTGGCGCCGTGACGGCCTGAATTACGAGGCTATCAAAAACTCAACCATGCTGTCGAATCCCCTGCGCCAGTACATGCTATGTTCGCCGGGAGAAGGGGCGGCTGCGGTAGTGCTCTGTAAAGCAAGCATAGCCAAACAATATACCAGCAAGCCGATTTATATCAAAGGTATTGCCCTGCGTACCAGAGCCTTTGGATCTCTGGAAGTGTTTACCCCCGCGAAGCCTTTGGAAGATGCCCCCACACCTGTAGTACTGGCCTCTCAGGCAGCCTATGAAATGGCGGGCATCGGCCCTGATGAAATAGAAGTGGCTCAGCTCCAGGATACCGAGTCTGCCCATGAGATCATGCATATGGCTGAAACCGGCCTTTGCAAAGACGGGGAGCAGACCAAAATGATCCAGGATGGTGAAACCAAAATTACCGGCCGCTTGCCGATAAACACCGATGGTGGACTTATTGCCAACGGTGAGCCCATTGGCGCCTCTGCCTTAAGACAGGTATATGAGGTTTGCCTGCAGATGCGCGGCGAAGCCGGTCTTCATCAGATGCCCAAGCAGCCCAAGACTGCCTTAACTCAGGTTTACGGCGCGCCTGGTATCAGCAATGTTGTAATTCTATCGCGGTAAAGTCAAGACAAGTGTCATGACTGATGATATGCCGGCAAAGTAAGCCGGACAGGCTTGAACATACCCGATATGGGGCCGTATCGCCGGCCAGTCAAAATCATGAAATTCCGTACCGCTATTTAGGTAGCGGTACGGAATTTTTTTGGAGACGGGTACAAGCTAAGAACACAGGGTACAGACCTTGAAAATCATGGCGGATGCGATGGCTGAAAATTCGTCCGGTATGGCGTACAGTGTCCGAACGGCTGCTCCATGAGACAGCAGATATGGCCCGCGGAATTTCTAAATTACATCCCGGACTATCTCCATCCCGCCTTAAAGAGCTGGCGGCAATAATAATTCTCAAGCAACCCGGCTGTCATTCAGCGCCAAATGCAGGTTTTTGCCTAAATATGCCCCCGGGCTGAGCGTGTTGAAAAACATGGTATGAATATTGCATTAATACGTGAATATATGGTTTGTTCCATGCTCACGGCAGCCTCAAAAGCAATTAGATGATATGTGAAGGGTGATGCACTTCATTTAACGGGGGGTGTTTTTAGGTTTAATTATTTATGACATACATGAATATTGAACATCCGCTTTATTTCTGTACTCAACTCAAAATAAAAATAATACTGTAATTATTCAGGCAAGGAGGAAACAAGATGGCAATTAGAACTGCTGAAGAATACATGGAAAGTCTTAAAGATGAAAGAGTAGTATATTTTGACGGCAAAAAGTATAATGGCACGACTATGTTTGAGGACCCGATTCTCAAGTCCGGTATAGAACTCTGTGCTATGGATTACAGGGTGGCGCAGATGCCCGAATACTATGATCTGTTTAACGAAATAGATGATGATGGCACACCTTATGCCTTTACTTTTAAGCCCCCCACCTCTTCAGAAGACTTGATGAGAAGAGCTGAACTGATCAAGACTCTTTCCCGCGTCTGTGTCGGACTGCCGGGCGGAGCTAAATTCGCCGGGGTTGATTCACTGCATGCCTTGACATCTGTCAGCCATAGAATCGATGCTGAACTGGGCACCAATTACTCGGAGCGCGTGGAACTATTCAGAAAATCCTTGAAAGCCAATGACTCATCACTGGTTATGTGCATGACCGACGTAAAAGGTGATCGTCATTTAAGACCTCACCAACAGTCCAATCCGGACTCTTACGTTCACATCGTGGAGGAAAGGCCGGACGGAATCGTGGTAAGCGGAGCCAAGAATCATATCACTTATGCCCCGTTTACCAATGAGCTGGTGGTTCTGCCCTGCCGCAACATGACGGAAAAAGATAAAGCTTATGCGGTGGCCTTTGCCATTTCGCCTGGCACCAAAGGCATCAAACTGATTCAGGCCAAGCATGACGCCACCAATTTAGACTTGATTGAACACCCCATTTATGGGAGCCGTTATGGAGCCGACGCCATCGTTGTATTTGACAACGTATTCATTCCCATGGAAAGAGTATTCCTGAAAGGCGAATACGAATATGCCATTGAATATACCGCCATGTTTACCAACTTCCACAGACTGAGCGGCGACTCTTATAAGATTGCGGACTTGGAAATCATATTGGGAACCGCCAAATTGCTGTCTGAATATATGGGGCTGGAAAATGCCTCTCATATTAAAGACAAGCTGTCCTGGCTGTCATTCTATGCCGAGACTTCTCAAGCTTTGGGCCATTGTGCCGGCCAGAACCCTATTCGCGATGAATATTCCGGAATGGTATATCCGAACCCGATGTATTCAAATTGCACCAAGTTCTTCTTTGCCGACAACTATCATGCGGCTATAAAAATACTGCATGACATTGCCGGAGGGATTCTTTCCACAATCCCGTCACCGAAAGACCTCTACAATTCTGAAACCAGAGGGTTGCTGGATAAATACATGGCCGGAAAAGCTGGAAGTTCCGGTATAGCCCGAATGAAAGCATTATACCTGGCCCGGGAATTGACAGACGGCTTCCGGGTGAGCGGAACCATCCATGCCGAAGGCTCATTATATGCCCAGAAATTGATGTTCTACGCCCTGGCCGATTGGGAAGGCCATAAAGCAGCAGCCCGGAGATGCGCTCATATTACCGAAGACGGCCCGATCCGTGAAGACTTTGCAAGTCTGCCCAAATTCCCGGTTTGGAACGACGTTAAGATCTAAGTACATTTAATTATTACTGGAAGGGAATATGACGTGGTCATATTCCCTTCTGGGACTGATGCTTGTTAGTAATTTCTCAAGCAATGCCGGATCGAAATGATTGTTTTATACCCATAAAAAGGGGTGGCGGGCTAAATTTCAGACCGGCCACGAATGGTCTGAGTATTAGGGATAAATCCCGGTATTATCAGGTTTATAGGTATCCTAAAAACCTAAATATTATAAACAAGGAGTCTGAAAGAAATATGATAGGTATTAAATCATTTGGTGCTTATATTCCCCGTTACCGCATG
>DHBS01000024.1:12779-13185 GCA_002398825.1 Syntrophomonas sp. UBA4922 | reverse complement strand
TTATATTCCCCGTTACCGCATGAACCGCAAAGTTATCGCCCAGGCGATAGGATGGTTTAGCCCGGTTGGCGGTAAAGGCGAAAGATCTGTAGCCAACTTCGATGAAGATGCCATTACTATGGCTGTGGCTGCCGGTATGGATTGCATGGGCAATCTGGACAAAACCGATATTGATGCTTTATACCTGGCTTCAAGCACCTTGCCTTATAAGGAAAGACAAAACGCAGGTATTGTTTCCACAGCCCTGGGGCTGGGCGATGCTGTCCGTACTGCCGATGTTGCCGGCGCGCTTAAGTCTGGAACCGCAGCTCTTATCGCCGCCCTGGATGCAGTGAAGGCACAGAGCGCAAAAGAGGCCCTGGTCACTGCTTCCGATATGCGCCTGGGCAAGCCGGCCAGCCCTGAA
>DHBS01000024.1:0-12607 GCA_002398825.1 Syntrophomonas sp. UBA4922 | reverse complement strand
TGGGCAAGCCGGCCAGCCCTGAAGAATCAGCTTTTGGCGATGGCTCAGCAGCCTTCCTGGTGAGTGACAAAGACGTTGTGGCTTCCTTTGAAGGCTCTTATTCCGTAAGTTATGACTTTGTGGATATCCGCCGCGATGAAAAAGACCGCTTTGGCAAGACCTGGGAACCGAGATGGGTCCGGGATGAGGGCTATTTTAAAATGATCCCCGAAGTTATCTCGGGTCTGCTTAAAAAGTATAATCTTGATATCAAAGACTTCAGCAAAGTTATTTACCCCTGCCCCAACAGCCGGGATGTAGCCGCAATGGCCAAGAAGCTGGGTATGGATCCAAGTCAAATAGCCGATGATCTGCAGGCCGTCGTAGGCAGCACCGGTTCTGCTTATTCGCTGATGATGTTTGTCAATGTTCTGCAGGAAGCCAAACCGGGCGATAAGATATTGGTGGCCAGCTTCGGGAACGGCTGTGATGCACTGTATTTCCAGGTTACCGACAAAATCAACGACATCAAACATGTTAAAGGGGTAAAAGGCTACCTCAATATCAAAGCCGATTTGACCAACTATATTCAATACCTGGTATTCCGTGATATTTTGCCGGTGGAAACAGGCATTCGCGGTGAGCATGTTCCTCCCACCCAGTTATCGCAGACTTGGCGGTTGCGCGACTCCATTTTAAGTTTGTCCGGGTCCAAATGCCTGAAGTGTGGAACGGTTCAGTATCCGGTATCAAGAGTTTGTGTAAATCCTGCCTGTGAAGCTGTCGACCAGATGGAATTATATCGATTTGCAGACAAGAAGGGCACAGTGATCTCCTATACCTCCGATAATCTTGCATTTACGCCCAATCCTCCCCAGAGTTACGCCATTGTTGAATTTGAAGGCGGCGGCAGGCATCAGTTAGACCTGACCGACTGTGATCCCAAACAATTATCAGTGGGCATGTCTGTAACCATGACCTTTAGAAGAAAATACTACGATGCCAATCGCTCTATTCACTTCTATTACTGGAAGGCGGTTCCTGCGGTAGAAGCCTAAGTTAACGCGGTGATAAAACACATCATTAGGGAGGTTAAATAATGAGTGGTATAAAAGATAAAGTTGCTATTATTGGTATGGGTTGTACCAAATTCGGCGAACGTTTTGATAAAAGTGCTGATGACTTGATATTGGATTGTTTCTTAGAAGCTCTGGAAGACTCCGGCATTGAGAAGAAGGATATTAACGCGGCCTGGATGGGCTGCAGTGTTGATGAAACCTCGCTGGGCAAAAGCGCCATCATTTTGAATTCAACCTTAAAAATGCCTTATACCCCTGTAACCAGGACCGAGAATTACTGCGCTACCGGTACTGAAGCATTTCGCGGGGCATGTTATGCAGTTGCCTCCGGAGCCTACGACATAGCTCTGGCACTGGGTGTGGAAAAGTTGAAAGACACTGGTTTTGGCGGGCTTCCTCCCGGACAGATGGGTACAGTCAGAAGACTGATCGGTCCGAATTCAACTGCTCCGGGCGAATTCGCCCAGATGGCCAACGGTTATTTCGCCAGATATGGCATCGATCCTGAAGAAGGCAAACGGATTCTGGCCCATATATCGGTGAAAAGCCATCATAACGGTATGTTGAATCCCAAGGCCCACCTCAGAAAAGAAATAACCATTGAAGATGTATTAAAGGCTCCCATCATTGCATCTCCGTTGGGACTGTTTGACTGTTGCGGGGTGAGTGACGGGGCAGCCTGTGCTATTGTCACAACCCCTGAAATAGCCAGAAAACTCAGAAAAGACCCGATTTATATCAAGGCGATGCAAATCGCGGCCACCTCTGGTGAGGAATCAGCCTTTAATACCTGGGACGGTGCTCATGTAGAGTCGACTTACCGGGCGGGAATCAAGGCTTACGAAGAAGCCGAAATCAAGAATCCCCGCCAAGAAATCAGCATGATGGAAGTCCACGACTGCTTCTCCATCACTGAGCTTACCGCTTACGAAGACCTGCAGATTTCTCCCCGGGGGAGAGCCCGGGAAGATGTTGAATCCGGATTTTACGATCTAAACGGACAGATTCCCTGCCAGCCCGACGGCGGATTGAAATGCTTTGGCCACCCGACCGGCGCCAGCGGACTGCGCATGATTTATGAAGTTTACAAGCAGTTACAGGGTAAAGCCGGCCCAAGACAGATCCAAAACGCCAAACTGGGCATCACCCATAACATGGGAGGAATTCCTTCCTATAGTTTGGCTGCGGTAACCATACTCGGCAATTAAATCAGTTCTGTTTTATTCTACAATTACCTTTGGAACCCCTAAAATAGGTTTCCTTGAATAGGAACTCCTATTTCAGGGGTTCTTAACCCAACGCGGACACACGGTTACTGTTTAATTCTGAGAGCGGACCGGCTGTGGTGGGATGGCAACCTTTATGCGAATTTATTGGGAAGTGAGTGAATTATTTTGACCAGACATACCGACAAGAGCCCTTTACAGGATCGATTAAAGGATGTGGCCAACCCCTGCGCCAAACTGATGCAACCGAATTTCGTAGAGCATATTGAAAATGAAAGCATCACATACGATTTCCCGGTAATGGACATTTATTTGAATCCATGGAAGTGTATGCAGGGCGGTTTTATCTCGGCCGCTTTTGATAATGCCTTTGGCGCCCTGACTATCTTGGAAACCGGCAAATTTGAGATCACCAGCTTAGATCTCAATGTAAGCTACCACCGGCCAATTTTTGCAGAGGATACCTTAACCGTCAAAGTTTATTTAAAATCCAAGGGTAAAAGTATCATTAGCCTATGGGGGGAGTCCTTTGATTCCTCTAAGCGGTTGATCGCCACCGCCACCAGCAAAATAATAATATTGAACAAAATGGCCGGCAAATAGTTTGCGGCCCGCGATAAAAACCTTATTCTGCAGTCATAAAAGCATTTTTTGAAGAGCATCATTTGCCAGGAAAGATGCTTTTTTCTTTGGCTCTTTCATCACGAACTGCCTGCTCTGCCGGGTAGCGGGATATCAGTTATCCAGCCCAATTAACCGAAACTGCCGAGACGAATCAAGGCTGGTTTTCTCCAGATTTTGTGATATTTTCTGAGCGATACTACAACATTTTATATCATGTCCTGATTGTAGGATGGTGTCCGGGATATTGTACAGCCGACCCGGTAATAAAGAAATTCGATAATCGGGCCGGATTGACAGGTAAAAACCCGGGATATATAGCTTCGTATTTCCTCAATCAGATTTGTAGCAAGACCCCCTCGGCGGTTCTTATCACTTGCAGGATATTACATTTTAGATCTAAAGTGCCGATGTAACTGAAATGGCACATTACTTGCTAAAAAACTGTATAGGCGCTAGCCATCATTTCAAAAATTTTGAGGAGAATGATATTTCAATTTTGTAAAGTCCGGTTTTTTAGGAAGGATATGTAATGCGTGAAAATGAACCAGCACTAAAAGTACTCAAGCGAGAACGTGTCGATGAAAAATTGCATGGTTTGTTACAATATCCTCTTACCATCGTGTCCGCACCTATTGGTTACGGTAAAACTACTGCTGTAAGGACTTTCTTGACAAATTGCCGGTCACCCTATATCTGGACAACTATGTCAGAATCGGTCATGATTACCGCAAGTGAATACTTCTGGTATTTAGTCGTAAAAGAATTTTATAAGCACTTTCCTGATATTGCCAATATATTTGCGGAGCGTGGCTTTCCCCAAAACAGTATAGAGATATCAAGAATGATTGATTTCATTCAAGACTTTGAAATGAAGCAGGATACAGTTGTAGTCATTGACGATTACCACTTGGTTGAGAATGAACAAATCGATTTATTTTTAAAAAGGCTGGCCCTGGCAAAAATTCCATGGCTGCATATCGTCATTATTAGCAGGGGGATTCCTCAGGTGGATATCGAGGAACTCACTATGAAGGGAATTTGTTTGTTCATTCAAACTTCGGATCTTTCTTTTACCGAGGACGAGATTAAGCTCTATTTCGAGTTGGTTAAATTTAAAGGTGATGATCGGATAAAGCAAAAAATATGTGCTGCTTCATGTGGATGGATTGCGGTTGTGTATTTGATGGTGACCAATTTTGCACACAATTATAATTTGGAATATCATAACTCAGTTAATAAAATGCTGAAATCGTCCTTTTTTGATAAATATAATACTGAAACTAAGATAATGCTTTTTAAGCTTGCTCTGTTCAATATTGTTACGGCGGAGCAAGCGGCTTACATTCTGGAAGATATCACCGCTATAGAAAAACTAGATGAGCTCAGCCGTGAGAATGGATTCATTTCATTGGATAACCAGGGCAATTATAAATTTCATCAAATATTTCTTGATTTTCTTCATAAGGAGAAATCCGGTTGGGATATAAATGTAGACAGCGTAATACATCGCGCCGGGAAATGGTATTCCTTCAAGGGTGATCATGCCAATGCCTTTAAATATCTGTACATGGCTAAAGACTATGAAAATATCTTTAAAGAACTCGAAATGGCGGATATTACAAGTATAAATTCTATAGATACGGAGCTGCTGTTTCAGATATTCAGCTCGGCCACCGATGAGCAGAAGTATAAATATCCGATGGCCACGCTTAAGTACATTTTTTTTGTTATTCTGGATGTGGATAAACAGCTTGGCACAGATATGCTGGAATCAATGGAACAGTATTTCTTGACTCATACCCACTCCAATTATTCACAAAATCAGATTTTGGCGGAAATCAATCTCAATTTTACAACCGTAGCCTTCAATGATGCCGAGGCCATAATGAATTATGCCAGTAAAGCGCTGGAACTTCTGGGAGAGGAACACTCTATAACTAGAAATCAAAAAGGGGTGTTAACTTATAGCTCTCCGCATTTCACATATGCTTACTACAATAAAAAAGGTGAATATAAAAAAACCGTTGATATTCTATCGACAGCTTTTGAAAGCTATATCAAAGTTACTAATGGTTCCGGAATGGGCTGCGACTATCTCGCTATGGCAGAATATGCCTTGGAAACCGGAGATTTGGAACAAGTAGAGTTAAACGCCAAAAAGGCGATCTGCAAGGCGAATACCTGCAATCAGCTATGTATCGCCGTATGTGCAAAATTAACGCTGGCCCGCTTGTGCATTTTACAAAAACGGGAAAAAGATCTTCGTACCATATTAGATGAACTGACCATAATGCAAAAAACCGAGAAAAATACTATCAACTTATATGTGATAGAGAATGCCTTAGGCTATATTTATGCCTGCCTGAACCAATATTGTAATATTCCCAAGTGGCTGAGGAGCGATAATATAGAGCATAATTCTATCTTTAAACGCATTGCTTTCAATTACATCGTTAATGGCAAGGCTATATTGTTGTCCGGCAATTATATCGGGCTGGAAATGCTGACCGAACGGTTTGCGGATTTTTTCAGCGAATTGCAATTTCAGCTGGGTTTCATTCATAACCATATATATAGCGCGGTGGCAAAATATCATCTATATGGGTTGGATGAAGGTGTAAAGGAACTGCAAAAAGCTATTGACATAGGAATGGAAGATGACGTTATTATGCCGTTTGTAGAGAATACCGACTTTATTAGGCCTATGCTTAAAAGCGGGTTGCTTGATATGAAGCCAGAATATTTGGATCATATATTGTCTTTTTACAGCGGATATATTGTCGATCGGGCAGAAAGATCAAGTCTGCTTTCGGCAAGGGAAATTGAAGTCTTACGCCTGCTGGAAAATGGAGAAAACCAAAGCTCCATTGCTGATAAGCTATTTATCTCACAGCACACCGTTAAGCGTCATATGCAAAACATCTATCAGAAACTCGATGTAAATAACAAAACCCTGGCTATTAAAAAATTTAGAGCCATGCACGGATGAGAAAAACCATTATCCCCAATTAAGAACACCCCTTAAGGCAGAATCTCATCTGCTTTAAGGGGTGATTTTATTGATAAGTGACGCAAGAGGTATTCTGTTATTTTACATGATGCGGACAGCGTGATAGCCGCCGGACACAGCGTCAACTACCTTGCCGGGTTGCACAGCATCACCGATCACAGTTATATCGAATCCCATCTGCTCAAGCTCTTCACCGATCCCGCCGCAGGAAGTGTAACCGGTGGCTATGACCACGGTATCGCTGGGAATAGTAACGTCTTCGCCATCCAGTTCATAGGTGACAGAATCAATAGCTATGTTTTTCGTCTTAACGCCAGTAATTACGTTTATAGCGGATTCCTTAACCATATCACGCAAACTCGTAGCGTTATTCTTAGCTTCGACGGCGGTAGCAAGTAGGCTGGGAAGCATTTCCAGGATGGTGACTTCTTTACCTTTGTACGCCAGATCTAATGCGGTTTCACAGCCTACCAGCCCGCCGCCGATGACAACCACCTTTTCACCGGCATCTGTCTTGCCGAGGAGAACATCGGCAGCAGGATTGGCGTTTTCGATGCCAGGAATAGAAGGGATTGAAGGATTGGCGCCAGTCGCGATGATTGTTTTATCAAAGCGTGCTTTGGCAATATCCGCTGCCGTTGCTTCTTTATTGTACCTTACTATCACGCCCAGTTTGTTGACCTGTGTTATACAGTACTGGACATATTTAAGAACATCCTTCTTAAAATCGGGAGCACCTGCGGCGAGCAGCAAACCCCCCAGTTTATCGCTTTTTTCCCAGAGTTCTACCTCAAATCCGCGCCGGGCGGCAGTCACCGCGGCGCTCATACCGCCAGGGCCCCCGCCGATGACCAAGACTGATTTCTTTTCTTTCGCCATTGTAAGCGGAAAATCAATTTCATGCTGGCATTCAGGGTTGACGGCGCAAGTGTAGTGCCTGCCCAAGCCGCCCAAACGCAGGCATTCGTTGCAGCCAATGCAGGGCACGATGTCATCATAGCGCCCTTCCTTGACCTTGCTGGCATACATAGGATCTGCGAGATGCTGATGGCCCAGGGCGATGAAATCAGCCTGGCCCTCTTGCAGAACTTGTTCTGCCAAAATAGGGTCGCTCAGTTTGCCTTGCGTGATTACAGGGATATTTACAGCCTTTTTGACCGCTTCGGCTGCAAATACCTGACAGCCAGGCTGCTGGTATACAGTGGGGATCTGGCGGTACCATACTTCGTAACAGCCGGTGTCTACATGCAGGGCATGCGCTCCCCATTGCTCAAGCAGCTTGGCGATTTCAACCCCTTCTTCCAGCTCGCGGAATCCGGGATACATATGAGTAGGCGTAAATTTTACGATTTGGGGAAAGTCCGGGCCGCAGTATCTTTGCACCGCCTCAATGCACTCACCCAGGAAACGGGTGCGGTTTTCCAAGCTGCCGCCGTATTGATCGGTGCGCTTATTCCAGACTGGAGTCAAAAACTGATCTGCCAGGTAACTGCCATAAGCGTGCATCTCCACCGCGTCTGCGCCTGCGTCTTTGGCTAATTTGGCTGAATAACCGACCCTGTCGGTAATCTTATTAATATCATCCGCGGTCAGAACTTTACAAGTCAGATTAGGAAAGAAAAATGAAGGAATAGCACTGGCGGAATAAGGAGCATTGTATGGATCCTTACCCATGAGGCGCCCCAAACCGGGACCGATTTGCACACAGAGCTTGGCGCCATACATGTGTACATGTTCAGCCAGGGAACTCAACCGTGAAACATGGTGATAATTCGTCAACGCTCCTTGCGAAAATCCCTCATAATCTGTGATTGAGGCCATTCTTCCCGTGATGATGAGACCTGTGCCGCCTTTGGCCCGCTCTTCAAAGTAACGAATAGTGCGTGCTGAAAATCCGCCGTCGCTGTCAGAACTGGTACCCATAGGCGCCATAACGATACGGTTTTTTAGTGGCATTTTACCTATTTTGCATTTTGTGAATAGTTTCATGAAAAATCCCTTCTTTCTTTTCTTGCCAAGTTGATGCTTCCGTTACTCGTCTGCAACGAAGTATTGCATAAAGCGTACCAATTGCCCCGATCATGTCCAGCTTGAGCAAAGCAAATTAATGAATCGTGTTTATGATGTGTTTGCACCTCAATGCGAGGTTGTTTTGCCAATATTTATATATGTACCCCCCATTCAGTTGCAGTTCATATTACTACTTACTTTAACTAAATGGGGGGCGGTTCATTTCTTTTGCTTCTCCAGCGTACTATCTGCTAGGCTGATGTGATGTGGTCCTGTGGACTTTCATTTAAGTCCCAGGTCTTTTTGGCACTGGGCATAATAAACTGGATGGCAAGTGCACCCACAATATATAATCCGGTTACAATGATGAAAGCCAATGTGAAGCCCCCGGTTCTGTCATATATTTGCGCCCACAAGGTAGGACCCACTGAACTCATCAAAAAGATAGCCATAATGATCCAAGAGTAAATTTCGCTGTAGTATTTGATGCCAAAGCTCTGCTTGGTAAGCATCGGGTTGATGACAGAAAGCGCGGCATATCCCATACCGAAAATGGCCATGCCTATGTAGAACAGAGATATGGCGCTGCCTGATTTGAATGATATAAATATACCGACAGCGCCGCAGAGACAAGCAAAGGTGCCGGCAACCGTAGCGCCGAAGCGGTCGGAGACATAACCCAAAATGAATTTGCCGATAATACCGCCTACCATAATGATTGACACCGCCATAGCACCGGCGGCGGCTCCCAGCGGGCCTTTAGCGGCATATGTGGGAATCTGCTGAAAGAAGGTTGCGCACAACGTGAAAACGCAGGCTATAAGTATGATCAAGTAAAAGGCAGGATTTGCGGCGGCGCGTTTTAAGGAAACAGCGTGGTCTACGATGAGGGCATTCGCAGCGGCTGATTCTTCTACAACCTCATCCTCGCCATATTTCTTGAGTCCCAGCATCTCTGGGTTTTTACGTACAAAGAGGTAAGTCACTGGAACGCAAAAGACAAAAGCTGCCATCCCCAGATAAAGCCGGGCGGTTTGCCACCCGTAAGCGGTTATTATTGATTGGGCGATAGGCGCTGCGAAAGCAGCCACCAGACTTAACATAGCTGAGGCCAGACCGATATTGAAACCGACGTTCTTATTAAACCAGGCGTTGATAAGCACGGGTACTGCCAAGTACATAAAGAATGTAGCAGTTATGCCGTATATCACGCCAAAGAGGTTCCATTGCCATACCTGCGTGGCCTGAGATGTAAGCATATAGGCTACACAGAACAAGGTCACCGCGGCGGTCAATATATATCGTGGATCATACTTTTGTAAGATCTTGCCCGCAAACGGTTGCGAAACAGCGGCGACCAATGGCCAAATGCCCAGATACTGAGAGGCGGCAGTTCTCGACCATCCTAGATCATTCATCACCGGAGCAAGAAATATACCAGCGGTATTGCCGCATATACCTATTAGAACCGAATAAAAGCCGAGACACGCTATAAGAATGAACCAGGCGTAATGTATTTTTTGTTCTAAAACAGCAGTTCTTTCCATACCAATCTCTCCTTTGTTGATAACTAATTGATGGATAAGCGTAATCCTGCGATGGAGTCTATAATGGTTTGAAATCTCTGCAAATCAATTAAATGATCGGTCAAGATCAGAAGTTGCTAATTAATTCTGGCCTGAATTACATCATTCCGGCCCAACCGCCATCAACCAGTATTAACTGACCATTGGTGTAAGTATTTTCGTCGGAACAAAGGTAAATTAGTATGCCGCTCATTTCGCCAAACTTACCGCGTCTCTTCAAAGGATTTCTGCTTTTGGCTTGATAATCATCAGCTGCCGTTGAGGAGCCGGCGCTGTCACCCATGGTGCCATTGGCGATAGCTCCGGGTGCTACAGAATTGACTAAAATATTGTAGGGGGCCCATTCTCCCGCCTGGGCCTTGGTCATAGCGATAACACCGGCTTTGGAGGCATGATAGCTTTGGACTCCGGCAGGTGTTGCCAATACGCCTCCTATAGAAGAGATATTGACAATTCTGCCTTTTTTCTGAACCATCATAGACTGTTTAACGACCTCACGATTCATCAGAAATGTGCCGGTCAAGTTTACATTGATGACTTTTTCCCAATCCGCAAGGGCGTCACCATAACGCAGAATCCCGGCATTGTTTACCACCTGGTCGATTTTTCCGAATTCTTTGACTACAGCGGCAACGGAATCAATAACCTGCTTTTCATTACCAACATCGCACGCAAAGCCTCTGATTTTTCTGCCGGTAAGGGTTTCAATTTCACGGGCTGTCTCCCGGGCCAGCTGTCCATCAATATCGAATACTGCCACATCCGAGCCCTGTTCGGCAAAAGTCTGAACGTATTCTTTACCAAGCCCTTTTGCGCCCCCGGTAATAAGTGCAACTTTTCCAGTGAAGTTAAATTTGTACAATTGTATGTCTCCTTTCTTTCATTTTTCGATCTAATATCCATATTAACGAGCAAATACAAGAATAAATATAACCCATACGTACCATTTGCATTGATTTTAAAGCATGGTACTTTTACCCGATATGCATAATAGTCAAATACCTTTAATCTATAGGCATACATAATGGTTTGATTGCAAATGGCAGTAATTAGGAGAGGAAGGAGTAATTATATGAAACAGGTCGTTGAAGGAAAAATGTTTTTAATTAAAGATGCTCCTGTAAATACCCTGGAAGAACGTATTCAAAGGTTGGAAGATATCAGGGCGATTAAAGAGTGTATGTACCATTACATGCGCTGCTGCGATAACCTGGATCCGGTCGGTATGGCATCCTGCTTTACACAGACTGGCAAACTTAGCTGGGGAGATGTCTATCCCAATTATTTCGACGGAAAGAATGCTATTCTGGCGCATCTTAAAGAAATTATGGGAGCGGCCAAAACTCAAACCCATTACTGTACCAACGAACAGATTCATTTTGAAACCAGTAACAGCGCTATCGTTTATTGCTGCATGTATTCCTGGCAAACCTTCAAAAATCCTGATGTTGCCGACATCTACTCTTTCGGCCGCTATGAATCGCAAGTAGTTCGCGACATGGATGGTGAATGGCGTTTTGAATCGTTCAAGTTAATTATGGCGGGGACCATAGGCGGAATGCGTGCCAGTGAGCAGTTTGGCCGGCCCTGGCCCCCGGTGCCGATTGGCAGATGATTTTAACATGGATGATCAATCTTCTGTGATGATAGTAGATAACATACAGGGCAAATCTTACGCACCTTAAAATATCGGGCCAGGCTTGACAAACCCCTGTATTGTCGATCTTCCCACACATTTTGGCATATTCCCGGCGGGGGAATATGCCATTTATAATTGTGTCCTAATTGTATGATGGTGTCCGCTATACTATACAACTAGCCCGACGCTGAATAAAAACTAAGATAAATTATACCCGGGAACCTCGAAGCGACATCTTTGCAGTTCCTTAACCATTCTGCCACAAGACCTGCTTGCTGAGATTATTGCATGGGCAAAGATTGTATATTTGTTAAGAACCCGGCCTAAACAATTGAAATGGCACAATAATTGCTATTAAAGCTACCAGAGGCAGCTGGAAACACACTATATTTTGTGGGGAGGTGGTAATTGCGTCGTAATACTGGCTCTTCCTCAATGACAGACAGCATGGTTGTATAACAGACCGAGCAGCTAATATCGGTGGGGAGGCTTAGATAATCCCATAGCCAGTGTACTGCGTCTATATAGATTCTCATCTACGATATTCATCGATTCATACTAATAAACTTAAAGGACCTTGGATTTTTGCTTGAAATGTTTCATTGCCAACGAGAAGGATACAACCCTTGATGGTAAGCTGCCGCTTAAACCCGGTTAGGGTTAATTAATGCAAGATGATTATGAAGGACGACATAGAAGTAGCTCTGGTATTAAGGTTCTTAAGGACGTTTCCAGGGATCTGTAATTAGCAAGCATAGCAATTCTTCTTAAATTAGGTTCACAAGGGGTGTACGTATGGATGTAAGGGAAGCAATTTTAAAAAGACGCAGCATAAGAAAATTTAAAGAAATTCCGGTTGAACAGGAAAAAATTGCTCAATTGCTGGATGCTGCCAGATTGGCTCCTTCGGGTTCAAACCGGCAGCCATGGCGCTTCCTTGTGTTAGAAGAACCGAAGATACGAGAGCTGGTAGCAGATGTGAGCGCCCAAATGTTTGTCAGGCGGGCCCCGCTGATTATTCTATGTTATGCCGACCTCCGCTGCTGGTTGCCCGACTATATTAAGTATCTGCAGGAGGAACTGAAAAACTCCGGTTCGGTCGATAGGAATGACATGGCGATGAATCTGTCGCTCTTAAGTTCTAATCCATTATATACCAGCGGAAAGGAGCTGAAGAACTATATTCCCAATGCTTTTTTAGATGTCGGCATTGCTATTGAACATATGGTTCTGTCTGCCATGGATTTGGGCCTTGGCACTTGTTGGTGCAGGCTGGTTGATGAATTAAAACTTAAGGAAATTTTTGAATTACCAGATTACTACAAATTCGTAAGTATGCTGCTGGTGGGGTATCCTGACCAATGTCCGCCCCAGAGGCCGCGTAAAGATATTGAGGATTTATTAATAGGTTAGGAGGAACCTGCAATAATGGAGATTCCGAAAACATGTAAAGC
>DHBS01000048.1:7747-69522 GCA_002398825.1 Syntrophomonas sp. UBA4922 | reverse complement strand
AGCATAAGGGAAATCCATGTATGTTAGGGTTTCGTTGATTCCATCTTCGATTTTTTTAGCTGCTTCCTTGAGTTTTATTTCCCGGAGTTTTGCGGCTACTGCGGCGGCCTCTTCTTTTGCCGCTGTTTTATTCTCCTAGGCATGGATGGCTTCAAGCATCGCCATACTCACTAAAAATGCTCCCTCCATATTGACATTTAAGCACCATCCGGGGAATTGCCTCAGCTGGTGCTTTTAGTGTATCATTGTTTTCGCTTGACCTTCACACAACCATGATATACTATTGAAAATTTTAAATGCCCATGAGGGAGTAGTTGGCGCAGATATGCGTGGCAAGTCAACATACTGATCGGTAACGGTCTGGCTTGTCTTAAAAAACGAGACTCATGTATAACTTCTACAGCTATACATGGTCTTTATTTTTGTAAAAGCCCAAGTATATGCTCGTATGAGTATACTTGGCTTTTTCTTTTGCAAATCACATTCTGTAAAGGAGGATGTACCATGAATCTATTTGAACTATTCCTCATTGCTATTGGACTTTCTATGGATGCTTTTGCCGTAGCCATTTGCTCCGGGCTGGCCATGCCTAAGGCAACTATAAAAAAAGCATTGATAATTGGTTTGTACTTTGGCCTTTTTCAAGGGGTTATGCCGCTTATCGGGTATTTGCTTGCCACACAGTTTGCCGATAAGATTATCACTTTTGATCACTGGATTGCGTTTGCTTTGCTCTGCTTTATCGGCGGCAAAATGATTGCGGAAAGCTTTAAAAAGAAGGCTGTACTGACAGGGAATGTCCTGCTGAAACATGTACGGACAGAGAATGTCCAGGCGGAGAGCGTCCCTATACAAAGAAAGCCTCCTTAAAACGTTCGAAAATGTTGCCCCTTGCTCTGGCCACAAGCATTGACGCGCTGGCGGTAGGTGTATCATTTGCTTTTCTTCATGTGGATATTGTCCCTGCGATTTTTTCCATTGGGATTATCACACTCACTTTGTCTATATTGGGTGTTAAAATCGGAAATATATTCGGTGCAAAATTCAAATCGGGGACCGAGCTTTCCGGCGGCATTATACTGTTTTTAATAGGTTTGAAGATATTGCTTGAGCATATAGGAATTGTTAGTCTGTAAATATAAAATCGGATATTAGACAATGTATCATGGGAGAAATGGTAAGAATATCGCCAAAAAGTTTATGTTTTTGTGAGGAGGATACCTGGCGTAAATCCATGACTAGGACGCCAATGGAATCAAGACGGAACGAGAATTTAGAATCAAGTTGCCCAAGTAGAGGCCATGATAAGACAGCCGGCAAAAGAGCAAAACATAAATTATTGAAAGATCCCGGCCCGCAGCTTCTGTTCTGCATCGCCGATGGATGTATAACCGTAAGCAAGACAGGTATAGTTGAGCACATCCTCATTCAGGTTTTTCCCCTGGGACAGCAATTCTTTAACATAGGCTTGGTATTGCTGCAGCGTTTCCATGGAATAAGTGGCGAGTTCGCCTTTCAGGTAGGTTTCAAACGATGTGCCGAAGATGGGCTCTTGGCTGGAATGGATAAGCCTGCCGTGGCCGCAGACGCAGGGATAACGCTGGGAAAGCGCCTCCAGCCATTTAACCTGTACGGCGGCGATTTCGTTGATGAGCTGATTTTTTTCGCCGGACAGAACCGGCAGCCGATCCTTAATGGCTTCATATTCCACCGGAGAAGTATGTTTCATCATATAGGCGTATTTCTCCGTCATCAGATTGCGTCCCTCCTGCAGTGCTTCTTCAAGGTCGCTAACATAACTCTGCAGCATGGTGCTGTTCCAAGCCCTGAGCTGACTGCCGCGCTGTTTCTCAAAGGTCTGCCAATCATCCTGGCAATTGGCGCGTCCGCCTGCATTTTCGACGGCGTCAAACATTTCCCATTCGATATCCAGAATCCTTTTGATGACCGGTTGCATATTACTCCCCCTATTCAGCCAATATATGCAGTTTGCGGATATCATCGTCTTCAATGCGCTGCATCATGGCGCAGCAGTGATTTTGCAGATAAACGTCATCCAAATCCGTAAGTTTTTGTCTTTTCAATTCTTCAATGACCAGCGTGCATATGGTTTCGATTATGTCCTCGCGCATCCGGTAAACATCTTCGCCGCCGTAATCTCTGCACAGTGCAGAGAACAGATCATAGGTTTCGGAAAGAACCGGCAGGCGGCGAATACCGCGGTGCGCCCATTTATAAAACGGGGCATATTTCCTGTTTAATAGGTAGAGCATGGAAAAAGCGGCTGTTGTAAATTCATGCAAGGCACACTGTGCCGCCACATATTCACGGCGTTTTATGCATCGGGCGTAATTATATTGTCCTGCCTGGGCCATTATGGCGGCACGGGACACAATTTTTTTAATGCGGATATCCTCCGGATAAAATGCCATCAGTTCACTGCGTATTTTACTGAACTCGCCCCATTCATCCACAAAAACCTCACCGTTGGTCACCACCGCCAGATAGCTCTCAGGTATGCGGCGCCATTCCATAAGCGTCCGGGGCGCCTGTCTCAGGCCGATATACCGATAGTAAAAGGAGGAAGTAGCCATAACACCGACACGGTCGACGGATAGTTCGCTTTTACTACGCTCAGGAAAACCGAGAAAACTGCCGGGCAGGCTTGCAAACCGCTCTAGCGCCTGTCTCAGCGCCTCTTGGGCCTGATCATACCGGCCCGTTTTTTCATAGGCGACGGCCAGATTGCTGTAAGTAGTGGCGACATTTTCCCCGAAAGCGCCCAATTGATTCAGAATTGCCAGGGCCTGCTCCAGACAATCGATGGCTTTCTCAAAGTCCGCTATGCTCTGATAGAGAAGGCCGGCGTTATTGAGAGCGCTTGCATACAGATAGTTGTCGGTACCGATGGTAGTACGGTATATCTCGAAAGCCTGGTTAAACAGGTTTATAGATTTATCATTTTCGCCCATTAAACGATAGGTTCCGGCCAGATTGTTGATATTGGTAGCGTACTCAACGCTTTCAGGGCCGATGAATTCCTCAATGATCCGTCCTGCCGCAGTGAAAGCCTCGACAGAGGCCGCATACCTGCTGGTACCGCGGTAGAAGGAGCCGAGTTCGCTTAAAACCGCAAGATAAATGGGGTTGAATCCGCCGCAGCAAGGACGATAATGCCTGCCGCTCTTGTGCAAAAATTGCTCTACGGCATCTATATTTCCGGCAGCATAATGACGGTTGAGTTCCTTATAGAATTGTTCAATCATATGATCCATTTATGACTGCTCCTTTGCGTGGTTTAGTGAAAGCCATTCTAAATATCCGTCCCAGTCCCTTATTGATTGGGATTGCGCCCGGATATCCGCTGCAGACTTTACTTGGCCTGTTTTGCCTTAATGAGCTCATTTAACCGCCCCCACACGGGCTGGAAGATCCCAGCGGGCATAAGTTTCAGACGCGGTGGCACCCTGGGTCTGAATTCCATCTGGGCCAATATATCATTTTCCAAATCAATGCCGGGGGCGATCTCTATTAAAGTCAACTCCCCTTGCTCCAGGGTGAACACCGCACGTTCGGTCACATACAAGGCCTGCTGTGCCCTCTTCTGAGCGTATTCGCCGCTAAAGCAAATGTGCTCCACCCGCTGCAGGAATTTACGGAATTTTCCCTCCTGTTCAACAAGCAGTTGTCCATTTTTAACCCTGACCTGCAGTCCCCCGCTGGTGAATGAACCGCAGAAAACCACTTTTTTGGAGTTTTGGCTAATATCCACAAATCCCCCGCAGCCGGTTAGTTTACGGTTAAATTTCGCCACATTCACATTCCCCTGCCGGTCGGCTTGGGCCAAACCCAGGAAGGCTATATCTATGCCTCCGCCGTCGTAAAAATCAAACTGGCTGGGTTCTTCGATAATGGCTTCAGCATTATAAGCATGGCCGAAATTGGGAATGCCGTCAGGTACGCCCCCAATTGCGCCGGCTTCTGTAGTCAATGACAAGCCTTCATTGGCATTCTCCTCAGTGGCGATATTAGCTACATCAGTGGGCATGCCAACCCCGAAGTTAATGACGCTGTGCGGTTCCAGTTCCATGGCGGCCCGCCGGGCGATGATTTTGCGTTCGTTCAATGAAAGCGGGGGCACCTCGCTCAGGGGGACTTTTATGCTGCCTGAAAAAGCCGGGTTGTAATACAGGCCTTCGGTCTGCCAGTGGTGTTCTGCTTTGGCGGCTATCACCACATAATCTACCAGTATGCCCGGCACCCTTACTTCTTTGGGGTGCAATGAGCCGGCTTGGGCTAAATATTCAGCCTGAGCGATCACAATCCCGCCGCTGTTTCTGGTGGCCTGGGCCAGATGCAGAGCGCCGTTTAGCTGTCCCTCTTTGGTTGCTGTCAGGTTCCCTTTCTCATCAGCTACTGTACCTCGAATCAAGGCCATATCAATGGGCAAGCTCTTGAAGAAAAGATATTCCTCGCCTTCGAATTCGATTAATTTGACTATGTCCTCTTGCGTAAGGGAGTTCAGTTTAGCGCCTTCCACTCTTGGATCAACAAAAGTCCCCAATCCCACTTTGGTTATCAGTCCCGGTCTTTTGGCGGCAATCTCGCGCCATAGTTGACATATCACACCCTGGGGCAAGTTGTAGCCTTCTATTTTATTTTCCGCTACCAGCTTGGACATGGTGGGATTTGAACCGATATGAGCACCTATCCATCTTTTTACCAAGCCGACATGGCCAAAGTGAGTGGGGCCTCTATTAATTGTCCAATCACCCATACCACCGTTCTGAAAGAAGGTTATATTCCGGGGATGGCCAGTCTCCAGGAAACGTTTCTCGATGGCCAAAGCCATTTCCTCATTCCACCCTGCCAGTCCCATTCCGCAAACTGCGACGGTGGCGCCGTCTGCAACCAGAAAGGCGAGTTCATCAGCAGTTTTTACCTTGGACACACCAAACAACTCCTTCCAGTGCCATAACATGAGAAAGGCTCATATACAAACGGACTGATCACGTCTGTCAAGCCATGCCGCCCATACCATGGGCGTTTAAGCAATTGCTCAGCAATGGTTTGGGTCATGAATACCGAAGTTCAAGATTGATCAGCGCACATAGTTCACGATGTTCTCTTTTCTTGGCGCGGGTTTAACCGCAGTGCGGGAAGAATTATAGCCCAGTGAAACCGCATGGAAAGGTTTATAGCCTTCCGGAATCCCTAAGGCCTTTTTGATCTCTTCCTTAACCAGGATCAATTCTGCCGAACCTATCCAGCACGAGCTTAATTCCAGCGATTCGGCGGCAATGATCATGTTTTCTGTGGCCGCCGCGCAGTCCATTTCAATTCCCTTGGCATTTTCCACCCCTGAGACTACAATGACCGTGGGCGCATGATAGAAGGTATGATAATTGGGATCGGCAGCCTTCTGCTGATATCTGGCCAGGGCTGAGTTGCTCATAATATCTATCATGCCTTTGACCATCTGCTCTATCATGTGCTGATTTTGCACCACAGTGAAATGCCATAATTGACGGCCTCCGCCATTGGGTGCATATTGGGCGGCATCCAGAATAATCCGCAGTTTCTCCTCTTCTATCTGTTCAGGTTTAAAGGTTCTGATACTTCTTCGGCCCATGATAAGGCTTATGGTTTCATTTACCACCAGGAATCCCTCCTTTTGTCCGCTTGGTTCAACACGCATTGAAAACAGCTAAGCAGTCCGTTTCGGGGAGGTTAATTTGTTGTTATTGATTCGCCGCAATAATCTCCCGCAACCCGCCCCATTTCTCCCGAAAGATCTCTACCGGCATGGTTTTCAGGTTAGAAGATACTCTGGGCCTGAATGCCATCTGCTGCATAACATCTTGTTCCACATCTACTCCGGGGGCTATCTCGACCAAGGTAAGCAAGCCATCCGCTATGGTAAAAACCGCCCGCTCGGTGACATATACCACGGCCTGCCGAACTTGGCCCGCGAATTGACCGCTAAAAGAAATATGCTCCACATTCTTGATGAATTTCTTATAACCACCCTCTTGAACAATTCGCAATTGTCCCTCCTCAGCCTTGACTCTCAGCCCCCCGGCGGTGAGAGATCCACAGAAAACCACCTTTTTGGAGTTTTGGCTGACATTGATAAAACCGCCGCAGCCCATGAGTTTGGCGCCAAATTGAGTGACATTTACGTTTCCGTGTCTGTCGGCCTGCCCCAAGCCGAGAAAAGCTATATCAATGCCACCGCCATCGTAAAAATCAAACTGGGAAGGCATCTCGATCATGGCTTCGGCATTATAGGATTGGCCGAAATGAGGCAGACCGGCGGGAACGCCCCCGATGCCGCCCGCCTCTGTAGTCAGAACTATGCTCTCGCTGGCGCCCTCTTCGGCAGCGATATTGGCCACATCGGTTGGCATGCCCACACCCAGATTTACGACGGCATCCGGCTTTAATTCCATGGCCGCCCGCCGGGCGATGATCTTGCGTTCATCCAGAGGCAAAGGAGGCAGCTCTTTTAAGGGAACCTTAACATTGCCCGAAAATGCCGGGTTATAATAAACCCCTTCGGTTTGGAAGTGATTATCGTTGGATGCCGCCACCACTACATAGTCGACCAGTATGCCGGGTACTTTTACCTCTTTGGGATGCAAGGAGTTGGCTTTTGCTATGTATTCCACCTGGGCGATCACCATGCCGCCGCTGTTTCTGGCCGCTTGCGCCAGGTGTAAGGCGCCGCTCAGCATCCCCTCTTTGGTCATGGTCACATTGCCGTTTTCATCGGCGACCGTACCGCGAATCAGGGCCACATCGATGGGAAAGCCCTGATAGAACAAGTATTCTTCGCCTTCCAGCTCAACTACCTTGACAATATCTTCTTTAGTACGCGTAAGCCGATTCAATTTTCCGCCTTCCAGTCGGGGATCGACATAGGTATGTAAGCCCACTCTGGTTACAATACCGGGCCTTTGCGCAGCCACCTCCCGCCAGAGTTGAGTCAACACCCCCTGCGGCAGGTTGTAAGCCTCTATTTTATTCTCCTCTACCAGCTTGACCAGATTGGGACTGGCACCGATATGCGCCCCGATCCATCTTTTTACCAATCCAGCATGGCCGAAATGAGTCGTGCCCCTCTTGGTGGTCCAATCCCCCAGCGAACAGGCCTGTAATAGGGTAATACCTTGAGGGTGACCGCTTTCCAGGAAACGCTGCTCAATGGCTAGGGCCATTTCCTCGTTCCATCCTGCCAGCCCCATTCCCGAGGCTGCAACAGTCGCACCGTCTTTAATCAACAAAGTGATTTCAGCAGGCGTCTTTACTTTAGACATTAGGCTCACCACCTTCAGCATGGCCCGGTTGAATGATGCTCCCCAGGCATGACAGCCGATAATTCGTCAGATTAAACCACTTGATAAGTCAATCGGGACTTGTCGGGGGACTATAGGTTGACCAGGTATTTATTAATAATGTTGAATGCTTTTCGCGGCTCGCTTTGTGCCAGCAGCCCCACGGCAAACAGTATGTATTTCCCATCCAGCATCATCAGGGGATTTTTAGGCTTGAGCAAGGCCGGGCTCTCCTTATGAAACAGTGCGCCCTGCAGCACCCGTCGCGGGTCGGACGAAAAAGCAACCGGTCCTCCAGCTCCGATCACTAACTTGACTTGAGTGAGATCCTTGCCCCTTTGCACCATATAATCGCCATTATGCGTAACTATGACATCTATTCTCCCCGCATGTCTTTCCACCGCAGTCTTAACCGCCAACCGAGAAAGGGTTACATGACATTCAGCCTCCTCCTCACAGCTGGGAAGTCTGCCCATCTGACGAAATTCAGTTACTTTTTCATCAAAAAAGGGATCATCCAGGGCACCGGCGCATTCCCGCTTAGCGATATCAGCCAATGTGTCGAGATTGTGAAACAAGCCCAAATCACCTTCTACAGTACGCTTGGCGTAAGGCTGAGGAAGCCCCAACATGCTCACCCCAGGCTGAGTGGGGCTGCCCTGGGCTACTGAATAAACATCTGTAGTCGCGCCCCCCACGTCAACCAGGAGCAATTCCCCCCGGCCCGGGCAGCCCGGAACGCCGTCGGCTATTAATTTTGCGGCTTCCATGACCGCTGAAGGAGTGGGCATGATTACATCTTTGACCATGGTTTTTACCCGTGCGATTCCTTTGGCTTCAGTTATTCTATTTATAAACAGTTCCCTGATTTTCTGATTGGTCGAGTCCACATCGATAACACCGATTTCCGACATCACATTTTTGGTAAAAATAATGTTCATATCGGTTTTGCCCAAGATACCGGCAATGTCATCGTAGGCCGACTTATTTCCGGCTACGATGATGTTCTTCACTCCCCGCTTCAAGTTGGCGAGCATGCGAGCATTGTAAATTATTACTTTCTTGTTTCCCCCATCAGTACCTCCGGTAAGCAAAACTATATCAGGAGAAATGGCTTCAATCTCTGCGACCTCCGAATTGGATAATTCATAGGAATAGGTCCCCACGATCTTGGCGCCCGCTCCCAGGGCAGCCATGCGGGCGGCTTCAGTAGTAAAATCAGGCACCAGGCCGCAGCAGACAACCCGCAATCCCCCTGCCGCGCTGCTTGATGCCAGGGCTTCTTTTATCTCCGCTTCACCGAATTCAACCTGTTCAGCGAGCAGGGCCAAAGCCTTTTCCAGGCCGACGGTGACATCCGTGTCTACGGTTGAAGGCGACTGTACCCGCGCTATGAGCTCCTCTTTATCCAGGTCGAAAGCGACCGCTTTGGTAAATGTACTGCCAAAATCTATAAAGATCCTAATGTTATTCATCATTTCGCACTCCACTTTGGGTATTTCAGTTTGATGCCGGGCTGCTCCGGAGTGTATATGCCTTTTACGCATATACACTTCCGGAACCTGCTCTGCATACGGTGGTTCAATCATTACAATCTGAGGTGCTTTCCTTAGTCGGCAACCATGCCTTTGGTTTCCTTGCCCAACCAGGCTATCAACAACACGCTCAATACATTACAGGCCACGATAAGGTAGAAGACTCCGTCATATCCACCGGCACCGACAATATACCCGACGATGATGGCGCCCAGGATACCGCCGAGGCGGCCGCATACCTGAAACCATCCCATTCCGGTGCCGCGGATGCGCGTAGGCAGCAACTCCGGCCAATAGGTAGAGCAGCACATGTTATAACCGTACTGGCAAAACTGATAGATGAACCCGGCGATGATGATCGCAGTGAAGGTGTTCATACTGCCATAGACATATGCGGTTCCTGCCGCCAAAATGGACATAGCACAGCAAGCGAACTTCCTTCCGAATTTGTTTAACAACCACACCATCCCAAAGTAAGCCGGTATGCCGCCCAGGGCGAAGATGGCTATCATTCTGGTGGACTTGACCACTGAGTATCCTTTGGATACCAGCAAGGCGGTCAGCCAGGTGGCCAGGGCGAAATAACCCAGCATCTGCAGAAAAGGCCAGAATGTGCCCAAGAAGGAGTGCTTGATCTGCCCGCTCTTCCACAGGTCGGTCCATTTGGGTTTGTCCATTTCTTTCATCTTTTTTTCCCTGGCCGCCTCGGCTTCATAAAGGCCCTGAATCTCTTCAGCGTTAAACTGATAGATGGGCTTTCCGCTTGATTCGGCCACCCGCGCTTCAACAGCTTCTACAATTTCATCCGCTTCTTTGTAACGGCCTTTGGTTTCCAGCCAACGGGCCGATTCTGGCAGAGCATAATATACCACGATCACCCATAAGGCCAACAAGGAAATGACTACGAACATTACCCGCCAGCTTGAAACCGATAGAATAGCCGTCGCCACTGTGGCCCCAAAGACTACCGCCACAGGGGACGCCAACAGGGAGAGGACCACATACTTGGCCCGGCTTGCCGCAGGAGACATCTCGGCCAGCAGTGCCAAACTAGTCGGGATCTGAGCACCAGCACCAATGCCGAATATTATACGTCCTGCGAACAGTGTCTCAACATTGGGAGCGAAGGCGAAGATCAGACCGCCCAAGCCCCAGGTTACCATGCATATCATAAAGAGTTTTTTACGGCCCCATTTATCTGCCAATAGAGAACAGAAGGCCGCACCGATCATCATTCCAATGTTGCTGGCCGACCCCATATAACCCATGAGCTGCGCGGAAAGCCCAAATTGCTTTTGGACGATAGGTAGAATAAATCCGAAACTATTGATTTCCACCGCTTCGGCAAACATGGCTATAGACACAATTACTGCTTGCCACATCAGAAATTTGCAGTCGTGGAAACGTTCAATCCTAGCTCCTACGGGCACACGAAGTGTTTCACTAATAACACTCATTGATAAGCCTCCTTTGATTTATGTTCCGTCGCCTTTAACCAGGTTCAGGTGAATTCTTGATTATGAATCCACGACTACGAGTCCGACCAGTGCGGTAACGTCCTTAACCATATCAAGCTCTTGGATCAATTTGACCAATTGAGCGGCATTGGCATCAGGGATAGGTTTGACAGAATGCTTGATACAATCGCGGAACTTGATTTCACAATCGGCGAAAGTCAACGGGTTGGTTGGAGTTCCCAGAGGCAGATCAACCTGTTCCGTATAAACACTGCCATCCTTCATAGTGATGCTTACCCGGCCTGGCTCAAGTTCGGCTCCCTCGAAGCTGGGATCGACTTCCACCGGCCCGATCTTGCCGGCCATTTCCAGAAGGTCGCGGCTCTGTATGGCGGCAGGGGTAAATTCATCCAGCCCGGCGCGGCCTCTGGCTATCACTGCAGCTACACCCCAGGGGGCGCTGAATTGACTGTCAACGAAATTGCGCGGCCTGGTTTTAATTTCAATCGGCGCGCAGAGCAGATTTAAGGTGCCCGGTCCGCACCACAGCTTGATTTTATCAACATTTTCAGCGGCGACCCGATGTTCCTTTACTATTTTCAAAGTTGCATCAACGAAGGGATGAATTCCTCTGCAGCATGGATAAGGCTTAATGGTGACATCTTTGCCTTCAAACCTGGTGCCGAGTTCTCCCACCAGTGCCTCCCGGGAATACTTATTGTCATGGTATACTTTGTAGAAACCGGCATCGCCTTCCAGTACGTTCCTGGCCCCGGTGATGCCCTTCTGGGCCATTAAAGCCGAAGTTATCCCGGCCTTTACCGCGAAGCCCGGCCCCAATCTTTTGGTAAGAGCTCCGTCCTTGACGCATTGGGCGTTTCCGGCCGATTGATGATAGGCAATGCCGATGGCATTGACGATTTCTTCTTCGCTTAAGCCCAAGAGCCTCCCCGCCACAGCAGCCGCGGTGATATATCCATAAAGACTGGTCTGATGCCATCCGTAGGGAATAATACTCTCCCCGGGTCTGGTGGCAAGCCCCAACCGGCATATGAAATCAGTTCCCAGGGCTACAGCGGTGATGAACTCTTTGCCGCTGATTCCGCCCAGATACTCGGCCAGGGTAAGGGCGGTGGGAATGGCGACTACGCCGGGGTGCATGATCGCAGTCTCATGCACATCGTCAAAATCCAGGGTGTGCGCGATGGTGGCATTAATTTGAGCCGCATTGGGAACCGGAAGCTTATGGCCATAAACCAGTATATGGCTTTGAGGAGCCCCGCCCCAATCAACTGCCAGCTCCACCAGTTCTTTAACCCCGGCCTGACTGGTTCCGCCCAGCGCAACTGCAAAGTAATCCAAAACCTGCAGTTTGGTTATTTCAACAACATTTGCCGATAGATCTTCAAATTGAATATTTTTGAAGTTTTGGGCAAATAAATAAGTTGCGTCCATTTGATTAACACATCCCTTTTGCTTATTTGACTTCAGTCAACAATCACATCTTGCCTTTGGCTTTTAGATCCGTTTTCAGGTCTTCCAGCGCAGACTCGATATCAGCTTCCGGGGGATATACTCTGTCGAAGCCCAATTTCTTGAACTTCTCTTCGTCCTCTTTCCAGTCGTGTTTCATGACTCCCAAAATGCCCCCGATGTAGAATAGCACATCGTTTAAACCGGCCTCGGTCACTTTTTCCTTGAAGCCCTGCAAATCCATTTCCGCCATGCCGTAGATGGAGCTCATAAAGACGGCGTCAGCATCGGTTTCCTGAGCAACTTTTATGAACTCTTCGGCTGGTGTTTGTGCGCCTAATGCCACTACATTGAATCCCTTTTCACGCAAAAACCGTGATATGATCTTGGTTCCTATAACATGGGAGTCTACTCCCACTGTTCCCGTGATGATGGTTATTTTCTCTTTCATAGGTGTAACGCTCCTTTTATCCAAAATAATCGCTGCCTATTTGGACGGCTTGCCGATAAGTTGTCCTTTGCTAATCGCCCAGAAGTCTTCCAAAGAGACATAATAGTTCATTTCCCGTCTTTCAGCCGCGGCGCGCTGGGCAACCTTGGCCCGATGGAAATCCTTTATATCCTCACTGAAGGGCAGATTACCAAACTCGAGGTAACGGCAGGCTCCGTTCAGATCCCTGATACCGACCACCTCATCTTTGGCATGCATGTTGATTGGGAAAGGAGAATCTATCACACCGGTTTCCATGGCTTTTACCGCCCCGGCACATATGTCGCCATCGCCCATTTCCAATACTTTGTCCAGAATCTGCGATACTTCGTTGAAAGTCAAATTCTCTTCCTGCTGGATAACATCATTGTCAATGGGGAAATTCTGCTGTCTTACTACATTGAAGATCCAATTGGTTGCCTTGTAGGTCTGTTCATGAGCCTCCAGGCTAGGTACCCCCAGCGCTTCATCTATAGTCTTTACAAAGGCGATAGGACATTTGCCGAGGGCAGCCACCATAGCGGTATAACAGCTGTAGCCGAAAGCGCTGCCTACATCCTGCGGATAAGGGAATAGAGGAACCTGGCTGCCTACAATACCGGGAATAATGATGTCGTTATAGCCTAATTTTTCAAGATATTTCTTGAATAGCCTTGGCGCAGCCCGGAGGTCTCCCAGATCCTGAGCCAGACACCCTTGCAGGTTTACCTGGGGCATGACGCATTTGGCGCCCTGAGTGATGACATTCAAGGCACATATGATCTGCGTGGCTATATTGATGCTTCCGGGGTATACACTGTTGGGCAAAAACCCATGGCAGTCGGCGTTGATAATGACTCCGCGTTCGGCATAGTAACCCATCAACCGGCCCATATATTGAGCGGTGGTAAGCAGCTCTGCAACGGTGGCCTTCTTATCGTAGCCGCTGAACCAGGCAAAGAAACTGCATGGCATACCGTTCATTCCGGAGGCAAAAGCCATCTCTGCCACCTGGCTGTTGGCTATGGCGGAGCACCTGGGGTCTAAACAGCCGTCTACCGACTCAACCAGTTTGCGGTTGTTTTTTAAGCCATGGTTGACTATGGGGTATCCGTTCAATTTCGGTTTACCGGTTTTTATGCTCTCTTCCAGGCCCTGTTGGGCCTTTTCAAACATCCCGTTTCTGGTGTAACTGTCTGTGGTGAGAGGTGTACAGGTAACGCCCAGAGCATTGATGCTGCGGACCAACTCGATTTCATCCTCCAATATGGGGGTGCCTGCCCGGGGGAAATTAACCGTTCTATGTTCGGCGCCCATCCTTTGGAGTTCTTTGTAAAAAACCTTGCTGTCCGGCAGGCTTTTTTGATAGGCTACTGCTTCTTCAAGATCGATTTCCTTTAGTGTTGGCCATGCGGCAATTACCTCTTTGCGCATCTCCATAAACTTATCTTCATCGATTTTCTGTTGACTGACTTTAATCATTGTCCTGCTCCCTTCGGAATAGTTTTCGGCAACGTTATTCGTAATGCCGCTATTTTCGAATCTCACAGTCAAAACCGTAAGATTCAAATATATTTTGGGCTCTGTTTAAGCTTTCATCGGAGGGGCGTTCCGTATCTCCCATTTCATAGTCCCGGTCCAAGGTCTTGTACTTGCCCATGCCGTAACGATGATAGGGCAGCAGGTGGATCTGCGCCGTTCTCGCTATTTCGGACATTTTTCCGGCTATGGCTGCCACATCATCGTCCGAGTCATTAATCCCAGGAATAAACGGAATACGAATAACCACCGGGGTTCCACTGTTAACAACCAATTCGAGATTATGCAAAATCAATGCATTGGACTGTCCGGTATACTTGGCATGAACTGCGGGATCAAGGTGTTTTACGTCGTAATACACCAAATCGGTATGCTGGAGTATTTTCTCCAAGCCAAGCGTGTTCCCATATCCGGATGTATCCAGGCAGGTGCCGATGCCCGCTTCATGACACATTGCAAACAAGGCTTCAACAAATTCGGGCTGCATCAAGGCTTCTCCTCCTGAAACAGTCACCCCTCCGCCTGAATTCCGATAATAATGAATGTCTTTCTTGATGACGCGAAAAACCTCATCTACGCTCATTGCCTCACCCTGGAACTGCAATGCGGTCGAGGGACACACTTCAACACATGCGCCACAATCAGTGCATAGCTCCCGATCGATATAAATCCCACTTTCATCAACCGATATAGCCTTTAGTTCACATACTTCCATACAGCTCAGGCATTTTTCACAGAAGGTATCCCTATGTGTTACCTCCGGCCAGGGATGCTGCGACTCCGGATTAGAACACCAGGTGCATCTCAAGGGACAGCCCTTCAAGAAAACCGTGCACCGGGTGCCTGGTCCATCATCAAGGGTATATCGTTGAATGTTAAAAACAATGCCTTTTGGTTCAGTCATAGCTGCGTTCTCACCTCTGCTTTCTTTTCCAGCCGGACGTAACCTAGTCCTCGACAGGTAATTCGTGGTTGGGGAGGAGTTGTCGATATGACAACTCCTCCCCCCAATCAGGCCTTACATGGCATGCATGGTACGTTCTACAATTTCATCCTGCAAATCACGGGGCAGGTCGACAAAATAGGCACTGTAGCCACCGACACGGACCAACAGGTTCTTGTACTTCATTGGGTCTTTCTGAGCTTCCTTCAGTTCTTCCGCAGAATGGATATTGAACTGAATGTGCCATCCGCCTCTCTGGAAATAGATCTTAATCAGATTGGCCAGATTCTTTATTTTTTCAGGGGTATCCAGCAACTGTTTGGAGAATTTCATGTTGTGGGTGAAACCACAGGAAGCACTGGCCAGGCTGAAATCTCTGGTGGCAGAGTTGATCAGAGCCGTGGGTCCGTTGACGTCCATACCCGGCATTGCTGAGGTGGCGGCATCATTTACCGGAGTCCACTGATATCTGCCATTGGGTAGAGCTCCAACCGATTTGCCCTGAGTGGTGTGTCCGCTGGCAGCTCCCTTGAACAGCATGGGTTTTTCTCCAGTGAAGGGATCCGGGCGGCTCTGCATGATTTCCTGGGTTCCTAACATGATTTTGGTGAAGAATTCATCGGGCATATCTTCATCGTTGCCGTACTTGGGAGTATTCAGGCACATCAGGCGCAGCTTTTCATGCCCTTCCCAATTGGCCTTCATAGCTTCTAATAGTTCAGCCATGGCAACTTTCTTGGTATCAAACACCAGGCGCTGAATCGCAGCCAGGCAGTCTGCAATATCGGTGATACCACGGTCGCCTATCCAAGAAGCCCGGCATATGGGATAGCGAGCGCCGCCTTCGCGGGAATTCATGCCGGCCGGGATGCAGTCTTCATAAAGCATGGCGCATCTCAATCCGCTCATAGGGCTGTGCTGCTGTTCAACCGACCACCATATGAAGTAATGTTTGCGCAGTATTTCACAGAAATAATCTTCCTGTTTGAAGAAGGCTTCGATGATCTCATCCACGCTCTTCATTTTGGTGACGTCGCCGGTCTTCAGGCCCAGCTGCTTGCCGGTTCTGTTGTCAAAGCCGTTCCATAAAGTCAACTCGAATATCTTGGCCTGGTTAAGGCTGTAGAACCCGCCCTGATGCTCGGCGATATCCAGGTGATAGCCCAGACAGCCGCTGGCATTCCAATTGACCGCATCCCAAATCGGAACGCCGCGATCCAGGTATCTCTGAGTGCCCAATTTGTCACCCAGGAAAGCCGGGTTGCCGCCGCCGAAGTCTTTATTGCATTCCAATGCAAATACCATAAAATCTTCATCGATATTTTCGTGATAACGGATATAGATGGCAGGTTCGGAGAGCAGGGTCTGGCGCATTACTTCCAAAGTTAACCAGGAGACTTCATTGATCAGGCAATTGCCATTCACATCGGTACCGCCCAGAGTGACGTCCGGCAGCAGGGTTCCCGGAGCCGCACGGTGTTCTCTCTTAACGGTAACCAGGTTCTCGGTCTCTCTAATCTTCAACCATAACGCACCGATCATTTCGGCTGCATCCTGGCGGGTAATGTCGCCCTTGAGCATATCTTTTTCATAATAGGGATACAGAATCTGGTCGATGCGGCCTACGCCGACCTCAGGCCGTTCGGAGCTTTCTATCCAGGGTGCCAGGTGCAGGAAACGCAGGCTCTGCACCGCTTCCCAGAAGTTGCGCGGCGGATTGGCAGGAACATTTTCACAGACTTCAGCTATTTTGAGCAGTTCAGCCTTTCTAGCCATATCGGGGCAAGATACAGCCTGCTCTCTGGCCAAATCGGCATACCGTTTGGCATTAGCGATAACGGCTTTGCAGGAAATAATGCAGGCCTGCAGCAGGTGGTATTTACGCAGGGCATTTTCCGGCAGTCCAGGCTGCTGGAAACCCAGTGCCATACACTTTTCGATTTCATTCTCGGCTAGCTTGATAATGTAATTCAGACCATTGTCGATGGCCGGTTTGGTGGGCATGCAGTTGCCGCCGCCGAATGCACCCCAGTTCTCGAATATGCCTCTGTCCACGACCTCTCTGACCGCTCTGCCCTCGAATACCATACCCCGGTCAAACATGAGATCGAAGTGATCTTCGCCCATCTCAGCCGAAATGGCATCACGCACAAAGTTTCTCTGCGGCATATTTTCTACCCAGTATTTAGCGTCTTCGGTAAGCTTGCGCAGGTCTTCGGGATCGATATAGGTAGCATCGATGTCACTGCTCTTGCGGTCAAAGCGGCCAGTTTCACACATGGCCAGGATTTCCCGGGGCTTCATGGCGCACAGGGTGCCATTGCCGCGGATGAATTTGGTCAGCGAACCGACTATCAGTTCGTCTTCTCTGATGGTAACGGGGCCTTCCAACATTCTCTTTTCAAAGGCTTTTGCCCAGCGCACGTCTAAAGGCAGGCCTTCGGTTTCTTTCCATGATTCGGTAAACAACAGGGTGCCATCAACATATACCTGTGGAGGGGCATCTTCCCATTCTTTTTTAAGCTTCTGCAACCTGGGAGTCATGACGTTTACTTTTCTGATTGCGTCGCCGTCAACTTTTGGCATGTTATAACACCATCCTTTTCTCTAAATCTCCTGACTTGTGATTCATCCTGGCACTGTTTAACTCCATTTATTACCTCCTTTTAGTCTCAACTGCTTAAGTTTTAAGGCTGTGCTTCAGCGCCCGACCTCACATTTCAAACCTGCGAGGTGGTCAGGCGCCTTAATAAACAACACCGTTGCCGCGTTGCGATTACCTGCCACAGCTATTATTAAGGGATATTGCAAACTTCAACATAATAAGGAGCAATTTCTATGCCATTTAAAATGGTTAATAACGAACAATTCCTAAATAAGATAAAGGAGCCCCAACCTACCCGAAATGAGTGAATTGGAGCTCTCATAAATGATCGATTTTGATTATTCTATTTTTTTGGCATCAGTCGCAGCATTACTACATCTGGTTGTAACTGGACAGATACATTGTATCTATTATGCTACCTGGCAATTCTGCAAAGGGGTTTTATCTAAAGTCAGGGTTTACCGAAAAAACATCTCGGCAAACATATATATGTTGGTTTTTTCCAATCAGGCTGTTATTTGAACTGGGCACTTGCAGCCTCTCTTGCAGATGCTTTGATTTCCTCTGCCTGCTGATGTATTTCAAACATCTTGGTGTCTGTAAGGGGGAAAAAGTAAAAGGCGATAATACCCAGAGCCATAATAACAGCAGGCAGTAAAGACATTATTATCCGCAGACCCATCACGATTCCTTCCGTAACACCGGCCTTAGGATCAAAGCCAATTGCTGCTAAGCCTAGGCCCAGGACAAGACCGGAAATGGCGGTACCGATTTTTCCAGGCATAGAACTCAGGGAAAAGAGAAACGCGCTGACATCTTTTCCCTTGGCAACAGTCGTGAATTCTACTACATTACCATATATAGCCATCTCAACCGCCATACAAATACCCATACCTACCTGAGCCGCGGATAAAAGCAAGGCAAACCCTAAGGGGTTCTTTCCGAAAAAGAAGGACAATAGGAGTGCGATACCAAAAACAGCGAGACCAACAATATATGTTTTTTTGCTGCCCAAAAATTTGTTAATAAAAGGAGAGATAAAAGAACCGCCAAAAGTAAATAAGGTACTGAAAGTTAGATAAGTAGCTAACATGCCCTTATCACCAGCGACATAAGCAAAATAATAAGCTGCCAATCCCATAACCGTATACTGGCCTAGTCTTAAACAACTGGCTGCAGCGATTAAAAGCATCATAGGTTTAGTGAAGAAATTCTTAATCATATCCCAAAGGGATGTTTTTTGGACTATGGATTGCCGGCCGGATGGGACATATATTTCCTTGCCCCGCAGCATAGCTATTACATTGAAATAAGCCAGTGTGATAAGAACTGATATCACAACTGCCATCATGGTATATCCTTTGCTATCACTGCCTAACAATGACGCAAAAAATCCAATAATAACTACATTAGTCACACTGAATGCAATTTTACCTAATGAATTACATTGAGAACGTACTGCCGATAGGCTTACTTTTTGGACAGGATCGTTTGAAAGGACGTTTATGGCTCCATTATAAGCTGTAAAACCAATATTATATGTAAATAGAGCCAGAAAATAAAATACTGAGTAGAAAATAAAGGCTGACTTGCCGCGCAACCCTAGATCCGTAAAATGCAAAATATATATGGGCAATGTTATCAATGCGCTAAATATAATCCAAAAAGCAAAACGACCCATCTTAGGATTGCTTTTCTGCATAATTATACCGATAACAAACAATGATAAGAGATCCAAGCTTCTTGCGCTGGTTAAAACGCCTGCTAATGCAATATTGGGAACTCCAATAATGGTGGTCAGGAAGAAGGCAAAATACGTATTCTGCAGATAGGGAGAAAGGTTAGTAAAGAAATTCGTTATTCCGTAGCGAACCGATATTTCATTATAAATCGATGCACCAGCCTTTGTCTCCAATTTGTAAATCCTCCTCTAATTCCAATGAATGATAATTTTCATTTGGATCCCCTTACGGACGTTTGATGCTGAGATTAAAGACTAGGGCAACGATGGAGAATATCAAAAGCATTACAAAGGTCGATACAAAAGAACCGGTTTTAGTTACAAAAGAGCCCGCCAGGGTTGCTACAAAAGAGGTTGGAATCAAGAATGTGTTGGCAATACTGAAATTAAGGGAGAAGTTTTTGGGGCCATAGAACGAACTGATAACCGCTGATGTTATAGTTGGAGCACACCCATAAGAAAGGCCGCACAGACTAAGTCCAACGACACAAAGCGGTATGCTGTTGAAAAGAACAGCCATCAGAGTAACCGCCGGCGCTGCGATCGTGATCGCATTGGCTGTCAACATGGTTACGCGCCGTCCAAATGCGTCAAACAATGCCCCGGATAGAATTCGTCCCAGACCATTGCATATCGAAAGAACTCCCACCAAAGTCGTTGCCAGGGCGGCAGCCGCTCCAACAGAGAGCGATATATCCTTGGCGGCACTTATGACGGTATTGCCTATCGCTGCTGAAAGGATGCAGTAGAGAAAGAATCTCCAGAATGTTGACCGCCTGGTCATCTCTGCGGCAGTATAATCACGCGGTTCAAAATCTTCGCCCCGCTTAGCCTTGGTCTTGGTTGGCCCGGGGAACTGGGCATCCGCAGGCGCCAGCTTGATAATGAGCCCGGTGACCACAAGAATTGCTCCGATAGCTACAGCAAGTACCACATAGGTGTTTCTCCAACCAATAGATTGAATCAGACTGCTGGCCACAGTACCCAGAACCAGCGTACTGGCTCCAAATCCCATCATCAGAGCCCCGGAACAAGTGCCGGCCTTATCCGGGAACCACGACATTGTTCCAGAAATCACGGCATTATAAGCCATTCCTACTCCGCAGCCCGTCAAAACACCATAACTCAAATATAAGACCGTGGTGCTGGCGCCACTCATACGTGAAGTGAGAAAAAAGCCGAGAAATGTCAAGATGCCGCCGGTGATAATCGGGGCCTTGACGCCCATTCCTCTGGTCATAATACCGGATAGGACCCCGCCGACACAGAAGAAACACATCATGATGGTGAAATTAAGCGCCAGAGCAGCCGGAGTCCAGTGGAATTCGGCGGCCAGGGGGGCTTTTAAAATCGACCACGCGTATATGATCCCAGCAAATAGCATACTGATTACACCGACTACTAGATAGGGCCATCTGGTTACCGTTTTGGTTGCATCCATTTTTCTTTCCTCCCGATTTTACATTAAATACAGTTTTACGAAGTGATATAGCGGCGCTTTTTCAGCAAGCCACCCGCAGTTACAAGGCTTGCTTCCGGGAACCTAATGCCTCTGTTGCTCCTTTGAGAAAAAGCGTATTAATCAGGCCACTGCTCCAGCAGCAGGTTTGAATTCCAAAAGGGTTTTAAACATTCGTATAATCACTTCATTATGCCAGAGGCTTTGTTTTTTAATAATCCTATCAACCTCCTTCTGTAACCCGTTTTTATTTGAAGATTGCGGCTGTTCAAATTCTCATAATGCCTAACCGGGCAATAACTGGGCGGCTTAAAATATTTAACGCAAACTTCATGCCAAATGGGTGTGCGACTTATGCAAGAAACACTTGGCTATAAAAATAGGCCCAATTCACTAATTGTGAGTGAATCCGGCCATTTTCTTTTGTCGTACCGGTCAACATTCCGCCAAAAGTCGCAGAGATGCTACAGCAGATGTTGCAAAACCGGTACATTGTATCAATTTTGCAGCCATTTCTGTTCTAGTAATTGATTGGTTTGGTTCCAGGGGCAATTCCCAGGCAGAATATAACCAGGGCAATAAGACAGCAAATCATGGCACCCCAGTAAACCAGATAGTAATTGTAGGCGGCGGCAATTACCCCAAAAATTACCGACCCCAGACCATAACCGATATCGATTGAGGCAAAGAAGGCGGCAGAGGCAGTGCCTCTTCTCTGTGCAGAGCAGCGATTAAACATCATGGTATTGATAAGGGGTCCCACCGCCCCCTGAGCCAAGCCAAAGGGGAAAGCGATTGCAAGCAGATATAGCGGCGCGTTTACTAGCGGTAGCAGGGCAAAACATAGCGCAAGGCTTATTATGCCGGGAATGATAATTATATTGGCACCCCGCTTATCGGCCACCCTCCCCAGGAACAGCCTGGACAAAAATGTGCCTGCAGCGTTAAAGGTAAAAAAGAGACCTATATTGCCGAGACTCCTATCCATGGCAAAAAGAAAAATAAATGAAGTCACACTGCTTAAGGCGACATATAGCAACACAGTCACCAGTGCCGGAAGAAATACGGCGTATTCAAAGCCCAATAAGGTTTTGGGCAGTTTACTCTTCATCGGATCTTCCCCATGGCTTAAATCCTGGGTATCATTCTTATTCTTGTTTTCACAGCTTATAAAGCAGTCGAAAATCATACTCATGAGTGCGACCACTGCGGCCAGGGTAAAGAGCAATCTGAAGTTTGCTGCGGCCCCATCCCCGATTATAGAGAGTGCAATTCCCGGGGCCAGGGCCACCGCAATAGTACTGAAAACCGCGATATAGCTTATTGCTTCAGCCCTGCGGGCTGAGGGAATTATATCAACCGCCAAGGCGCTGCCTAGAGTGGAATGCATCCCAAATCCGATGCCTTGCAGAACCCGCAGCAATGCCAAAACTATAAACACCTCGGCAAAGTTGTACAGCCCACAGGCTATAGTGCATAAGGCCGCCCCCAATATCAATAACTTGGTGCGCCCGATTTTATCGGAAAGAAAACCTGAAAAGGGACGGATGGCAAAGGCGCCAAGAGTATAAATGGTGGTCATGAGTCCGGCATAAGCAACCGTGCCGGTCAGTTTTTGCGCATAGATGGGCAAAGTTGCATAAAAAAAATAATTGCAGAAGTTTATCCCCAGGGTGGCAAATAATATGAGAATATAATCTTTACTCCACAAGTTTTCTGGTTTGTTGGTGATCATTATTGTTCCTCCCCCGCTCGGCGCCAGGTATAAATCTCACCGTTTAATCAATGTTGCAGCCGGTTAATGATGCGGCAGACCATCCGGCCTGCATTTTTTGACAATTCCTGAACAGTAGACTATAAGAGCCGCCACAGAGCAGACCATGGCCCCCCAATAGAGGCAGGAATAACTGTATGCGGCGATTATTCCAAAAATGATAGAACCGATACCCAGTCCGATATCGACTGAAGCAAAGAAAGCTGCGGAGGCAGTGCCTCTTCTCTGCGGTGAACAACGCTCGAACATCATGGTATTCATGACAGGTACTACAGCGCCCTGAGCCAGCCCTGACAAAAATGCGATCAAAAGCAGCTGCGGGGACGTATTTACTAATGGTATCAGGGCAAAGCTGATAGCCAGGCCAAGAATTCCCGGAATCACAATGACGTCGGCCCCTCGCCTATCGGCCACTTTCCCCAGCGACAATCTTGATAAGACGGTACCTATTGCATTGAAGGTAAAGAAGAAACCGACATTGCCTAGACCCCGGTCCAGCGCAAAAAGAAAAATAAACGAAGTCACACTGCTTAAGGCGACATAGAGCAGGATATTTACCAGTACAGGCAGAAATACGGCATACTCAAAACCCAGGAAGGTTTTGGGCAGGTTATTATCACCCTCCGCAGGCTTTTCTGTCCGGGTCATACCCTTGAACCCTTTCTTATTGTGGTTTTTTTCATAGGTAATAAGGCAATCCAGAATCATACTTGCAAAAGAGACTATAACGGCGAGAATAAACAATAATCTGAACCGGTCCAGGGCGCCGTCCCCTATAATGAAAAGCGCGATGCCCGGGGCTATGGCAGCAGCAACCGCACCATAAAGCCCAAAATAACCTATCCCTTCCGCCATTCGGGATTTGGGGATCACATCAGCCGCAACCGCGCCGCCCAGGGTGGAATGCATACCAAAGCCGATGCCATGCAAGACCCGTATCAGCATCAGCACCATTAAGCCATCTGCATAATTGTACAGAAAGCAGGCTGCACAGCATATAGCCGCTCCTAACACCAATAGTCTGGATCGCCCGTATTTATCGGAAAGGATGCCGCTCAAAGGGCGCACCGCCAAAGCGGCATAAATATATATGGTAGTCACAAGGCCGGCATAAACAGTGGTCCCGGTCAGTTTTTGGGCGTAAATCGGCAAGGTGGAAAAGAAAAAATAATTACAGAAACTGATGCCTAGAGAGGCCATCACTACGATAATATAGTCTCTGCTCCAGATTTTTTCAGACTGAGCGGCCATATCTCACTTTTATCCGTCTGTCCTTATTTATAGGCCAGAATCTGCTTTCTAAAGAAATTAGAACGTGATTTAGCTTAGGGGTACTTTACTTTTATAAAGCAAAGTTCATGCCAATCCGTTTAATATAATCAAAAAAGCCGAGGACCCAATCCATCCAGGCGATGAATTGGGTCCTCAGAAGGTCTAGACCAGAATATGAACCATGCAAATAGTAGCAGAGGAAATTATTTATTGATTTTTTCCCTAATCTTGCGGTATAACAGAGTACGGTGAATTCCCAATCTTTTGGCAGCTTCAGATACACGTCCATTGCTTTCCGCCAATACGGTCTCTATATATTCCGCTTCGACTCTATCCATGAAATTTTTCAAAGTCTCCCGGGAGGTTATTTCCGGCAGATACTTAACCGGCTCTGCAACCCTGTCGCCATTCGTGGATAGACCTACTTCGAAATGCAGTTCGTCGTCGACTGATGTTATGGCCAGTCTTTCAATCACATTCCTCAATTCCCGGACATTTCCGGGCCAATCATATTCATAAAATGCTTCTATGGTTTCTCTGGTCAGCTTCTTGCTGAAATTATATTTGGCGTTTATTCCGTTTAAGAACTTTTTGGACAGCGCCAGAATATCTTCCGGCCTCTCTCTGAGCGATGGAACTGTGATAGGTATAACACTGAGACGGTAATATACGTCAGCCCTGAACTGCTTGTTGGCTATCATCTCCCGCAAGTTTTTGTTGGTGGCAGAAATCAATCGCACATCGGTGTGCTTGATGGTCGTGCCGCCTACATGTTTTATCTCGCCGCTCTCCAATACCCTCAAGAGCTTGGACTGCATAGATAAAGGCAAATCCGCAATTTCGTCCAGAAATAAAGTGCCTTTGTCGGCCATTTCAAATAATCCTGGTTTTCCTTTGGGATTCGCACCGGTAAAAGCGCCTTTTTCATAGCCAAAAAACTCGGCCTCCAGTAAGTCATGAGGAATCGCCGCACAATTCACCGGGATGAAGGGCTCATTGGCCCTGCTGCTGTGGCGATGTATATAGCGGGCTAACACCTCTTTGCCTGTCCCGGATTCTCCTGTAATCATAACCGCGCTATCGGTTTTGGCTATGGTGTTGCACATTTTGACTATTTTTTTCATTACCGGGCTTTCCGCAATCGGCACATGAGCGAAAGTATCGCCAGAGCTCAAATATTCCATGGAAGCCTTAAATCTGGCATTAGCAGGTTTCTCCGGCTTAATGCTGGAAAAATATTTGTCAATAAGCTTTTTATCCAAAGCTACGTCAACGACTAAGGCAATCTCGCCATTTTCGTCCATAAGAGGGGTGGCGATAACAGTCTGTTCTTCGCCGTACCGGGATTTAACTGTTCCCACCAATCCTTCCTTAGTTTCAATTACTTTTAAACAGGGGGACCACTGGTATATTCCGCCCACCTCGTTCATTTCCTTGATATTAAAGCCCACAAAATTTCCGACTTCGACTCCCACAAAAGTCATAAGCACATTGCCTTCATTATCCATAATAGAAATGGAATTAGTCTGCTCTTTGACTATCCGTTCTATGTCCGATGCGGCAAGTTCATCCAGCGTCAAATCTTCGTAGCCGTTTTTCTGTGCAGCAACCATCTTTTTACCTCCCACTCTGTTTCACCGAAAGGTTTCGCTTTCATGTTGAAGCACATCGTCACATTAAAACCGCTGGTATTATAAAATTGGGAATTGTGGCATCGCAGCCATTATATTGTGAATACTATTACTATCACCTATATCATTCTATCATGACAAATTCTTTGATAATAAGATTTATTTTTTGGTTTTATTACTATAGATTATCTTTTTATTTCCTTATTTTAGTAATTATTGCGCTAAACATGGCGGCATTATATTGGTACCGCCGGGCTTACAGCGACCAAGCCGCCCCATCCCTGAATAAGATGGGGACGGCTGCAGCCGCCTCTGCCCGCATAACGAAAGGCAGCTATTCAGCGATAATGGTTTTGGCATCCCGCATCTTTTTAATATATTCCTCACCATAGCCCAGTTCTTTAAGGATTGCGGCGGTATCCTGACCCAAGCGGGGGGCTTTGTTGACCGGGGGCAGCCCGGCTTCCTGGAATTGCACAGGTGGTCTGACCAGGGTTCTGGTGCCGCTTTCATATTCCAGTTCCGTGAAGTAATCATTTGCCCATGCCTGAGGATCCTGCAATACTTCACTCCAAACCTGTGCCAGAGCATAGGGCTGGTCGGCTTCAGTCATTATGGCGGCTACTTCAGCAGAGGTCAACTCCGCGAACCGGGCTGCGATGGCATCACACAGCTCCCCCATGTAGGGACCCTTTTTGAGGTTTTCAACATTGCTGAAGCGTTCGTCATTGAGCCACTCGGGATTCATGGCTTTAGCAAACGGGGTCCATTGCAGATCGTAATTGGGCATACTGATCTCTACCCAACGCCCATCTTTGGTCTGGTACGAACCGATCAAAGGATTGGGGTTTTCGCGACGTGAAATCGGGTAAGTGATCAAGCCGTACTGAGCGGTCTGCATCATGGTGGCTTGCAGGAAAATCGCAGCGCCCAAGAGGCTTACGCTTACTTTATCGCCTTTACCGGTTTTAGCCGCACGATATAGAGCAGCCATGACGCCGGCAGCCATGCACATGCCTACCACGCGGTCGCCCATACTGGGGATCAAGTTCATGGGAGATCCATCCTTGTCATACAGACTGCCTAATAATCCGGACCTAGTCCAGAAGGCAGTGAAATCATAGCCGGGAAGATCCTTATCAGGCCCTTTTTCTCCATAACCGGTAGCTGCACCATAAACCAGTTTGGGGAACTTTTCCTTCAGGGTTTCATAATCCAATCCCAGCCTTTTCAGGGCTTGGGGACGCCAATTGGTGATGAAAATATCAGCTTGAGCCAGAAGTTCCATAAGAACGTGATAACAATCCGGATTCTTCAGGTTCATTGACAGGCCTCTTTTGTTGCCGTTTTCAATTTCGAAAGTGAGATTCTCACCGGGCAAATCGGTGGGACGTCCTTCCGTTAAACCTGCTCCCGGAAATCTGGTGCCATCACCACGAAGATCTTCTATCTTTATCACTTCGGCGCCCTGATCCGCCAAAAACCTACCACAGCTGGCAGCCGTGATAAAAATCGCCAGTTCAACCACTTTTACTCCAGCTAATGGTCTGTTATTCTCCATACTCATTCTCCTTTTTCGAATAGTTGATAGAAAACTACTTGCTTCCGTTGAGATTTAACCGGGACGGATAGTGCAAGTTTCCTGGGAACTCCTGACTAAATCCCAACGGAGCAATTATATAGAAAGGGGTTAGATAGCCATGCTATGCCCGGCTCTCCCGTTCCGGCGCATTGGCTCAGGATACATATTTATTGGCTGAACTTATTGCTCCGGCCACTTCCTGCCTCAAGGCTATGGTATTCTTCGGCGTATACTGCAATAAAGTGCCGAGATCGCTGTACAGTTCGGCCAGTCGTTCACCGTCAGCAATCGCAGCCATTATCTCTTTAGCCCGATTAAAAACATCGTTTATATTCGAATAAATAAAGATATTGGCCATGTTTATTTTCAGCTGGGCACTGTCCTGGCAGTCTCGAGCCAACGCCTTCCGGGCGCGCAAGAGGGCGCTTTCCATTACAAATGCGGACATGATGATATCGGCTAGTTTGCCGACAATCTCTTCATGCTGTGCAATTTTCTTACCGTACTTTTCCAGTAGCGCCCCCAGTGTGAATAGGGCTATATCCTTGCAGGCCTGAACTAAATCGCTGGCATCGTTACGGACGGAAATGCCTGCAGCCATTTGAGCCTGCAGATTGGCAATGGCTTCTTTAAGAGGAATCTGCCCGCTTAGGCCCCGGCGTATCAATGTATTGGTGATAACCGTGCGGTTGATTTCATTGGTGCCTTCAAAAATCCGGTATACCCGGCTATCCCGATACAACCTCTCAATTGGATATTCAGAAATATAACCATAACCTCCGTGGATCTGCACGCCTTCATCAGTCACCTGTCCCAGGCATTCGGTCGTAAAGACTTTATTAAGTGAGCATTCCACTGCATACTCATCGAAACATGCGGCAACAACCCGTCCTCCGTCTGGGCCGGAGACATCCATACTCTGCACTTTGTTTTCCAAAAGGCCTGCGGTGCGGTAGACTGTGGATTCCATGGCATAAATCTTGGCAGCCATATCGGCCAGCTTTTCTTTTATCAGACCAAACTCTGCGATGGGCTGGTTAAACTGCCGGCGCTCATTGGCATATTCCACCGAAACATCCAGGGCATATTTGGCAAATCCAATGGTATTGGCAGCCATTTTAAAGCGTCCATTATTAAGGGCGTTAAAAGCCACCAAATGGCCCTTGCCGATTTCGCCCAATACGTTTTCCAGCGGAACCTTTACGTCGTCGAAATATACGGAACGGGTGGATGAGCCTTTTATTCCCATCTTGTGTTCTTCCGGGCTGGTAGAGACCCCCTCGGCATGCGCATCCACAATAAAGGCAGTGAATTTATCTCCATCAATTTTGGCAAAGGTGATAAATACGTCCGCTATACCTGCATTGGTGATAAATTGTTTAGCTCCATTCAAGACATAATGTTTGCCATCCTCACTTAAGACGGCCTTGGTTTTGGCGCTCAATGCATCCGATCCTGCTCCCGGTTCAGTCAACGCATAAGCCGTCACCAGTTCTCCAGTTACGAACTCGGGCAAGTATTGGAGCTTTTGTTCATGGGTTCCGAAAAAGACCAGCGGAACAATGCCAATACTGGTCTGTCCGCCATGGGTCTGGATAAAGGAGCCGCCTTTGCCAATGCACTCGGCAATAATGCATGAGCTGACTTTATCCAAATCATATCCGCCGTATTCTTCCGGAACATCCGCACCCAGGAGTCCCAGCTCTCCCGATGCCAGGAGAAGCTCTTTATTGAGACCTTCTTTTTTGGCTTCCAGGTCGTTCATAACCGGCAACACTTTGTCATTGACAAAACCTATAGCGGTCCGGTAAATCATGTGATGCTCTTGGCTAAAGTCTTCCACGGTAAAGATGCTGCTTGGATCAGTTTGTTCCAGAAGAAAATCTCCACCTTTAGGCAGATTGTTCAATTTATTTCACCTCACATTACTTTTTCGATTGACCAAACCTATTTACCATTAGTGCAAAGCCTTCAACCAGCTTTATCAACCTTGAAAATGTTCAGGCAAGTCAATCTATAAATCCGTTTCCTTGAAAACGATTTCATGTTGCTGCTTAAAAGCCACAGTCCTCCCTTCTCTCGCTCCATCATGGCTTGCATTTATTATTAATAGAGCAAAAAACATGCCAAAGAAGTGGCTCACAAAATTTAAATAATAATAGCCTGTATCGAAACAACATCTATACGATACAGGCTTAAGGCAATACAATCATTTGCATTCTTATATATTTCTACATATTTCTGCAATGTAGCTGGTTCGCTACGCGCTTTGTATCATTAATAGTAACTTGTAGCCGGTTTGCTACATCCCCAATTCCGGGTTTTCGGAATTTAAAGGGGATATGTTTCACGCCGCCGCTATTGGCCTGGTCTTGCACCACCTGGCATATCCCGGGAAAGGTTTGAACGTTTAAGAAAAAACCGGTTCTGATTATCAGAGCCGGCATGGGGAGGGAATAAAGCATTATCTTGAAAAATCGGCCGGTCCCGGGCAGGGGGGTGGGGGGGACCTCTTCCCGGGCCGTGCCTATTAAACGGAATACCGTATATATAATCATAATTGCAATTTCCGTACCAATTTCTTATTCAGTTTCCGAGTGTGAAGATTTGGCCTTATCTCAGGACTGCCGTCTATCTATACCCGATGAATTCACAGTACCATTAAGCAAAATATGAGGGGCGCGCCACGGCAGGGAGAACTTCTGGTTCGCAACGGGGAGGGTCGTGGGTTCCAGAAGCCCTCTCCAGCCGTCTTAATTGCTCTGAAAACATCGCAGCCTTCCAGGATGTCATTAAGGACTTACGGCGGATAGCCGGGAAACGAAGATTTAGGCTATATGGCATTAAATAAACCGTGAATGGAATATCTATATTGAAAGGGGTCTTGTTATAGATAAGTTTTAAGCGGTGGAGGGTTGATATTGGATATCGTATCTGTTTTTCAGTTAGCCGCCGGGGTATTCTGGTCCGCGACTTATGTGCTGATAATCTTCAAGGGATTCCGCGACAAAACCCCGGGTATGCCTATGATAGCGATGTGCGCTAATCTGTGCTGGGAATTCATCTTCTCCTTTATTTATCCCCACGGGGGGCTGCAGGGCAGGTTGGATATGATCTGGCTGGCCCTGGATATGGTGCTACTGATGCAGTATGTCAAGTATGGCCGGGATGAATTCTCCCGATCGCTGCCGGTTGAATATTTCTATCCTACCTTGCTGTTGGCTTTAGCGCTGAGCTTTGCCATAATATCTGCCTCAGTGCCGGAATTAAATGATCCCCTTGGCAAATACGCGGCCTTTGCTCAGAACCTCATGATGTCGATACTGTTCATCTCCATGCTGAGGAGACGCGGCAGCACCAGGGGGCAGTCCGTCTACATCGCCCTGTTTAAAATGATCGGCAGCCTCATTCCCGCGGTCGGCTTCTACCTCTATTTGAGATCGGACCTGGTAACCGCACTTACCGCCGCAACCCTGCTGTTCGATCTGATTTATTTCTGGATGATATTCAAACAACAACGGATGGAGATGCGCCAGCCCAAAAGCGTTACCATATCCGGGTGAGGAAACGAGCCTGGGCGCGATAATAATTCGCATCAGATGCTGCGAAGAGAAAGGTCAGATTGAAGCCCCTGCGCCGGTACAGACGATTAAGGTCCCAAATTGCACTGGTCTGTAGCCACTATCTCGAACAGTTCTTCATCACTGATTACCTTAAAGCTTTCCCGGTTTACGGACTGCTTCGCCGTCACCCTGAGGCTGAGGCCCGGAGTTTCCCATATGCTTTGCGCCAGGTTACCTGACTCCGTAAATCTGAAACGGGCTGGATTGGCCAGACGCGCCCGGCTTAATCCCTGCAGAGTATCGGCCAGGCAAGTCGAACCGCTGACTTGCAGGAACACCTGGGGCAGGGTTATTTGTCCCAGATATTCATCGGCGATCAAAGCCATGCGCACCGCCATGTACAGGTCGTCACACTCCTCCTGATGATGGGTCAGAGCTTGTTTTAAAAATATATCGCGGCGCATCGAGAGCTCATAAGGCCGAATATACGGCGTTGCCGGAGAGAAAACAATGTCCTGTTCGTAATAGGGTTTGATATCCAGAACCGGAGTGCCATCGATAGCATCCAGGTTGGTGACTTTTAACACATTGCCATCAACCGCTTGCAGACGAACCAGACTCAACCCTATGGGGTTGGGTCGATTGGGCGAGCGCAGGCTAAATACCCCGTATTGAGGCAGATAAGGATTGACCCGGGCCGGCACCGAAACCAGACTTTCCCGGTTTGACAGGTGAAACCAGCTTAGAATCCACAGGTGTGAATTGGTTTCTATTCTGCATAGAGCCTGGCTGTACCGGGGGTCCACTACTATCTCGGCCGGCTTGCCCGGTATGGGGACATCACTGGTATCCTTGGTTGGGGAGCGCACGATCCCGATAGGCTGAAGATTTATACCTGTCTCACACACAGCATCCACATCCCTTCCACTTTATAAGTCCGGATATTCATATCTAATCGTTGCCGCGCCGCCGAGTCCCGGGGATCGGTCGTGAAGGGCGCAATAATTCATGGGTTTTAACCTCGAAAATCCCATCCCTGGTGAGACGGATAGCAGGCAGATGGGTGGATGACAGGAACTGCAAAGTATAGAAAAGATCATGATGGGGATAGCCTGCTGCCACTAATACTTTCTCAATCTGTTCGGCGGCCTCGATAACATGACCCATGGGCCTCGAACTCATACTGCCGCCCAGGGGCAGGGCAATTTCGGCGGCAATTCCCCGTGCCTGAACAACCACTATACCGCCACCCAACTCCAGGGCGCGGTGCAAGGCCTGCAACATAGCAGGAGGGTCTTGCCCTAAAACCAGTATATCGAAGGAGGTAGTGTAGGTGGTGGCCATACCATCCAATTTATTTGCAAATCCTTTAACAATACCGTGAGTGACCAGACGATAATCGCGGCTGATCAACGCAGCATAACACAGCCCCCGGCCTTTTTCGATATGCAATTTGTCACCCAACGGTTTTATCTCTTCTCCCAGCACATAGTCACAACGCATGGTTATGACCGGGTCGATTAATTGTATGACGGGAAAAGCGGTCTCACCGTTGAATTTCGGTTGAAATTCGATACTATTTAAATCTACCGAAGGTTCCTCCAGGATCCTGATCCCCAGGCCATTCCAATCCAGTCGTACAGTGTCATGATACCTGATCAATGTTGATCCCTTCCTTTCCACCGCCAGCTTACCATCGGCAAAGACCATGCCGGGAGTAGGATCATCAAGACTTTCCAACACCAGGATATCCGCTATGCGGCCCGGGGCCAGGCCGCCGGTTTCATCATCAAGGCCCAGATATACAGCGGGATTTCTGGTCATCATCTGATAAGCCGTGATTGGGGGCACACCATTTTCTATAGCAATTCTAATCAGGTGATCGTTGAAGCCATGCCTCAGGAAGGTGGTTTTGGGTGCATCCGTAGTCATCATCATTCTTTCCCAGGCCAGGTTTTCGTACTTCAACAGCCCCTTTAATATATCCGGGAGGTCAGGCCGGAGTGAGGAATTTCGCAGCGAGGCATACATTCCCATGCGCAAGCGCAGCATTGCATCCTCTGCGGTTATGGATTCATGGCAAGCGGTTACCCCCGCCGCCGCCAGGGGGTTTAAAGTCCTTTCCGATGCTCCGGGCGCATGGCCTTCAGCCTTTTTCCCCAGTGAAACGGCATCCAGCAGCCACTGCTGCATCTTGTCGCTGCCCCCGATCAAGGCGGGCCAATCGGTTAACTCCCCTACCTGTACGAAGCTCTGGTGTTGAATCAAGCGGCTTACTGCTTCCGGAGTAAATTGCGCCGCTTCCTGTTCATCGAAAGTTTGTGAATCCAGCCGCGCGCTCCACAGCATTTTATGGGGATGCCGACAAATAGCCTCCACCATTTCTATGATATTATCGGAGGATATAAGATTCATAAAAAATAGATTGTCGTTAACCGAACATGTGGTTCCCCAGCAGAGCACTTCATCAGCAAAGGCCACCGGGTGGTGCAATGTAAAAGGATGGGCGTGCGGTTCTATGTAACCCGGCGCCAGCACCCGGCCCTCAAGGTCGATGACAGAGGTGGAATCTCCCCTCATGCAGTCTGAGGAACCCAGGTAAGCGATCCTCTGCCCTTTTACAGCCAGGTTGGCTTCAACCAGCCGGCCATTATATACGTCCAGGATCTGCCCTCCGGCAAATAAATAATCGGCCGGTTCCAGTCCTCTGGAGACCGCAATCAGACTCCTCATTATGTCAAGATTCCAAGGTCTTAGTTTTCCTCTGGTCATTATTATAAGTCTCCGCTGGTATGTCTGGTAGAATTTGTGATTAACTCAGGCTATGAATAATTTTAACATAAACTCTATCGCTCAGGGCCACGGCTGTTATACCATCATGATGGGTTATACTAGGGTCAAGGAAGTGATAATAGTGGCGCAGAGTTTTACCGCAATCGTTAAAAAGCATGAGGGCATTAACGGCGCATACGTGGAAATACCGTTTGATGTGGAAGAAGTGTTTGGAGCCAAAAGGGTAAAAGTTAAAGCCAGATTCGACGGCGTTGAATACAGGGGGTCAATTGTGAGAATGGGAGGCTGCTACTGGATAGGACTGACCCAGGAGCTGCGAAAAACCATCGCCAAAAACCCGGGCGATTCTGTCCAGGTAGAAATCGAAAAAGACGAAGACGAGAGGGTGGTAGAGCTGCCCCCGGATTTTGCGAAGGTTTTAGAAAAAAGCCAGCCAGCCAGGAGTTTCTTTGAGCAGCTTTCCTACACTCACCAGAAAGACTACGTACAGTGGATAAACAGCGCCAAACGGCCTGCAACCAGGACCGCCCGCATTGAAAAAGCCTTGTCTATGCTGCAGGCCGGAAAGAAATCAAGATAGACCATTTAGATTAATAACCGGCTTCTTTTATGCTATTCAAATACACGAGCCTCCACCGCATTGGGGCATTGGTCGGCGGGGTGCAGAATATTAAAAGCCGGTCCTTCAACAACCTCGCCTGTATAATTGAATCTGGAACCGTGACAGGGACAATCCCAGGTCTGTTCAGCATCGTTCCAGTTCAGCTCGCAGCCTAAATGCGTACAGGTGATATCGACAATATGAAGCTCGCCATTATCATCCCGGAAAGCACCATACTTTTCCCCGTCGATTTGAATGGCCCTGCCTTCCCCATTGGAAAGCTCAACCCCTTCAGGGAGCCGGCTTATCTTCCCTGCTGCCAGGTTCTTGCCTATATTAAGGTTCAGCCCCACAAAGGTTTTCGCCGCGGTCAGGTTGAACCGGGAGGGATTGTAGACCTGTGCCCAGGGACTGTCCCCTCTCGTAATCAAATCACTTAAAACCATGGCAGATGCGGTACCATTGGAGATGCCCCACTTGCCGAAACCGGTCGCAACGTAAATATGGGGGCTTTTAGAGGTGAGATGGCCCACATAAGGAATGCCGTCCAGGGTTCTATAATCCTGAGTCGACCAGCGGTACAACACTTCCTTGACCTCAAAGTTCCCATGCGCGAAATCCAGCAGATTTTGATAATGAGCGTTCATATTCCGACCCGAGCCGGCTTGATGACTTTCCCCGGCCACCAGGATCAGTTCCCCCTCCTCATAGGGTTGGGACCGAAGTGAACGGGAGGGGCTTTCCGCGTTGATAAACATCCCTTCCGGCAGCTTCTCCTGGGCTTTTATGGCGACTATATAGGCCCGGGTCGGGTTAAGCTTGGTGAAGTACAGGCCCCCTCCATCGAAAAAGGGGAAGTGTGAAGCGATTATAATCTTGGCGGCCGTAACCTTTTGCCCCTGGCGGGTAATTACCGCCAAGGGATTCTCGTCAATACCTACTGCGGTAGTTCTTTCAAAAATGCAACTACCCTGGCCGGGTATCTGCCGGGCCAGGCTTTTCAGATATTTCAGGGGGTGGAATTGGGCCTGATTATCAAACCGCAAAGCTGCCCGGACAGAAAAGGGCAAAGGGCTGTGATCCATACAGCTCGCCTTGATACCCAGACTGCAGGCTGCCTGAGCCTCATCCTCCAGATCCTTCATATACTTATCGGATTGGGCAAATACATAGGCCGGCCGCCAGGAAAAATCACAATCGATATTGTTTTCGGCAGCAGTGCTGGCGATGAGATGAATAGCGCTCTCATTGGCATCAGCGTATTGCTGCGCCATTTCCTGCCCTATTTGTTGTTTCAGCCTGGCGTATATGAGGGAATGCTGTGAGGTTATCTTGGCGGTGGTATGTCCGGTGGTACCCTGTAAAATCCGATCAGCTTCGATGATCGCCACTTTCATGCCCTGTTTTTTCAACAGATACGCGGTTGTGATACCAACGATGCCGCCGCCGACTATTGCCGTATCCACCTGAAGATCTTGCTGTATTTCCGGATAATCGGTACCTGGAGTTGAAGCCATCCAGAATGAACTGGGGGCATCCTGCATAAATAACACCTCTTGCCTAGTTATTGATGCTATTAGCTTGCTGCAATTAAGGGCATTTATACCAGCAATTTCTTCTGGAAGGATGAGTCACGGGGACGGCAGACTGTGGAGGGAGTCACGGGGACTCCTCCGTGACTCCTTTGAGATTAAAAAGAGGCCATCCCTTAACGGGATGGCCCCCTGGCTCGCTTGAAATTATTCGGCAGTCATTGCGGCCATAACTTCAGCCATAGTCTTGGCCCCGCTCACATCCGGCACCTCAAATTCTACACCATAATCATAAATCTGATAGACGGCCTGTTGTTTCGATTTGATTTGCATCGAAGTGGCCGGAGTGCCGCTTTCTTCATTAGCAGGTATGTCCAAAGTCATGTTCATATCCATATCCATATCCATGGAAACCATGAGATAGGTTTCATAGTCGAAAACCATGTCATAGCTCATATCAGCTTTGAAGTTCTTCAAAACCTGGTCCAGGATTGCCTGAAGCTCGGTGTCATTCGCTTCTGCGTCGCTCGCCTTGAACAACCCGGTTTGCTCGATAACGGAGTTGAGGTATTTACCCAGGGCTTCTTCGCTCATGGCAACATGAATGACTCCATAGTTTTTGCCCTCAACCACCTTATCAGCCTCGTAGTTGACAACCGCGCCGAACTCTTTCATCTGCAGGACTGATTGAACCGGATCCTGGCTGCCGTACTGCTCCATCAGCCGGTTAAGATCCAGGCCCTCCATTTCCATCTTGACCCAGCCCTCGTATCCGGGCATGGTCATAAACATACCTTCGTCGTTCAGCACCACTTCACTGACCAGTGCTTCCGGGGGAACCGCTTCATCTGTGCCGGTAATATTGTCAACCTTCATACTGGTTGACACATAGCCCAAAAGGGGTTTCTCCTGAACGGAAGCATTGACTTGACCGGACATATCCACGTTTTGAGTCTGCCCGTCAGCGGTCATCTCCATCTGCATGGTGGTGTCAGCCTTCATTTTATAGCGGCCTTCACTGGTCATAGCCTGGGTAATTTTGCCCAGCATTTGCTCTGCGGTTAAACCCGCTTTCAGAACTGGCGTGGTGACTGAAATTTCGTTTTTGCCGGCATCCCAGCCGACTTGGGCCCCGAAGCTCTCCAGGACAAAACGCAGGGGCACCATGGTGTCCTGATCAACCAGCTGCGGCGCCAAAGGCATGGCCTTCTCCTGGCCGTTCAATACTGCCGCTTTGCTGCCCAGCTTCATTACCAGCGTTGCATCGTCCAGGCCAATAGTGATGGTCTCGTTTTCAACCGTGGTCTCAACCGGCAGGGCTTCTTCAATAAAAGTCAGCGGCACAGCAGTGCTTCCGTCGTAAACGGTAAATGGACCGTTATAGTCCTGTCCATTCAGTTTAAGCACAAAGCCAGGTTCCGCTGCTGCCGGAACTACCGAAAGCGCGATCAACAACACGGCCATAGCCAGAATTAAGGTTTTACGCATAAAAACACCCTCCTTTAACAAAAAAACACAACTAAAACCCCAGCCAAAAAATAGCCCTATTAATTAGGACGCTAAAAGCCCTGAAAACTTTCCTGATTTACTTGAAAAAGTTCTTTTAGGCTTCGCGAAAAATTGGATCTCCCCGCACAATATTCCATTTGGCCCTCCCCTGTTAGGAAGATTAGACTATAAAGCAGGTTCAGTTACGGATGACACCTGAGATTTGGAGCCTTGATCCATATCATGTTTAAAATAAAAAAAGTCCGGCATGCTGCTGTCCAGTACGGCTAACGCAGCACCTGTACCGCCAATTCAGCAAAATGCGACAGCGGCTCGGGGTAGATGCCGATTAAAAGCGTGCCGGCCAGACAGACCAGAAGGGCCAGCCGTGCCATAACCGGAACCGCCAGGGTTTCGCCGCCGTCATTGCTGCCAATGTACATGACCCGGGATACATTCAAGTAATAATACACTGACACCATGCTCATAATCAGTCCCACAAAAGCCAGCCATATATAACCCGACTGTATTGCACCTGAGAAAAGATAAAATTTACCGGCAAATCCGGCCATCGGGGGGATGCCGGCCAGGGACAGCATGCAAACCGTCATAACAGCGGCCAGCATCGGGGCCCTTTTTGCCAAGCCGCTGAAGGCCTCCATATCCGAACTGCCGCTTTGCGTCTCCACCAGGGTGGTCACGGCGAAAGCCCCTACATTGGAAAACACATAAAGCATGGCATAGAATAAGACCCCTTTGAAGCCATACACATTGGCGGCCGATAGGCCCACCAGGATGTATCCGGCCTGAGCGATACTGGAATAAGCCAAGAGCCGTTTCACATTGCTCTGTGCCAGAGCTATCAGGTTGCCGGCAACTATAGTAACCGCAGCCAGAACAGCCAGGAGCAAGGTCCAGTTAAAATGCTCCACCGGCAAGGCCAGGAGAAGGACGCGCAAGAGGGCGGCAAAAGCTGCTGCCTTGGAGCCGACCGCCAGATAGGCGGTTACCGGAGTGGGTGAGCCCTGATAGATGTCCGGGGCCCACATATGAAAAGGCACCAGGGCGATCTTAAAGCCAAAACCTGCGATCAGCATGATAATTCCAGCAATCAAGACCGGCTGGGTGGTGGGCAGCGGCTGCAAAGCCCTGTAAATCTGGTCGAATACAGTGGAGCCGCTGGAAGCATAAATCAGGCTCATGCCGAAAAGCAGTACCGCTGATGACAGGGCCCCCAGGATCAGGTATTTTAATCCCGCCTCAGCGGAAAGCCCATCGTTCAACAGATAGGCACTCAGAATATAGAAGCTGATGGTCATCAGCTCCAGGCCAACATATAGAGTTATCAGATCCCCGGAGGATGCCATCACCATCATGCCCAGAGTAGCGAAAAGCATAAAGCTGAACCATTCACTCTGCCGCAGGCCGAACAAATCGGTGTATCGGCCCGCCATGGCAAAAATCAGCACAGCCGCACTCAAAAAAAGCACTTTGAAAAAGTTGCTGTAGCTGTCTACCTGATAAACACCCTCAAAAAATACGGCCTCCTGGTTGAACTGCCAGATCACCACTGCCAGTGTTGCCAGGACTCCACAGATGGACAGCAATCCGGCCGCCTTGGGGCCGCGTCCGGGCAGAACCAGACCAGCCATAAGAATCAATATGCCCAGGAGAGCCACCAGGATTTCTGGAGCCAGCAATTGATAAGGCATTATAAGCTCCCTCCCATCTGTGTAAGGTCGATTTGGGCCAGGAGCTGGCCCATGCCGCTGTTAATCAGATCCATGAGCATAAAGGGCAGGATACCCCCCACGATGATGGCTCCACCAAGCACGATTAGAGGCACCATCTCGGTACCTTTCAGATCCTCCAGGTGATCCCACTGCTCTTTGCGGGGGCCGAACAAAACATCCCCCAATGTTCGCAGGATATATACGGCGGTGAGGACGATTCCGGAGACGGCAATTACCGTCAAGATGCGGTACTCTTGAAAGGCGCCTACGAAGATGGTGAACTCCCCGATAAAATTCACCAGCCCGGGGAGTCCCAAGGAGGCCAGCCCGGCCAGCATAAGGCCGGTGGCCAGCCGGGGCATTTGGTGCGCCAACCCGCCGAAATCGGCCACATCCCGGGTATGGCTCTTATGATAGAGGCTGCCGATCATAGCGAAGAACAAGGCCGCCATAACTCCATGAGCGAACATCATCATGACGGCGCCGTTCAAGCTGATCAGGTTGAGGGCGGCAAAGCCGATCAAGACATAACCCATATGGCTTACAGAAGAATAACCCACAATATATTTCAAATCCTTCTGGCTCAGGCAGATAAAGGCGGCATAAACCACATTGCCGATGGCCAGAACCGCTATGATGGGAGCAATAAACTTGGCTCCCAGGGGCAGTATAAAAAGCCCGATGCGGATCAAGCCGTAGCCCCCGATCTTCTTTAAAACCCCGGCATGGATCATGCTGACGGCAGTGGGCGCTCCGGCGTAGCCGTCCGGAGACCAGGCGTGAAACGGGAACATGGACAACAGGGTGCCAAATCCCAACGCCATCAAAGTAAAGGCAAATACCTGGAACCAGACCGGGAAATCCACTGTGGCCAGGGTGCCGATATCCATGGTGGGATAGCCTAGGATGGCCTGGGCTTTAATGAACAAGGCGATCAGGCCCACCAGTAAAAAGGCGCTGCCGATTAAAAGGTATATGGTCAGCTTCATGCCGGCGTATTCCTTGGTGACCCGTTTGGAAGAACCAAACATGATTACCAGAAGATATATAGGTATTACGACCACCTCATAAAAGAGGAAGAAAATGAACAGGTCGGTCGCTATAAAAGTACCCATAACCCCGGTTATAAGCAAAAGCAACAGGGCGAAGAATTCCTTGACCCGCTCCTCCACCTGCCAGCTGGCATAAACCGCACTGAAACCGATCAATGTGGTCAGAAGAAGCATGGGGATGCTGATGCCGTCTACCCCCAGGGCATAAGATACTCCCAGGTCGCGTACCCAGGGAATGCTTTCCACGAACTGCATGCCCGCCTGGCCCCGGTCAAAACCGAAAAACACCATTAGGGAAAGCAAGAGGCTGATAAAGGAACTGGCCGCCGCAATGTACTTAATGCTGGTCTTTCTTTCTGCAGGCATCAGCATAATCCCGACAGCCCCAAATACAGGAATCAAAAGAGCCAGGCTCAATATTGGAAATGAATGCATATCATGCTACCTCCTCAAGCCAGGGCCGTATAGACGGCCAACAGGGCGCTGATTAGAACTACTACCACCCCGGCAAACAGGTAGAGCGCATAGGTTTGCACCTGTCCATCCTCGGTGTAGCGGAGGGTCCTCCCGGTCCACCCGGTCAGGTAGGCCAGGCCGTTAACCGCTCCGTTTACAATTCTTAAGTCCACCCACTCCAGGACCCGGGCGGTGCCGTCGATAAAGACCGCGATCAAGCGGGCATAGAGTTCATCGATATAGTATTTGTGGTATAACAACTGATAGATTCCCGCCCAGCGTTGACGTAAGTTTTCATGGGATATGGCCTGTTTCTGGTAGATCATCCAGGCCAGGGCTATACCGGCTATTGCAAGCAGGGAAGAAATCACCATTATACTGATACTCGGCTCATGATGGGCTACCCCTGGGGCCGTGATAAAGTGGCCGAAAACGTTGCCCATCAAAGGAGAACCGACAAATCCGGCTCCAACTGCCAGCACCGCCAGTATTAGCAGTGGAACCGTCATGACCGGCTTTGATTCGTGGGCATGTTCGCCATGGCTTTCAGAACCGAAGAAAGCCACAAAAATAAGCCTGAACATATAGAAGGCGGTCATAAAGGCTACCAGTGATCCCAGGGCGTAAAGCAGCATGTTTCCGCTGGCATAAGCCCCTAAAAGGATTTCGTCCTTGCTCCAGAAGCCTGACAGCGGGGGAATCCCGGCCAAGGCCAGGGCCCCGATGACAAAGGTCCAGGTGGTTACCGGCATTTTATGGGCCAGCTGCCCCATCTTCCAGATATCCTGTTCGCCGTCAAGGGCATGAATCACGCTGCCCGCTCCCAGGAACAACAGGCTTTTGAAAAAAGCATGCGTCATGAGATGGAACATGCCAGCCGTCATGGCGCCGATACCCATGGCCATGACCATATAGCCCAGCTGGCTCAAGGTAGAATAGGCCAGGATCCGCTTAATGTCGTTTTGCACCAGGGCGATGGTGGCGGCAAATAGGGCGGTGAAACCGCCGACGGCCGCTATCAACAGCATGGCTTGCGGAACGGCGCTGAAGATGAAGAAGGCCCTGGCCAGAAGATATACCCCGGCCGCCACCATCGTTGCGGCGTGAATCAACGCGCTGACCGGGGTGGGGCCTTCCATAGCGTCAGGCAGCCACACATGCAGGGGAAACTGGGCCGATTTTCCGACCGGGCCCGCGAACAGCAGAAATGCTATGGGGACTAAAATCGCCAGGTTTTGATAACCCGCCAGCCGGTCCGCCAGGGTTCCATAATCCAGATTGCCAAACAACACCGCCAAAAGCAGAATGCCCAGAAGGAAGCCGAAATCGCCAACCCGGTTGGTAATGAAGGCCTTCTTAGCGGCTTCCTTTGCGCTTTCACGCCCGAACCAGAAGCCGATCAGTAAATAGGAACACAACCCTACCAGCTCCCAGAACACGAAAACCTGTCCGAAGTTGCTGGATAAGACCAGGCCCAGCATAGAACCTGCGAAAATGCTCTGGTAGGCGAAATAGCTGGCCAAACCCGGGTCTCCCTCCATATATCCCAGGGAGTAGATCTGCACCAGGAGGGCTACGATAGTCACCACCAAAAGCATCACCGTACTCAGCGGGTCGATGAGAATGCCCATATCCACACGCAGGCCGGGCATATCAAGCCAGCGCACCGACTCCACAAAAACCTGCCCGGGCGGGCTGCTGAAAACCTCTGCGGCTATCAGTATGGAGTACAGAAGTGCAAGTCCGATAGCCAGTATAGAGGTGGCAGCAGCCACTTTAGGCCAGCGGTGCAACAGCAGGCCGATGATCACAAAAGCGAGAAAGGGCAGGACTGGTATGATCCAGGCTCCCTGAAGTAAATCGTTCATATAATGCGCTCCCTCCTCACCATTTCATCAGATTGAAATCACTCAAGTCGACAGACTTTCTATGCCGGTATATGGATATTATCAAGGCCAACCCCACTGAGACCTCAGCGGCGGCCACCACTATGATAAAAATGGCAAATAGCTGTCCCACCGCCTGATCAGGATTTATAAAATGGTTGACCGCTACAAAATTGATATTTACGGCATTTAACATCAATTCGATGGACATCAAGATAGCCACCGCGCTGCGCTTGGATAATACTCCATAAACCCCGATGCCAAAAAGACAGGTGGACAGGATCAAATAATGGGTGAGTCCGATCACTGTTCCTCAACTCCCCTCGCCAGGATAATAGCCCCCACCACTGCCAGGAGCAGGAGCACTGCCGCTGCCTCAAAGGCTATTACATAATTGCCCAGTAATAATCCGGCCAGAAGGCCTACGGCGTCTTCAACCGTCCGGCCTTTAACCTCGGGCAGCTCGCTGAACCAGATGGCTGCAACCAGGCCTATGGTCATTACCGCAGCAATATATCCCCCCCAGAGGTGGGTTCCCAGGCTGGGATTAAAGCGGTTGGTCTTATGGGCCTCGCCATGCATGACCAGCATTATGGCGAATATGATCAATACCGAGATGGCGCCGGCATATACCAGGATCTGCACCAGGCCTAGAAAAGCCGCTCCCAGATTGAAGAACAGGGCGGCCACCCCGATAAAGGTCAGGATCAAGGCCAGGGCACTGTGGACTATGTTGCGGCTTAACACCATGCCCAAAGCGCTCAGCAATGTAATCGAGGCGATTAAGACAAAGACCAGGTCATTGATAATCATTAGGCTCACTTCTCCTCACCTCCGGCCTGAGTCTTGCGCTCTTTGGCAACAAAAGCCTGCGCTACTTTACGGGCTTTTTCCTTATCATCGACGATCAAGGCCGCCATCTTATCCCGTTTCTTTTCATCAGCCTGGAGCAAATTCGCCAGGACGGCGGCATCTTCTTCTGTGTCCACATATTTGGCCAGAACTTTCTGCCCCCCCTTGGATAAGGCGGTTTTCATAGCCTGAAGCTGCTTGAGCCGTTTGGCTTCGGCCTCCGCCTCCCGGTCCGGCTCAAGGGCGTCCTGAGGTATCAGCTCTGCTTGCCCTCCTCCGGCATCCACCTGTGTAAGGGCGGGAGGGATATAAACCTTTTTAATCTCATCGCGCCGGTAGGTGGACAGCTCGAAATCATGCACAAAAAATAGTGTATTGGTGGGGCAGGCCTCCACACACAGGTTGCAGAACATGCAGTACTGCAAATCTATGGTGTAGCTGACCAGGCGTTTCTTCTTAGAACCCTCAATAGGCGCAGTCTCAAAACTGAGCACATTATTAGGGCAGGCTTTGGTGCACATCCCGCAGACAATGCAGTTCTTATAATCGAACTCCAGACAGCCCCGGAAACGTTCCTGCAAATAAGGGCGCTGTTCCGGATACTGAATGGTCTTGGGTTTTTCCACCCCGTGTTTCAGGGTGATCCCTAAACCCTTCAAGAGTCCTTTACCAATCATTTTTCATCACCATCCCATCCCGCGGAAGAACTCTATCCCCAGTCCGGTGATCAGTATATTGGCCAGACTGACCGGGATAAGCACTTTCCAGCTAAAAGACATCAGGTGATCCATGCGAATACGGGGGAAAGTCCATTTCATCCACATGAATACCAGCATAATCAAATAGGTTTTTATAATTATCCATAACCAGGAAGGCAGCCAGGGCCCCTGACCGCCGCCAAAGAACAACGTAGCCGCCAGGGCCGACACCGCCACCAGGTTGGTATATTCCGCCAGGAAAAACAAGGCCCAGCGCATGCCGGTATACTCGGTATAAGCGCCTGCTGTCAATTCCTGCTCAGCTTCGGGCATATCGAAAGGCCCCCGATTCAATTCAGCGGTGGCAGCAATAAAATAGGTCAGGAAGGCCACCGGCTGCAAGAGAATAAACCAGTACCGGTTTTGCGCAGTCACTATTTCGGAAAGATTCAAGGACCCGGCAAGCATAACCACTCCCAGCAGGGAAAAAGCCAGGGGGATTTCATAACTGATCATCTGCGCCACCGAGCGCATGGCCCCCAGCAGTGACCATTTATTGTTCGAGCCCCAGCCTGCCATCAACAGGCAGATGGTGGAAAGAGAGCCCAGCGAAATAAAGTAGAACAGACCTACATTGAGATCCACCACCTCCATGCCTTGTCCCAGAGGCAAAACCGCATAAAGCATGACGGCTATCACAATGAAAAGCATCGGTGCGGTCATAAAAATCCAGCGGTCCGCCTGTGAGGGAATGATATCCTCCTTGGTCAAAAGCTTCATGGCGTCGGCAATGGTCTGAAAGGCGCCAAAAGGCCCCAAACGGTTGGGTCCCAACCTTTCCTGAATAAAACCTGATATCTTACGCTCCAACCACACCAGGACAATGACGTTCAGGGTGACGATCACTACGATGATTGTCCATTGCCCGATAAGCAATATCAAATCAGCCCAAATCGGTGGCAGCCCCAGGCTCACCATCCAGGAGGTCAGAATTTGTGCAATATTGGTAAACAAATGTTCCATGGTATCCAACTCCCCCTTTAGTTAACGGTCTGACTCACCCAAAACCGGATCAAGTGTGGCGATATTGGTGATGACGTCCTGCAGTTTGCCGCCCCGGCAAATCAGCGGCAGAACCATCAGATTAATGAACGATGGGGCGCGCACATGCACACGGTAAGGCTTGTCACTGCCATCGCTGACCAGGTGGAATCCCAATTCGCCTTTGGAGGATTCCACGCGATGGTAAACCTCCCGGCCTTTCTCGGGTTTCAGGATTCTCGGCACCTTGGCCTGGATTTCTCCAGAGGGCATATCCCGCAGGGCTTGTTTGATAATCCGCCCGGATTGTTCCATTTCCTCAATTCTCACCATGAAGCGGTCCCAGGAGTCCCCGTTCTGTCCGGTGGGAACCCTGAATTCAAAGCGGGGATAGATGCCGTAGGGGTCGTCGCGGCGCAGATCATAATCAACCCCGCTGGCCCGCAAATTGGGACCGGTTACCCCATAGGCGACAGCGTCTTGAGCCGAAAGAATGCCCACATCTTTGCAGCGCTCCTGCAGGATTTCGTTGCCGCTGATCAGCCCGTGATATTCCGCTATCATTCCGGGCAGATCGTTGATAAAGCTTTCCACCGCGGGGTAAAAGCTCTCCGGCAGGTCGGCACTGATTCCGCCGAGGCGCATGTAGGAAGCAATCATGCGCTGTCCGCTGCTCATTTCAAACATATCCATTATACGCTCCCGGTCCCGGAAGCAATAAACCATACCGGTAGTAGCCCCCAGGTCGATAGCCAGACTGCCTACGAAAATCATGTGAGAGGCAATCCTGGACAATTCCGATACTATGACCCGGATATATTCCGCCCTTTCCGGCACGATAATGCCTGCCAGCTTCTCCACCGCCTGGACGTATCCCAGAGTGGGCAGATGAGAAGCCAGATAATCCAGCCGTGAGGCATAAGGAACAAATTGCGCATAGGTGCGGCTTTCGGCAATTTTCTCCACCGAGCGGTGCACATAGCCCACGTGGACGATGGCGTCTTTCACTTCCTCGCCGTCCATTATGGCTTCGACATGGAGACCGCCGTGAGTGCTGGGATGCTGCGGGCCGATATTTATAGTATAGGTTTCCGTTTCGATCATGCCTCAAACCCCCTTCCCGAAGTCTTTGCGCAGGGGATGACCGCTGAAGTCATCAGGAAGCAAAACCCTGACCAGGTTGGGATGATCAGTAAACTGAATCCCCATCAGATCATAAGCCTCCCTTTCCTGCCAGTCAGCGGTAGGATATATGGCGATAAGTGAAGGTACACTAGGATTCTGGCGCGGAACCCTCACCTTGACAGCAATCTTTTTATCATGGGCCGGAATCCCGTAGAGGTGGTATACCACTTCGAATTCTTCCCCATAGTCTACGGCATCCAAGTTGCCCAGGTAGTTCATGCCCCAATCATCATAGAGAGACTGCATAACTGCAGGAAGGGCCCCAGGCTCTATCTTGAGATAGGCGAAATACTGGTCATAGTTCACTTCCAAAGGTTTAAACCGCTCATTAAGAGCAGCGGCCAGCTCTGCCATATGGTTGTCCTTAGCAGTATTAGACTCCTCTGCCATATCAGTAATCACCCCGCTCCACTTTCTTTTTTAATTCCAAGAGCCCGTGAAACAAGGCTTCTGGCCGGGGAGGGCACCCGGGCACAAATATATCCACTTTGAACAGAGTATCGGCTCCGGGGAGAATACTGTAGCCATCCCGAAAAGGTCCCCCGCTGGTGGCGCAATTGCCCATAGCCAACACCCATTTGGGTGAAGGCATCTGCTCATAGACCCTTTTTACCACCGGCGCCATTTTTAACGTGATGGGGCCGGCCACTATGAGCAAGTCAGCCTGCCTGGGCGAAGCCCGAAAAACCTCATAACCATAGCGGGCAATATCAAACCGGGCCGCTCCTGAAGCCATCATTTCAATCGGGCAGCAATTGCAGCCATAGGACAGCGGCCAAAAAGATCGGGCCCGACTCCAATTCCAAATCTTCTCCAGAGTGGTAACGATAATATTGTGCTTCTCCAGCTGTTCAACATCACTGCTGCCATCCCGGGTATCAGCCTCGTTTAATACCATTTCAGCGCACCTTCCTTCCAGGCATACCACAGACCTACCAATAAAATGGCGATAAAGATGATCATCTCAATAAACGCAAATAAGCCCAACTGCTGAAACTTTACCGCCCAGGGAAACAGAAAAATGGTTTCAACATCGAAAGCCAGGAATACCAGGGCATATAAGAAATAGTTGACCCGGTAGCGCATCCAGCTGGGTCCTTTGGTGTCTACGCCGCACTCATAGGGCAGCAGCTTCTCCTGAGATGGCCGGGGCTTGGCCCGAAAAAGCCGGGCGGCGACCATAGCCCCTACCGGGAAAGCCAGGGTTAACAACAGGAAAATACCGAGGGTCGCTTGATCAGACATCTGTTTAGGCCTCCTTCAAACTGATTCTGAACCAGTTTAGAATCAGCATTACCAAAAAGTGATTCAGATTTAGTATTAGCAATATTTTAAAATAGTTCTATTGTTTGTTCAGGCCGTTAGCGATTATGCTAAACATTTCACATGTTTTTTCATAACCAGTATGAATACTATATGTAGAGTTTTCATGAGTAAATAAAAGTATCAATACAATTTTAAGCTTATCAGAAAAGCTATAATTTTGGCAAACTATGCCAATCAGGAATGGTTTTGCCCCCTGGAATTGAAATTCTTTTTACCGGATTTTAAGAATCTGAAATGAGCCCACGTAAAACATTATGCAAGCTTTATGCCAAACCAGGGGATGGTATAAAGCTGATCGAGGAGGAATCCCGCACCACATAGCAGAAATAGCCTGACAAATGAGGATTAGCAAGTTAAATGTCTTTGAGGGCAAAGCTGATTAAAACCTTGCCAAAGATAACTGTTCTGGCGATATCCGCTCCCATCAAGGAATAAATCACGAATAATATTGCAGTTCGAGACATTCCGGAGGCATAAAACCGTTCGAAATTGTGACAGTTCTGCGACATTTTTGTAACAGTGTTGATAAAATCATCGGGGCGTTTCGTTTGCTTATCCCTCCGGATAAACAAACGAAACGCCCCCTAGTCTCAGGTAAACAAACGTCCTCGTATCTCTGAGGGCTGTTTTTAAGCAGCCCCCTGGAGCATATTGGCAAAGAATTGATGAAAGCGCAAATCGCCGGTGAGTTCAGGATGAAAAGCAGTAGCCAGGATGTTTTGCTGTTTTACCGCCACAACATGGCCTTCCAGACGCAGCAGGACTTCGACCTCAGGCCCAACTTGTTCGATATACGGGGCTCTGATAAAAACCAGCGGAAAAGGCTCAGGGGACACTTGGTCCACTACCGCCCGGGTCTCGAAACTGTCCAGCTGGCTGCCATAAGCGTTGCGGCGCACGGCTACATCCAGCACATTCAAATAAGTCCAGTCCTGATTCACAATCTGATTGGCTAAAAGTATCATACCCGCGCAGGTGCCCCACACCGGCATACCCTCTTTGATGCGGTCCTGAAGGGGCTGCTTCAAGTCATACTCCATAAGCAGCTTGCCCATGGTGGTGCTCTCACCGCCCGGCATGATTAAAGCATCTACTCTTTCCAGCTGTGCCCTGGTATTAACCGCCAAACCCCGCACATTGCCGAGGCTGTTCAGGCATTCCAGGTGTTCGGCCACCGCTCCCTGTAACGATAGCACTCCAATAGTGGTCATCTTACCATCCCCGCTGTGCATATTGATCTTGCAGTTTATCAATCTCTAGTCCAGCCATGGCTTCGCCTAAGCCGGCCGATACCTCAGCCAATACCGCCGGATCATTATAGTAGGTGGTGGCTTTAACTATAGCCTGGGCTCTGCGGGCAGGATCCTCGGATTTAAAAATGCCGGAGCCGACAAAAATGCCGTCGCAGCCTAACTGCATCATCAAGGCGGCATCCGCCGGAGTTGCGATTCCGCCTGCCGCAAAATTGACTACCGGCAGTTTCTTACGTTCCGCGACATATTCCACCAGGTCAAAAGGAGCGCCGATCTCTTTGGCAAAGGTCATGCGCTCTTCGCTGGGGAGCATTTGCACCTGCCTGATTTCAGCCATGATCTGGCGCATATGGCGCACCGCTTCAACTACGTTTCCGGTTCCGGCTTCACCTTTGGTACGAATCATAGCGGCGCCTTCGCCAATGCGCCGCAGGGCTTCGCCCAGATTTCTGGCTCCGCACACAAAGGGAATCTTAAAGCTCCGTTTGTCGATATGAAACATATCGTCAGCCGGGGTTAAGACTTCGCTCTCATCTATATAGTCAATGCCGATGGCCTCCAGAATCTGCGCTTCCACAAAGTGGCCGATTCTTACCTTGGCCATTACCGGTATGGTTACGGCTGCTTTTATCTGCTTTATCATGGTAGGATCAGACATGCGGGCAACGCCGCCCTGTTTGCGGATATCGGCCGGCACTCTTTCCAGGGCCATAACCGCGACGGCGCCTGCCTTCTCGGCTATCAGTGCCTGTTCTACATTGGTTACGTCCATGATGACTCCGCCTTTAAGCATTTGAGCCAGGTTCTTGTTGAGGCTGTATCTTTCCTCCATTTTGGTTCCTCCCTTGTATGTCTTATATCATATGTTATACTGTATGTATCGATACAATTATCGATTATAGTTTATAACGAATATATTATTGCACACCGTTAATTCAGTGTCAACGAGGTGATTATCCGTGTTTGACCCCTATGTATCGATACAATTACAGCGCGACCATCCCCTGCCATTGTACCAGCAGCTTTACCTGCAGATTAAAAATACCATATTGTCGGGGCAGCTGGAGAACGGCCAAAAACTGCCCCCTATCCGCAGCCTGGCGTCCCGGCTGGGGGTTAATACGGTAACGGTGGTACAGGCCTTTCGCTGTCTGGAAAGAGAAGGACTGGTAATAGCCCGGGTGGGCAAGGGTACTTTTGTTTCTTATCCCGCAGAGGCCGCCCAGACCATTTCTGCACCCCCTGGCACAGCCGTCCCTCCGGAGTTTACCCCTGACGTCCCCGACAACTGGCAGGTGCCGGTACCGCCGGAGGCCGTCAATTTCGCCACCCTTACCCCGGACGCAGAACTGTTTCCGGTTGATGACTTTCAATCCATAATAAATCAGGTGTTGAACCGGGATCGCGGTGAAGCTTTCGGGTATCAGGAAAGTCAGGGCTACTACCCGCTGCGCTGCAGTGTGGCCGCCTATCTGTCTCAAAGAGGCATAAACTACGATGCCGAAGCTATACAGGTCATATCTGGGGCGCAGCAGGGCATCGACATCATCGCCCGCTCCCTGATCGTTCCGGGGGACCGGATATTCACTGAAAGCCCCACCTATACGGGGGCACTGGCTTCTTTCCGTTCCAGGGGCGCTCAGATTCAGGCCATTCCCCTCCAGGCTGACGGCATCGACCTGGAGGCTTTAGAAAAGCAGCTACGTATACATCACCCCAAGCTGATGTATGTTATGACCAACTTCCAGAATCCAACCGGCATCTGTTACAGCCCTCAAAAGCAGGCAGCCCTGTTAGATATTTGCCGCCGCTGGAATGTGGTTTTGATTGAAGACGATTCTTTTACGGAACTATCCTATGACGGGCGGGAACGACGAGCTCTAAAAGAACAGGATGAAGACGACCGGGTGATTTATATTAAGAGCTTCTCAAAAATACTTATGCCCGGATTGCGCCTGGCTTTTATGCTGGCGCCCCGGCATTTGCTGCCGCAGTTGATGGCGGCCAAGCACATCGCGGATATATCCACTTCCGGTTTGTTGCAGCGGGCCTTTGACCTGTATCTGCGTCAGGGCTTGTGGAAAACTCATTTGGACTATATGAAAAAATGCTACCTGGAGCGTTACCGCCATATTTTAGAGTCCATGCGGCGCAGTTTCCCACCCGGAGTTACCTTTCAGGAGCCTGAAGGCGGTCTTTGCATCTGGGTGCAAGGCCGGCCGGGTCTATCCTCTAATCGGCTCTATGAAGCCTGCCTGGCCAATCAGGCGGTGATCGCCCCGGGGAGCCACTTTTACCCCGACAACAGTGACAGCAGCTTCTTCCGGCTCAGTTTTGCGGCTTTATCGGCACAGGATATAAGCCAGGGCATACCCATTATCGCCCGCCAGTTGAAAATGTCACCCAACCCCGGCATTGACCCGCGTCAACGTTACAGCCCGCTGCTGTGAGGTGTTTGGTGAACTTCACTGGGCATCTGGTGAACATATCTGTCTCTTCAGGAATATAATGGATAGAAATAAAATGAAGGATGATGAAGAGATGAGTAGAAAGGTGTTTGATCATGTCAGCCGCAAGCGCCTGGCAGCTATGAAAGCCATCATGCGCCGGCGCATAAGCGCATATGCCCGGGAAAACGGCTATGAAATCCAAACCTGGCACGTTCCCGAGGCGGCTGATTCAGTCTGGCATGTCGTACTGAGAAGCAAAAAAGGAAAGCCGAAATTGGATTTTATGGCCCGGGTGCAACACGACTCCACAGCCCAGCGGCTGACCATCGCCATGATGCGCAAGCCCTGGTTCGTAACCTATGAAAGCGCTTTAGCCCAGTTGCAAAGCGTTTATAAAGCTACCCGTTCCTGATGTATGATCAGGAAGGCCACTTTTATTGATGGTAGCTGGGGTGCCCTTCTGGGACTATCCCCCAGGAGGTGCCATCCCCGCTGCGGCAGATGACTTTATAAATACCGGCGTTTAAAATAATTCTTTTGCACAAGAAGCAGGGGTCCGCGTCCAAGACTTCCCCGCTTTTCACGTCATATCCGGCCAGATAAAGGGTGGCCCCCATGGTCTTCTCCCTTCCCGCATTGATTATGGCGTTCATTTCCGCATGGACACTGCGGCATAGTTCATAGCGCTCCCCCTGGGGGACATTCCGGGCTTCCCGTTCACAAACCCCCAGGTCACAGCAATTGGGTAAACCCCGCGCTGCTCCGCTATACCCGGTAGAAACGATCGCATCGTCTTTGACTATTACCGCTCCGTAATTCCTGCGCAGGCAGGTGCCCCGGGATGCGACATCGAGAGCGATGTTGAGATAGTAATCGGTCTTACTCGGTCTGGGCTTCATTTCAACCCTCCCCCTAGTCGGCTTTATCATGGCCGCCAACTGCCTCTATTGGTATCTTCATTTAATACTTACGCTTTCCCGGCCCCAGTTAGACCCTTTCAAGAACCCTCCCGGAGCCGGCAGCCTTTCATCAAACCGGACAACAAGAACCGCACTTAAGCGGTCAAAACTTCTACCCCGGTTTCCGTAACCCTTACGGTTTGTTCCCATTGTGCAGACAGGGAACCGTCCGCAGTAACTGCAGTCCATCCGTCATCCAGCACCCGACAGCGGTAGTCCCCGGCATTTATCATGGGTTCGACGGTAAAAACCATGTTGGGCACCAACACCATGCCCCGGTTGCGGCCGCCGTAATGAGGCACAAAAGGATCCTCGTGAAATCCCAATCCAATGCCATGGCCGCCATAATCGCGCACTACCGAATAACCGAATTTCTTGGCGTGTTGTTCGATAGCATACCCAATGTCTCCGGTGCGGTTCCAAGGTTTAACCTGCTCTATACCCAGATTAAGGCATTCCCGGGTTACCTCAACCAGCTGGCGCGCTTGCGGGGAAGGCTCCCCGACAAAGTACATACGGCTGATATCACCATAGAAACCATCCACAATAGTGGTGACATCAACATTTACAATGTCCCCCTCTTTTAAAGCGTAATCTTGCGGAATACCATGGCAGACCACCTCGTTCACTGAAGTGCAGCAGCTTCTGGGAAAACCTTTATAATTCAAAGTCGCCGGTACGCCGCCTGCGGTAATGGTTTGATCATGAACGAACCGATCGATTTCTATAGTCAAGACTCCCGGCTTGATCAGCGGCTCCAGCTGATCAAGAATGGTTTTACTGACCTGGCCGGCCCTGCGAATGCCCTCGATCTGTTCTGGTTTCTTTATGATCTCGGGACCGGGTACCGGGATGCCGCGCAACTTCATTTCATATAATTTTTGTTCTTGTTCCATGTGGCATTTCTTGTACTTTTTGCCACTTCCGCACCAGCAGGGATCATTTCTGTTTATACGTCGGAAAAACATCTTATTACCTCCATTGACGCTATCAAGCCTTCCAGCCTCCGTCCAAAGCCAGAACACTTCCATTGACAAAGGAATTCTGGGGGGACAGTAAAAACAGGCAGGCCCGGGCGATGTCTTCAGGCTGCCCCCATCGCCCCACCGGCAGCAATGAAAGCAGGTCGCCCATCTCCCCTTCATCCATATCCCGGCACAGCATGTCAGTTAAGACCGGTCCTGGCGCAATGGCATTCACGGTAATACCCGAAGGCCCCACCTCGGATGCCAGTGACTTGCTTAAGGCGATCAGCCCGCCTTTGGAAGCAGCGTAGGCAGCCTCACATGATGCGCCGCATACGCCTTGCATGGAGGCAATATTGACAATGCGCCCGAAACGTTTGCTTATCATAGCCGGCAAGGCCCGGCGCGAGCATAGAAACGGACCGGTCAGGTTAACGGCCATCAGCCGCGCCCAATCCTCATCTCTGGTATCGGTCAGAAGGCCCTTAAAAGCAATGCCGGCATTGTTGACCAGCAGATCAACCGGTCCCAGTCGATCCTCTACCCGTAAGAACATATCCTCAACCAGTCTGCCATTGCTCACGTCTGCTTTTATGGCCATAGCCTGCGCCCCGCCGGCTATCAGTTCGTCTTCAAGGGTCAGCGCGGCCTGTTCAGACTGATGGTAGTTAACCGCTACCGCAGCCCCGGCGCCGGAAACAGCCCTGGCAATAGCCCTGCCAATGCCCCGGGAGGCCCCCGTAATCAGACACACCAAGCCTTTCAGGGTGGCGCTTGTCGTCATCATCGCTTTTCCCCTGTTTTTTCCTCTTTCTTTAGGTTCAAGTCATTACACCTTATATCTGCATTTCATCCAGCAGTTTCTTAACATGATCGATATCCACCCCTCCAGCCATACGGGGCTGTCCATCAATGGCCGTAATCGGGAAACTGTAACCCATTTGCACTACGTGAGATATCAGCGGGAAGGAACTGAGCGGGGTTTGGGCAGTGTCTATGTAGTCAACCTGCACTCTATCTCCATAGGTTCGCTGCAATTCAGCCTTGAGCTTATCTGCTAATTCCGAAACAGTTGGTCCACAACTGTCCCCGGGCGTACAACCCGAGGAACAGCTTCACCCTCCGGAAGGAGCTATGCCCCCGAATACCTCTATCTTTATAACATCCGCGCTCATTTTATATCCTCCTAAAACTTGAATATAATCCAATATGCACTACCTTATATTATACCGATAGACTCCGCTCTTAACCACTAATATTGAAGCCTGCAGCCAGCTTTATCCCTGCAGCTTCAAGATGCATAAGACTATTCCACAATTTTTGTCCATATTTTTTATCCGGCTCACATATATATAGCAATAAAGCCATGATACAAGTCCTTGGGCGGTATAGTTCTTGACAAAACCCTACATGTCCAATAAAATAAAATCACTTATGTATAGAATTCGCACCCATTGCATACAATTAATAGGTTAATCAAGCATAATCACTGTTTAGTATAGGCGTATTGGTGAGACCCGGTTTAGGGTATATACCGTAGCTAAGCATTATATGTTTTCCTCCAACTAAATCCTCGATTTCAGGAAGGAAAGGCAGAGGAGATCACAGAAAAACCGGAAATGCTGTATTCGTCATAGCCAACACAGCAGGGATCACAGCCGAAATACACTATTAATTGCCCAACCTTGACTACCTTTCATGGACAGTACCTTCACGTGGTGTTCGCAGAGAGACAAATGACACCACATTCATCTACTATTCCCTAACCCGGTGAAACTGTTTTGGGCTTCCGGGAGGAAAACCAGTTGTACTCCTTAAGAGCCCATTGGATTTCTGTAACAAGGAGGTGAATCAGCCTAACGGAATCCTGAAAATTAAGAAGAGGAAAAAAAGGAGGAGTTTAGATGTCAGGTAATTCATCTTGGGCAAATCCTGCCCCTGCAGGGTTGGTAGCACTAGCAGTTGCATGTTTTACGTTTTATGCGGTATTGACCGGCAAAGTGTCCGGAACCGCGGCGCCCTTGTTAGGATGTTGGATTATCGGTGGTTTCGTAGTGCAGTTGGTAGTGGGTTTAATTGAATTGGCCGAGGGCGCAACAACCGGCGGTAATATTTTCCTGTTCTTCTCGGCATTCTTCATGCTGGTCGGCGGATTAGAATTCTTCGTCAAGGTTTATTCAGCCAAGCTGACCGGGATTGCGGTTGATACTAGAATCGACGGATGGGCCTGGATGGCTCTATGGTTCGTTTTATGGCTATGGACCCCGGCCTATTTTAGAGCACCCCTGGTTATGACTATACTAGTCCTGGCATTGGACGTTGCAGTACCTCTGGTAGCATTGACTGACGGCATGTGGCTGCCCAAAGCTCAATATTCTCCCATCGCCGGTATCTTCCTGCTGATCTCTGGTATCTGCGGTATCTACATGAGTGCTGCGATAGTATTAAATACAGAATTTAAGAAAGTCGTACTACCTGTAGGTAGTCCGCTTCTCAAACCTGCGGCAGCCAAAATCGAACAATAATCGGTTCAGGCTGTTTTTTCATCCTGAATAAGGAGAAATTAAGCGAATTATCCCAAGGTCTTATTGATTAGATTATCGGGGTACTCGAGTGAAACGATGGTTTTTAAATAAGTGGGTGTAAAAACCCACTTATTTTTTGCCCTTTTTGGCAGGCAGGATAGCCGGTGTTATGTGCCGAAATGAAATTTACTCGGGAAAGGAGGCGGGCCTAATGCGGGTTCTGGCCATATACAACCCCAAAGGCGGCTGCGGCAAGACAACCTCCGTCTTGAATATCGGTTTTGCTTTACACAGTATGGGATACCGGGTAATGCTGGTGGATGCAGATCCTTTGGGTTCTTTGAGTGCCGCCCTGCAGATCTCCGCCGGTGCAAGCGGGACTTATCGGCTGCTCAAAAAGCAGGCCTCCTGGAGTGATCTCAAAGAGGTGCGCGGGGTGGCCGCGATGCCCTCCAGCCGATCCCTGGCGGCATTGGAGGTGGAGATGGCCGGGGCCATAGGGCGGGAAACCTTATTGAAACAGGCTCTTAAAGAGGCGCCTGATTACGATTTCGTGCTGATTGACTGTCCGCCGGGTTTGGGCCTGCTCAATATCAATGCCCTGGCCGCAGCCGATGAAGTGTTGGTACCAGTTTTGGCCGAGTACCTGGATCTAAAGATATTGTCTCACCTGGCAGATACCGTCGCTGCGGTGAGGAAATATCTCAACCCCCAGCTTTCTCTTCTGGGTCTTTTCATCAACCGCTTCAGCCGCCGCAAGATCAATAAAGAAACCCTGGCCGGGCTAAACCGGCTCTTCCCGGGATTGGTTTTGCAGACCATGGTGCGGGACAGTGTTTCGATCACCGAATCCCCGGCCCGGGGACTGGATGTATTAGCCTACCGGCCCAACAGCAACGGGGCCGTTGATTACCTGCGCCTCAGCAGGGAAATATCTTCAACTTTTCCCCGCCAATAGCTCAGGTCCGGGCTATGTGCCGCAATGCCTCAATGACTTTTTGAACTTCATCCGTAGTATTGAAAAATCCGGGACTTATTCTGCAGGCTCCCAGCTCGGCTGTACCTATGGTCTGATGAGCCAGCGGAGCGCAGTGCATTCCCGAGCGGGTTATGATACCATAATTCTGGTCCAGCAGCAAACTCACTTCTCCGCAATCGATCCCGGCGATGTTGAATGATATCACCGCGGTCATGAGCCGGCTGTCACCCGGACCGTAAATCTTGAGACCGGGTATGTTCCGCAATTCCCTGATTAAAAGATCGGTGAGTTCTTGTTCATGACGGCGAATATTCTCCATCCCGGTCTTAAAAATAAACTCGAGACCAGCTGCCAGACCGGCAATACCGGGTGTATTAGGGGTGCCGGATTCCAAACGGTCAGGCATGATCGTGGGCTGATCCAGAGATTCGGAAGCAGACCCGGTACCGCCCTCTCTGAGCAGACGCAGCTTCACCCGGGGATGCACGTAAATACCCCCGGTGCCCTGAGGCCCCAACAAGCTTTTATGGCCGGTAAAGGTGAGAATGTCGATGTGACTGGCCTCCACATCTATGGGCAATACCCCCGCCGTCTGAGCGCTGTCAACCATAAAAAGAAGTCCATACTGATGAGCAATTTGGCCTACATCCTTTATCGGAAGTATAGTCCCGGTCAGGTTGGAAGCGTGCAGCATGCAAATCATGCGGGTATTGGCCTTGACAGCCGGCGCAATATGGGCGGGATCCAAAGAGCCATCCGGCCTGCAGGGAACTCTGGTCCATTCCACACCCTCTTGGGAAAGCCCATACAGGGGACGGGCCACGGCGTTATGTTCCATGCTGCTGGTGATGATGTGATCACCCGGCCTCAGTACTCCTTTTAGTCCGATGTTGATGGCATCGGTAATATTAGCGGTGAAGGCAATTTGAGCCGCATCAGCTATATTAAACAAGCGAGCCAGCAATTCACGGCATTCCAGCAAGACGGCTCCCGCTTTCAGTGTGGATTGGTGACTCCCCCGCCCCGGACTGCCTCCGAGGTTGCGATTAAAATAATCGACCGCCCGGTATACCGCCTCCGGCTTAGGAAAGCTGGTGGCGGCATTGTCCATATATATCAATTGGAGGTACTCTCCTTTCTTTTATAGGGTGAGGTTCCGGGATGTACTCGTCAAAATCTCCATGGCGGTATACATGTTGGTGACCGCTCCCACTGCCAGCTGTTCTTTGATATTATAATAGTCCAGACAGGTTCCGCAGCTCAGAATGGATATACCTTTTTCCTCCAGAGCCTGTAAATGATCCAGAAGCGGAGACCCGGCAACTGTCAGTAAAACCCCCCGGTTCATAAATATTATATATTTGATCCCCGCGGTTTCGTTGAGGGTATATAAAAAGCTTTTCATCAGGATCTGCCCCAACTCGGCATCGCCATTCCCAAAAAGGTCGCTTTTCACTAAAACCGAAACCTCTTCGGCCGCAGCGGGCGCATTCTGGGGGGCTGCCTTTTTTTTCAGGGTAATATGGAATTCCCCGCCTTTTTCTTCAACAGCCACATCATATCCCTGGCTGATGCCCATTTTGCTGACATTCTCCCGCGCAGCCTGATTGCTTACCATGATCACAATGTGCTCCTCGCCCAGGTCCACCCCTCTCTTGGTGAGTATCACCGGCTCCGGGCAGTTTAATCCTCTGGCATCTATAGTATATGGCAACGATATCATCCTTTCCGATTAACAGACTGTATATAAAACTACTATATCATATTGGCAATTATACTTTAAATAATAAATAGTTATGTTTAGCGGGGCATATACCCGGGGCTGGGAAGGAATGGGAAACAGATCCGGGATCTGTTCCTTTTCCCGGGCCGAACTGACAATTAACCCCGGCAGGAGTTTGAGCCGGGCCATGCCGAATTATATGGGGGTATGTATGACGGGCATAAGCCAATTGCTCCCGGGCATAAGATATATCAATCGGGCGTTGTACAGACGAGAAGGACCGCAGGATGTCCCCACAGTTCTATTGAAAGGATTTTATCCGCTTCCCGCCGAAATAATGCGGGATCAGGATGGGAAGATTTATGGAATATGGTTATTTGCTCATGGCAGAGACAGTAGCCCTGTGCTACCTTATAGGGAGTATACCCAGCGCTTACCTTCTGGGTAACGCCTGCTTTCACCTGGACATTCGCGAGCACGGCTCAGGCAATATGGGCACCATGAATACACGCCTGATTATGGGCTGGCTGCCAGCCCTGGCAGTGTTTATTGTGGATTGCGGAAAAGGAGCAGCCGCAGCCTGGATTGCAGATTGTTTGGGGGTCGATGCCCTGTTGGGGGTGACAGCGGCGGTAAGCGGCCATATCTGGCCGGTTTGGCTGAAGTTTTCCGGAGGCAAAGGTCTGGCTACCAGTTTAGGCGGTCTTCTATGGTCAATTCAACCTGTGGCAATTGCGGTTTTTATTGTTGCCTGGCTCTTGGTTTATGCCCTGTGGCGTCAAGCCGACCCGGCCGCAATGGGCGGCGGATTCGCCATGGCAGTCTGCGCTCTCAGCACCGGCCCATTGATCTGGCTGGCTGCGCTGGGATTAATCATAGCTTTCAAACATTATTTGAGCTATAGCCGCTCGGCCTGACCTCGAATCGAAATCTCTCCCTGCATTAAACAGACTTATTTTAAAAATAGGGCCGGGCTATAGAAGCCGTTACGGTCACTTGATTTGCAGAAGGTATGTAAGGTGATTTACAAAGACAGTTTCAAGCGCTCTATGCGCCGGCACAACCAGTCCCGTATGGGCCGGTAATCCCTTTCGCCCCCCCTGCCGAGATAGTCGGCTTCCGATAGCAACAACAATTCGTCCACATTGACCCTGCCCAGCAAGCGGCGTATGGCTTTATTACTGACCTTTTCTTTTTGCTTATACAACAAAACCGGCTGCATATGCTCTCTGACCAGCTGCTGTACGGTTCTGACCAGATCTGGCGGAGCCTTGAATTCTGTCAAAAAGCTGGCCGCCATCTTGCTGCCGATTACATCATGTCCATAAGAGGTGACCTTGCCCTTATGGTGGCCAATGGTAACCGGTTTACCGATATCGTGCAAAAGCGCGGCCAGCATCAAGGCCTGGGGATTGCCGGAATCTTTCATACGCAGCCTGCATTGGTCTACAACCAGCATGGTATGTTCAAAAACATCGCCTTCAGGGTGATGGCTCTTTTCCTGCCGGCATCCCACCAGGGCATGGAGCAGCGGATGAAGCTGCTCTAAAATACCGCATTTCAGCATATAACGAAACCCCCGGGATGGCCGGACTGATAAGAACAGCAATTTGCTCAGCTCTGTGAAAACGCGCTGCCGGTCTAAACCGCTGTAATCAATAGACCTGATTAATTCAACAGCATCGCTGTTGATAGGGATATCGAAACGGGCTGCCAACAACACCAGGCGATAAGCTCGCCAGGGGTCAGCTTGAAGCCAGCCCGGATCAGTGTGAATTCTATTTATAAGCCTTGACAATATCATGTTCTCGTTTTTCCCTTGCTTGAAATGGTAATATAAAATTGACTTAACAATTGTTTATGAATTCTTGAATGGCACCAAAATAACGCGGCAGGTCGCGGAATATTATGTCATTGTGGCTGGCCCCGGGCATGGTAAGCATTTGCTTATTAGCTGAGCCCAGGGTGTCATATATCAACTTACCCTCGGACCAGGGTACCAGGGTGTCACGGTCCCCGTGCAAAATCAGGGCTGGCAGCTTGATTTGCCCTATCATCTCCAGGCAAGCCTCTTCAATGCTCTTCAAGCGGGGATTGGGGTCCATAATACCAAAATGGGTGATAAGGCGCGTTACGCTGGCAAAGCCGCTCTCAATGATAAAACCCCTCATCTCTTGCGGGTATCCATAGGCCAGGTGCAGTGCAGCGATGCTGCCCATAGAGCGCCCCATAACCCAGCACTCCGACTGATTATAACGCTCTTTGACCTGTCGTTTGATTTCAGCTAAGACCTGTTCGGCATCACTGATCAAAGCGGTCACCGACGGCCTGCCCTGGCTTAATCCGTAACCGCGATAATCCGCCACCACCAGGTTTACCCTGCAGAGATGATAAAGGGGAGCGATTTGGTCATAATCGCCGGCTACTTCACCGTTGCCATGAAAGTAGAGCATCCAGGGCCAGCCTGGATCGGCCACATAAAAGCGGCAGGCCACCCGGACATTGTCTCCGGCCTCCACAAAATAATCGTAGCTGCCGGGAGGATTTTCACTGGCATCTGACCGCGGATAAAAAAGATATTGCAGCACCTGGGGCTGGTCCACATAACTGTATTCGGGCATATCATTCTCCCTTTCCCCATATTTAATACCAAATAGCAGCCTGCTTAAAAACCTGGCAGTCTACAAACAGCTGGCAATCCTGGGGCAAATCAATGCGCCAGCCCCTCATACCCCGATCCACCGCCGTGATAAACCGGTCTTCTAAATAAAAGCCTCTTGACGGCAGCGCAATAGAGTATAATACTAACTGGAAACATCCCTATACAAAAACATATCAAATGACAAAAGGCGGTTTAAGTGATGAAAATATTAGTATTCGGCCTGGGGGCCCTGGGCTCAGTATACTCGTGCCTTTTAAAGCGGGCCGGCCATCGGGTGTCCGGTATCGACATTCCTGCAGTGGCATCCCGTATCGGCCGGCAAGGGGTTCAGATTCAGGGTATTTGGGGCGAGCATCAGGCCTATTTAGATCAGGTGGCGGCTTCCGTAGACCAGTTAGCCGATCGGGATTTTGATTTGATTATAGTTACCGTGAAGGCTTACCAGACTGCCGCGGTATCTCAAGTCTTAAAGTCTTGTATTAAGGATAACACCTATGTGCTTCTGGCGCAAAATGGCTATGGCAATTATGAAGCCGCCTCCGAATACATTGCCGCCGACCGCCTCATCCTGGGGCGGGTGATTTTCGGTGCGGTAACCCTAGAGCCGGGTATATCCCAGGTGACCGTTATAGCTGATGATGTTCTGTTAGGCCATCCTCATCAACTGATAGATGAAGACCGGCTGCAACAACTGGCCGATGTTTTTTGCGAGGCAGGTATTCCCACCCGGGTGTCACCCAATATTATGGAGTTAATATGGGCAAAAATCATTTATAACTCAGCACTGAACCCTCTCGGTGCTATTCTGGAGGTGCCTTACGGCAAACTCGCCGAGATGGAATGGAGCCGTCAGCTGATGGATCAAATCATAAACGAGATTTTTGCGGTCCTGAAAGCCCTGGAACAGCCCACCCCCTGGAAAGACGGCGAGGCCTATCGGAGTTCGTTTTACCGTCAAATGGTTCCTTCTACCGCGGCTCACCGGGCTTCCATGCTGCAGGATATTCAACGGGGCCGAAAAACCGAAATCGAGGCATTGAACGGTGCGGTAGTCAGGCTGGGGGAACGCCTGGGGGTGGAAACACCTGTTAATCGTGTTATAACCTCTCTTTTACAGTGCAAAGAAACCCTGGGGTCTATCAAAGCCGGCTAATGCTTTGCAAAATCGGCCGATATCCTCTGTTGGTGTCGCGGGGAGGGGGTTGTTGAGGGGAAAAAAAGTTTTTTTTTTTTTTT
>DHBS01000048.1:0-7621 GCA_002398825.1 Syntrophomonas sp. UBA4922 | reverse complement strand
GGGGTTGTTGACAACAATTGTTGTCAACAACCCCCTCCCCGCGACACTTAAAATGAGACCCCGCTCAAGGGGTCTCATTTCCATAGAAGATGATCAATTGATAAATTTACGCGTTGGAAATATGGATTCCAAATCATTCAAAGGTACATGAACCATATTTTCCTGGCCTATCACCGCCAGGATCACCATTTCCTCACCGGTGTATTCCTCACTGTATACTCCCAATACGCATACTGTCATAATGACCCCGTTAAGATATACAGTAAACATATCACCCTTATTCACTATTATCACCCCACAGTAAACCATCCACCATGACCTGACAAAGTCTGGAGCGGAATTCCAAGGGGTGCCCATCAAAAATGGCCAGATCAGCTCGTTTACCAGCAGTGATCGAACCCAAGCGATCAGCAACCCCGATAATAGAAGCGGCATTAATGGTAACGGCCTCAAGTGCCTGCTGTTCACCCAGACCTTCCCGGGCAGCCAGGGCCGCGCAAACCCTCAGCTGTTCAATGGGCACCACCGGGTGGTCGGTCACCAGGCAGAAGGGTATACCCAGTTCAGCCAGTCTGGCAGCATTTTTGAAGGAAACCTCTTTCAACTCCACCTTGGCCCGGTTGACCAGAAGCGGTCCCAAACAAACCGGCACCTGGCGCTGCTTCAGTTCTTCAGCTACCATAAAGGCTTCGGTACCATGCTGCAGAATCAAATTAAAATCGAACTCATCTTTTATGCGCAACGCGGTCAGAATATCATCGGCACGATGCACATGCAATAGCAGTGGCTGTTGTTTTCTCAATACCCGCATCAGCGGTTCCCATTTGAAGCGTTCTGCGGCGGACATATCATTGTCTTGTAGGGCTTGAGAAGCTGTATTTAAAGCTTCGCGCAGCAGACTGGCGCTGGCCATCCTGGTAACCGGTGATTTCTTGCGTTCACCATAGACCCGTTTGGGGTTTTCCCCCAGGGCGGCTTTGACTCCCCATGGATTTTTATCGATCATCTGCATAGCCCCCGGTGCATAATGCTTGAGCAGAACCGCCTGACCGCCGATTATATTGGCGCTGCCAGGCATACACAATGATCTGGTAACGCCGCCCCTCAAGGCATCGCTAAAACCCAGATCGAACAGATTAATCCCATCGGCCGCCATTAACTGCGGTGTCACCGGTTCGTTGACCTCATTTACATCGTCGCCTTCGATGCGGTATATCTCTTCTTCCAGACCCAAATGGGTATGGGCATCTATTAAACCCGGAACAATATAGTGCCCGCTGACATCTATGATCCTGCACCCAGAAGGAATCTCCACCTTATCGCCCACACTGTGAATAATGGGACCATCTACCAAAATCGCGCCGGAACGGAACTCCTTCCCGTCCATGGTTAAAATGGTGCCGCCTGTAAACGCTATCATGAATAATCTCCTTTCCCTACACCATATCATATGTGTTCAAAGCCCGCCCGGTTCGCTTAAATGATTAGCCATTATCTGCCTGCCCGCAATTATGAGGGATGTTGACCAGGAGGCTGACGGAACAGCCTGCTTTAATTACTCTAACTGCAGCTGGGATGAGGCAATGAAGGCCTCAAACAATGCCTTTGAAGCAAAATCCCCCAAATCCTCGGGGTGCCACTGCACTCCCAGCGCAAATCCGCTTTCAAATTCAATAGCCTCAATAGTACCATCGGGGCTCAGAGCAGTGACGGCAAAGCCCGGAGCAAGCCGCTTTGCAGCCTGGTGATGAAAGCTGTTGACCCGCATCCTGGAAGCCTGGTAAATGCGGCCCAGCCTGCTTTGCTTTTCAATAAATATATCATGAAAAAGGTGGTTGCGCGGGGCATTTTGTTGGTGGCTCATTCCGGTCTGCAGATCCTGACAAAGGGTTCCTCCGGCGGCTACATTTAAAACCTGTATGCCGCGGCATATGCCCAAAACAGGTCGGCCGGAGGCTAAGGCCATCCTGGTCAAAGCAATTTCAAAATAGTCCCTGACCGGGCTAATGTGCCCCAGAGCTGGTGAAGGCAGCTCGCCCCAGTAGCTGGGATCCAGATCTCCGCCGCCGGACAGCAATAACCCCTGGCAAATATTGAGAGAACCGCTAACCAGGCTCATTTCCTGCATTGGCGGCAGCACCACCGGAATACCGCCCGCCTGCACCACCGCATCGAGATACTGCCTGCGCAGGGTTAACTGACCATTTTCCGCAAAAACGTCACAGGTAATGCCGATCACTGGTTTCATTTCATATCCTCCCGCAATCTTTTTAAGATCGGTGATCCATTTTTACAAGATATGCACCAGTATAGACAAAAGAAACAGGTCTTTTGCCAAGACCTGTCGGGATGCTTTCGCTATGCAATTATTTTTCAACCGGAGTATGTATTAGATCTCGCTTAAACCAATGCTCACACTCAAGGCCTGATTGACCTTCGCCATAGTATCCTCGTTTAGAACTGAAATCCGCTGCTTCAAACGGGTTTTATCAATGGTCCTGATCTGTTCCGCTAAAATCACCGAATCCCTTTCTAAACCGAAATCTTCTCCTTTGAGTTCAACATGGGTGGGAAGCTTGGCTTTATTAATCTGCGAGGTAATAGCCAGGATTATAGTGGTGGGACTGTACTGATTTCCTATATCGTTCTGTACCACCAGAACAGGCCTGATACCACCTTGCTCCGAGCCTACTACCGGGTTAAGCTGAGCGTAATAGATTTCGCCCCTTTTAATCATGGAAGCCTCACTCCAATAATTTTTCTATGCAGTTCACCAAGGCCTCTTCTTCTCCTATATTTTCACACGCAATGCTCAAATTTATCGCTGCCATTTCCAGGTAACCTTTTTTCATCTGTTCAAGAATCAAGAGGCGCCTGCGTTCTCCCAGATAAAAACGAATCGCCTCGCGAACTATTTCGCTGCGATTTTTGCTCTCAGTCACAGTTACAGAGTCCATTTCGAAAAGCAATGCTTCTGGTACTGTGATAATGATCCTTTTTGAGGCTGGCAAAACAAAACACCTCCGGCGAAAGTCTGTCCCGATATTCATATTATATGGTCAGGCTTGTTCTCTCGCAAATCCAATATTACACATTTAAGGTTAGTAGGTTCGCGGCACCCGTGAGGTGATAGTGGTTACGATCTCGTAGTTTATGGTGCCGATCATTTCGGCCAGGTCATCGGCAGTGATCCCGTCTTCGGGCTTGCCGAACAGAATGACCTCATCCCCCACTTTGACATTAGCCCCTCCGGGCAGAGCGAACATGCATTGATCCATGCAAACGGTACCGATCAAAGGGGTTTTAATGCCCTTGACCATCGCGTACGCACGGTTGGATAGGAGGCGGTTATATCCATCGGCATAACCTATCGGCACGGTAGCCACCTCGGTGTCCTCGCTGCAGAGAAAGGTGCGCCCGTAACTCACTGACTCTCCGCAAGACAGGGTCTTTACGAAACTGACCCGGCTTTTCAGCGTCATGGCAGGAATGATATCCAGATCCAGGGCTTTCATGGACGGGGATGGATATAAACCGTAGAGCATGATGCCAGCCCGCACCATATCGAAATGAGCCTCGGGATAGCTTACTATAGCGGCGCTGTTGGCACAGTGTTTGATGGCAATCTTTAGTTGGCGGTTTTCCAATTCCCGGTTAAAATCCTGAAAACGCCGGATCTGCTGCAGGGTATAAGCCCGGTCGGGACAATCCGATTCTGCAAAATGGGTCATGAGGCCCTCCGCTCTAAGTCCGGGCCAGGCAGAGATCTCCAATACCTCCGCGATTCCGGAGGCATTGGCAGGGAAACCCAAGCGCCCCATTCCGGTGTCGATTTTAAAATGGATTAAGGCGTCTTTTCCCATCTGCTGTGCGGCTCGCGACAGCTCCCGCGCATAATCTTTTTCGTATACCACAGTCCGGATATTATGCTCAATCACCTGCTCAGCGAATTCACCGGGTACATAGCCCAGAACCAATAAGGGCAGTTTTATTCCGGCCTCAACCAGCGGAATGGCCTCATCCAGGGTTGCCACCCCCAAAAAATCAACGCCCCGGGCGACGCATACCGCAGCTGTCTCCAGAACGCCATGACCGTAAGCATTGGCTTTGACAACTGCCATCAGCCGGGTGGGGGGCTTGAGGTAACTCCGTATTGTAGTTATATTGTGTTCAAGAGCGGAGAGGTCAATCTCCGCCCAGGTCGGTCTTCTATTATCCATGTTTGCTTACCAGAACCTTCAGAATATCATTGCGGGTGATTATTCCCACCAGCTTGTGATTGCGCACCACCGGAACGCGGTTAATCTTCTTCTCCTGCATGAGCTTAACCACTTCGGAAACCGGGGTATCCTCCTCCACTGTCACTACTTTACTGGTCATGGCGTCTTTGATCTTGGTGGCGGTATACTTCTTGACCTCATTATTAAATCTTATGGGGTTCTCCAGAAAGATAATACTGTCAAATAGGGTGACATAATAAGGAACCCGGAGTTCTTTGGCTCTGATCATTAAGTCCTTTTCGGTGATTATGCCTACTACATGGTCATTCTCATCCACTACGGGAATGCCGCTGATTTTATTTTCCAGCATGAGGTGAGTAATGCGGTCCACCTTATCATCAGGCCGTGCCGCGTAAACTTCCCGGGTCATTATATCTCTAGCCAGCATAGTTTTTCCTCCTATTATAAAAACCTGTTCTTATTGTGGACTGGTTTGCCGTATACTATTGAACTGCCTGCATTTATTTTACAAGGTCTGGTTCTCAAACGAACACAGGATTTCTGGCAAGACCGCAATCATATCCCCGGCTACCAAGCCGCGCTGCCCTTTTTGTTCAGCCACCCGGTCTCCACACCGGGCATGCAGATAAACGCCTGCTACAGCAGCTTCAGTAGCCTTTAATCCCTGGGCGATCAAGCCGGTTATAATGCCGCACAGAACATCCCCGCTGCCGGCTGTTGCCATACCCGGGTTGCCAATGATATTTATATACAGATTGCCGAAAGGGTCGGCTACCACGGTCTTGTTTCCCTTCAAGACCAGGGTCACGCCCCACTCCACTGCATAATGGCGGGCTACTTCCAGGCGGCCGGCCTGAATCTCGGCTATGCTCTTGCCGGTCAGACGGGACATCTCCCCGGGATGCGGGGTCAAGACGATAGGTACCTGCCGATCTTTAAATATGTCGGTATTGCCCACCAGAGCATTTAAACCATCGGCATCGATCACCAGCGGAATACCGGCCCGCTGCAGAACGTGCCGCATGACCGCCGCGGCTTCAGCATGACCTGACATACCAGGTCCTATGGCCGCAACTGATACGGTACCCATCAGATTGTCCAAAACCGCCACAGCCTCCAAGCCGATCAAAGCCTCACCGGATTCAGGCAGCGGGGCTGCCATCACCTCAGTGATGACGCCGTCGACAATAGGCGCCAAAGATTCGGGCAGTGCGGCTGTAACCAATCCGGCCCCAGTGCGCAGGGCGGCATAGGAGGCCATCACCACAGCCCCGGTAAGGCCCACCGAGCCGCCGATCACCAGGGCATGGCCAAAAGTTCCCTTGTGGGATTCCGCCGGACGCAGCTTGATAAAAGGACCTACCATATCAGCAGTGATAAGGTTGGTTTTCAGTTGATTATCCAGCAAGAGCGTTCGCGGTATAGAGATATCCGCAACGCTCAAGGTGCCGACATAGTCCTTGCCCGGTTCCAATACCAGGCCGATTTTGGGCAGAGCAAAGCAGACTGTGTGAGTGGCTCTGATGGCGGTACCGTGAACCAGGCCGGTATCCGCATCAACCCCGGAAGGGATATCCACGGCCACTACCGGCTTTTTGCACCAGTTGACCATGTCAGCCAGACGGGCTTCATAATCGTTCAGTCTGCCCTTAAAACCGTTGCCGTAAAGAGCGTCGACGATTAGATCGCTATTTAGAAGACAGATCATCAAGCTGTCCAAGTCTGCTTCTTGCTGCAGTTCATAAAACTGCCCCCCCATTTTCTTGAGGATTTCAAAATTGGTTCTGGCGTCTGGCGGGAATGCCTCGGGTCTGCCCAGCGCGAATACAAAAACCTGCGCTCCGGAATTCATCAAGTGCCGGGCGATAACCAACCCGTCACCGCCGTTGTTGCCTTTTCCCACCAGGACCAACACGGTTTTGCCCGCCGCACCGTCCAGTATCTCTTCAACTATTTCCACAGTGCGAATCCCGGCATTTTCCATCAATACGAGGCCCGGTATCATATAATCATTTATTGCTTTACTGTCAATCTGTTTCATTTCCTGAGAATTTACCAGTTTCATGTCTTCATCCTTTCGCAGTGATTATCGCTGCTACAGCCTGTTGGGCTGAGTGGGATAGACTTATGCTTGGAGCCGCCAGCCCGGCATCCAACTGGGCCCGCCGGGCCCGGCCGTGCAAACAGAGGGTTGGGCTGCCGTCCGGATTCAAGTTCACCTCGATTTCCTGCCACCTGCAGCCGGCCAGGGCCGGATGCAGTTTGCGCACTGCTTCCTTGGCGGCAAAACGAGCCGCTAATGAAGGATATGGGTTCTTCTTGCTCATACAATAGTTGAGCTCTGCTTCAGTATAAACCCTTTTTAAAAAACGCGGCGTCCGGCAGACCACATTTCTCACCCTGTCAATATCAATTATATCTATACCAATTAACAATATGTACCCCCCTTTCCAGCATTATCTGCAGTACAACAAAGAAAGCCCCGAAATCCTGCAGGATCTCAGGGCTGTTTCATCAATCATTCACCTCTATTGTACGGCGAAATCATATAGCTCCGTTCTTTCGCCCTCATTTAATATTTTATCCATATCCAAAAGAATTAAAAGCCGGTTGTCTAATTTTCCTACTCCGGTAATATAATCCGAAGCAATGGCCCCCATAACTGCCGGAGGCGGTTCGATACTATCCACCGGCAGGCGCATTACCTCACTGACCTCATCAACGATGATGCCCACAGTTTTACCGCCCACTTCAACCACCACACTGCGCGATTCTGCAGTTAAATCCGAAGCGCCCATATTAAAGCGCTTTTTAAGATCGATAATAGGGATCACTCTACCGCGCAGGTTAATAATGCCCTCAATAAAATCTGGTGTTTGAGGCAGCCTGGTCGGCTGAGTCATGGGTATAATCTCTTGTACGGTGGTTACGCCCACACCATATTCACATACCGAATCCTGCTGTTTGAGTTTGAATACCACCAATTGAATTTCTTCAGCCATGCTGTCTCCTCCATTGTCAAAGAATAAATTTATGATTCGTTATCACCGTTTACCGGTACTTAATCCTTGTAGTATTTAATCGAAAAAATTAATCAAATCTATTAGTCTTTTCGTTAAATTCAAGGCTTCCATTATCTGGGATAATAATTTACGAAAAAAGTCGTTTTGCTGACGACAGGCTTTTCATGCCCATTTAGCGGTCTTTCATGTTTGATTTGCAGCAGTTCATACCCGCCTTATCATTAATTTTTCTGGGTAAAAACCAGTAAAATTCGGCGAATGAGCAGGATAAAGTTGGTTTTTGTGGTAATTTGATTATGTGTAGGTTTTTGATTAAGCTATGAAAGAAGGGAATGAAGTGATTTCCATTTCCTGGTA
>DHBS01000001.1:2035-3623 GCA_002398825.1 Syntrophomonas sp. UBA4922 | reverse complement strand
GATTACATCGCGCTGATTCTGGGGCTGGGTGTGATGATGGGCAGTATCTCCATGGTGAACAGCTTCTGCCATGTCTTCACCGCTGTCATGACCTCTCTAAACCGCACTCTGGGCGGTCTTTTGGTCGGGACGATCATAGGAGTTATGGGACTGGTAGGAGTGATGATAGTGGAGTGGCTGGTGAAACGATACTGGCTGGACGCAAAGACGGAATAAGGCATATTTATTTGGATTAAAATATTACACCGCCCTTCGGACCGATGATTAACGGAACGAAGGACGGTTTTTATTTTCGGTTTTATCTAACTGAAGGACTTTTCCTTCCCCTCGTAGCAGGTCCTACAGCCCCGACGTTAGGAGTGGGCTTCAGGGCCGGTCGCTCGTTTCCCATGCTATGCTCTGCACCGGCCTGAAGGGCTCCGCCCTGTAGGCCGGCCTACGGGTTGGGGGCTTTATTGTTAAGGTCGTTGAGGAAGGCGGGGAGGGTTTGCTGGGTTAGGAGGGCTCCGAAATCGGGGGGGATATTAGGGTCGGAGAAACCGGTTACCCGGTGGGCAACCAGGGTGCCGATCTCAGGATAGAAATGGCCGGCATCATAATAGTTGTCGAGGTTGGTGGTAACGGAATTGGGATAGGTGAAACAGTACACCTGACCAAAGACATCTACCAGATCGGTCAGCCATTGCTGATAATAGGGCAAAAGGCCCATTTGCACCATTTGATTATATAAAGGGGCACTGACCGGGGTGGTAAAAACCACAAAACGGGTATCGGGGTTATCCTTCTTAAGGGCAGTCAGCGTTTTCTTGACCTCCCGGTACTTATAATCCGCATAAATGCGGGTGCGGTAGCGTTCCAGGCTGGATTTTATCTGGGCATCACGGGTCGCCTTGTCAACCTTGAGCAACGTTTTAACGTTATTGCGATCATAAGCATAATTAACCGCGACACCCTGGCGTGAGGCATAGTAATTCTGCCGGGCGTATTTGAATGCATCGATTGACAGCAGGGTTTTATAGCGATAACCGAATTCACCGGCCTGGCCGATATAGTAGGACGGGGGGTTGAACTGGTTGTCGAGCTTCAAATTACGGTTGGTGGTGAAGAAATCAAGGCCCAGGAAAATGGTATCGATTTGACCCGGATGTTTTTGCCGGGCATATTTCACATAACCCTGATACTCTTCCATTAACATATTATTGACGGCATAATTGTAAGCCTTACAGCCATAGAAATCGTCCTGGCTGATGTAGCTGGTACGGCTGCTGCCCAGTATGAGGGCATCGTAATCGAAGTCACCGAAGGTAACATAGTTGGTTTTTTGCTGGCGTTCGTCAAACGAAGCCTGGATACGGTTATAAGGGTTGGCATGGCGAAAATTCCAGAGGGGGTCAATATAGTAGTTGAACCCCGCCAGGGCCGCCAAAGGCAGCAGTATAAATAACAAAGTAATTATGAGCCATTTTTTATAAGCATTCATGTTATCTCTCCAGATTAGTATTCTAAGCAATTGTTTAGGTTGCAAATTATTGTCAAGGGCAGACTAATACGCTTTCCCGTGCTGTTCTCTGCACCGGCCTGAAGGGCT
>DHBS01000001.1:322-1827 GCA_002398825.1 Syntrophomonas sp. UBA4922 | reverse complement strand
TCGCCCTGTAGACCGGCCTACGGTCTGCTGATGTCCTGTCATTCTGAACGTTAGTGAAGAATCTTTCCATCCCTGAGTTGGGAGATCCTTCACTTTGTTCAGGATGACATCATAATGTATTATCCTCACCGTAGCAGGCCTTATGGCCGGCGGTTTGCTTAAAAATTAAAATAGAGGAACTGGCTGACTCCGGTGAGACTGGTGATGGCCAGAAGGGCCAGTACAATGGTAAATACCGCTGTCACCAGTCCGGGTTTGAATCTATCTTTTAACTCAATGGAATTGGGTGTCAGCAAGACCAAAACCATACATAGCACCAGGAGCAGAATGGCAGCGGGTAAGTCGGACGGCACAAATTTGCCGGCCTCTGCCAACCAACGGCCCGATGCTCCCGCCCAGGAAGATATAAAACCGGCGGGAACCAATCCATTTAAACCTGCCATGCCTGCCAATACGGACAGGGCATCGCTGAAACTGCGGGCACGGAAGAAGACCCAGGCGATATTGACGAAATTAAAGGTCAGGAACCAGGCCAGGGTTCGATTCAGGGCCAGACCGGTTTTGCGCCAGAGGCGGTTTACCACCAGGCCCATACCATGCAAAAAGCCCCAGAAGACGAAAGTCCAGCCTGCTCCATGCCATAATCCTCCGATCAAAAAGGTTATTACCAGATTGCAGTACAAGCGTATATCTCCCCGGCGGTTGCCGCCCAGGGGTATATATATATAGTCCCGTAAAAAACGGCTTAAGGTAATGTGCCAGCGCCGCCAGAATTCCTGTATGCTAAGGGACCGGTAAGGCGAAGTGAAGTTTAAGGGCAGTTTAATGTTAAGCATCAGGGCAATACCTATCGCCATATCGGTATAACCGCTGAAATCAAAGTAGAGCTGCATAGTATAGGCCAGGGAGGTTGTCCATGCCTCTACCAGAGTCAGGGAATTTGGCGCAGCAAAACCATGGTTGGCCCAAATGGCCAGGGTGTCTGCAATGATCGCCTTTTTAAACAGGCCGATAAAGAACAGGTATAATCCCCGCGAGATATTTTCGTAGTCCGGCTTTTTGGGCCCATCCTGGAATTGGGGCATGGTCTCCCGGAAACGCACGATGGGTCCGGACAGAAGCTGGGGAAAGAAGACTACCCACATGGCGTAATCAAGCAAGGCTTTTTCGCCGGCCTGTCCCCGGTAGGTATCGACCAGGTAGGCTATCTGCTGAAAGGTAAAAAAGCTGATGGCCACCGGCAAAGCCAGGGCCAGTGGTTTAATATCAGTCGCCAATAGTGCATTGGTGTTGGCAATAAAGAAATTGGCATATTTGAAATAGGCCAGCAAGGCCACATTGGCGATAATACCTAGAGTTAGGATGGTTTTGCGCTTAGGGCGGGCAATATCGGCCAGGACCCGGCCCAGGCTGTAATTGGCCAGGATGGAGCCGGTTATCAGCGGCAGATAGAGTATGCTGGCCCAGGCATAGAATAATAATGAGGCTGCGGTCAGCCACAGTTT
>DHBS01000001.1:0-139 GCA_002398825.1 Syntrophomonas sp. UBA4922 | reverse complement strand
TTGAGTATGAAATAAACCAGGACCGCCAAGGGCAGAAATAGGAAGATAAATTCCAGGGAATTAAAAAGCATCACAGGGCTCCTTTTAAAAAATTCAACACGGAAGGACACTGGTTTCGTTTCCCCATGCTATTCTCTGC
>DHBS01000034.1:356-22652 GCA_002398825.1 Syntrophomonas sp. UBA4922 | reverse complement strand
TTTCCTGCCCCGCGCTCACCGTTTTACCTGTCGTGCGCGCAAGACTTATGTTATCATCCTCAAATATTATTGTCAAGCATTCGGCAATTTTTTTATTCTCTACTTTTTAAAGATGTGTGGTTGCCTTAGGCTACCCATCAGTTTCTATTTCTTTATATAAGGATATAACAGTTCTCCGCCTCCGGTCAAATTTACATAGGTCTGGGGAACATCCCCTACCACTATGGTCTCCGCTAATGGAATCACTGTGCTCACATCCACGCTCTCTTTCATAAATGGCACCGCAACCTGGATCATGGCTTTGATGTCGAAATAGATCAGGTGCCTGGTCTGGTTTATTCCGGCTTGCTCGAATTTATCCTGAACTTCGACATGAATTTGACCGGTCGGTATTATCCTGACCTTTATTCTAGGGCCATATCCGGATAAGAGATTGATGCCTGACAATTGCCCCACCGGTACACTGATAGTGTCATCCTGCATCTGCCCCATGGAGTTGGATACTTCCAATACCGTACTGGCCATGATTTTATTTAACATGATGGTATTGGGCTGAATAAGCACGATACGACCCGAAGAATCTTTGTGAACCATTACCAGGTCTTCATACCTGACCTGACTGGCTATTCTGTCATTTACTACTGTATTGATCAGTCTTACCCCGGCCACCTGAGCCTGGGATCTGGCAATCGCAATAGTACTGGCTTTTAGCCTGAAGTCCACCGCTACGAAACCCACCAACAAAGCTGCAATTACCACTAGAACCAGCAAGGGTCTGGCGGATCGCCTCCCCAGCATCACATCACCCCCGTGCTGTTATACTATGTAGGGTGTATACGTTTGGTTCATACTGCAGCGCTGTTTCTAACAGGAATTTACTGCCAGGTTTTTGGCGGCCTTACTATATATAGTTATCAGTCAACATGCAGGCCGAATTCAAACCGTTCTTCCACGCCGCTATCATCTTCATCTCGGGGCAGAAAGGTGTTGCAGCGGGTTTCCGTGGAATCAACCGCGTTATCTCCAAATACTTCGATGGCAGCAGCATAGCAGACCATATCTTGATTATAGAAACAGGCTGCTGCCTGACATCCGACTTCGGGGTTGGAAGAAGTGATTTGGGTATTCATATCCAGGGTGTCATTATCTGCTCCCGTTTTATAAAGATGGTGATTGCGGTAAGTGCTGCAAAAAGCCCGGGAACCCTGCACAGCAACGGAAATCTGGTCAACCCCGCAGCTCTCCTTGCTATGATGGTGAATACAGCTCTGCACATGGCAGACGGTTGCGGTCATGTTTATACTCCTTGTTATTTTTTCAGTTTAGCCAGGGTTTACTATTAATGAAGCAATCATTTGGTTTGACATAGTTTTTCCTGAGACGGTGGTTTTATACAAATAGTATGGGGTTAAACGACTTTTCCGATATTCACCGCTTCAGGATAGGTGTACCTGCCGCAGCAATACCTGCTGCAGGGCAATTGGGGCTGACAACAGCAGAATTATATGGCTATTGCGCTCTTTGCATTATTATTGATTTCTGTCTGAAATGCCGCAGGCTGGTATATTGAAGGGGAAGCGGATAAAATAGTAAACATGGAACAATATCACCAGTTTGAGGAGATTATTTAATGAAACAGATTAACCGGATAAGAGTGCGTTTTGCTCCCAGCCCTACCGGAGCTTTACATATTGGAGGGGCTCGAACCGCCTTATTCAACTGGCTTTATGCCAGAAAAAGCGGAGGCATTTTCATCCTGCGGCTGGAGGACACCGACAGTGAGCGCTCCAGCCAGGAATCAGCCCGGGGAATTTTGGACGGCCTGGCCTGGCTGGGCCTGGATTGGGATGAGGGCCCTGACAGGGGTGGTCCTTACGGGCCTTACCGTCAAAGCCAGCGCCTGACCATTTACCATCAGTATCTCAAAGCATTGCTAGATGCTAATCAGGCCTATTACTGTTTCTGCAGCAATGAGGATATCGCTGCCGACAAAGCCCTGGCCCGGGAACAGGGACGTGATTACAAGTATTCCGGCCGCTGCCGTCACCTGGACGGAGAGGCTGCGGCACAACGGGTGGAAAACGGCCAGCCGGCGGTAATCCGCTTGCGGGTGCCAAATACCGGCATCACCAAGGTATCAGACCTCATCCGCGGCGAGGTCGAATTTGATAATAGCCTGATGGACGATTTTATTATCGCCAAATCAGACGGCTGGCCCACATACAATTTTGCGGTGGTGGTCGATGATCATATGATGGCGGTCAGCCACGTGATCCGTGCCGAGGAGCACCTCTCCAACACCCCGCGACAAATACTGATCTACCAGGCCCTCAACTGGGAGTTGCCTCAATTCGCCCATGTGTCCATGATACTGGCCCCCGACCGCAGCAAACTCTCTAAACGGCACGGCGCCACCTCGGTTCAGGAATTCAGGGAATTGGGTTATCTTCCCCAGGCCCTGCTCAACTACCTGGCTTTGCTGGGGTGGTCAAGCGGCACCGACCAGGATATTTGGGATGTAAATGATATTGTGCCGCGCTTTGATCTGGAACACGTTTCGCGCTCGGCAGCGGTTTATGACATCGAGAAGCTGACCTGGATGAACGGCCACTATATCAGCCAGGCCCGGCCAGAATCCCTGGCAACGGAGATGCTGCGTTCCACCAGGGTGAAACATTGGATGTCCAGCTCCAGTATGGCGTATTTAATTGAGGTAGTAAAACTGGTTCAAGGCAGGGCTAAGCTCATACCCGAATTGATAGAAGCGGCCGCCTACTTCTTTGAGGAAGTCAACGGTTATGAGGAGAAGGGCGTTAATAAGCACTTTGCCCGCAGCGATGCCGATAAATTGCTGCAGGCCGATCTGGAAATACTCACAGCTGACACCCGGTTCACACTGGCTTCGCTGGAATCAGCCTTGCGGGAAAAGGCAGCCCAGATGGGGGTCAAGGCAGCGGATCTGATCCACCCTTTGCGTCTGGCCTTGACCGGCCGAACCAACAGTCCGGGCATATTTGAAGTCGCCGTATTGCTGGGCCGGGAAAAATGCCTGAAGAGGATCAATCAGGCTATAAAATGGCTCGATGAAAATCGCCTCGGCCAGTAGTCCGAATATAAATTGACAATTTAAATCTGGCTGCTGTTAGGCAGGAGTTTGTTTTTGGTCTTGCTTCAGGTGTCCCGGGGGCATGATGCCGACACTCAGGCACTAGTTCATCCTGGTTTGTTATTGTCCTCTATTCAGGTGTTAGCCGCAAGCTTTTGCAGAAAACAAGAAACCCCTCATTACCGGTGTTTGCATGGTCATCCGGACCAAGTGGTATCCCAGACGTTACCGCGCTGAGCCAAGTTAATCAAAACCCTAAAGCCACGGATAAATATCCTGCGGGCTTAGCTTTCCTCAGTATTCCCACCGTATATATGATTGATAAACTTAAAATGCCACGGCAGCCACCAACCATAAACAATAATATATACAGGTATGGAGTACCAATTTTGCCAGCCTTTTAGTTTCATATAACCTGCGCGGGTAAGTTCCCATTCAAATAAAAAGGATATGATTGTAAATAGAGTAACGTACAACCATTTGTTCTTTTCATTAAAATAATTGAGATATGTGATAGCAAGACAGGAGGGGATAATTGCATAAGTGATTAAATCGCCAATTCCTTCTAGTGCAGGATCTCCTATATCGAATAAATCAAAATACTCTCCTACAATAAAGACATCCAGCATTAATGTAACGTAGCTTATCACGCCGAAAGTGATATAAATTCCCCGCCAATTCATTTGTCGTTTTGGCATAAGTAAGACAAATAATAAAGCAATAGCTCCTGTAATTAATGGAAACCAAATACCTTGTTGTTGTAAATCTAAGTGTTGAATAAAGCTATTCATTAAACACCCTTCTAAAATTTAATTTTATATAGTTTTTTTCTAAGATGATTAAAATATACCGTTTGTAACCAAAAGTTAATCACTGGTTATGCTGCGGGAATCGGCTGATGGGGTTAGATGGCAGCCCCAGGGTGCTGCCGTAATAAGCCCAACCCCAATAATGGCTAGAAAAAAGAGGGGTGAGCTATCTATAGCAGCAACCCTCGGGTGATGGTATATCTGATATCAGTTTTCTTTTCGCGAATTTCTTTGGTCTGATTTTTGTATTTACCCTGTCGCGTTCAGGCTCAGCTCCTGCCAGTATCGTAAGCGGCAGTTTACACCTCGTCAATAACTGCCAGTTAAGTTTAAACGGAAAATTTACTTCTGGTTTAGAGGTATTTCATAATTATGGGTTAATAATACTATTAAGATGTAAAATTGGTGAATTTTGTATCGGTTTGATAGTCGCTTTAATCTAGAGAAGGTTCAGCGGGCTATCTGACCTATAAAGATTCACGACAGTTGCCGGGCACGATGAGTGGAAGGAGGTTATCGAGAGGGCTTCGACTGCCGGAATCAGACCGGAGCATCTGGCTTCGTATATTGATATGGTAGTCGGCATGGGCTGAAAAGGAGACAACAAATAAATGGTAAATGCAAAATGGCGACAGGAGGGCTTTTAAATGAAAAAGGTCCTTGTTGTTTGTCTATGCCTATTGATGGTGGCGGTCGGCTCGATTGCAGTTATAGCTGCCAATCCAATTACTATCACAGTTAATGGGCGCGTGATACAGCCCGACGTACCACCCCAGATTATTGGGGGCAGAACCATGGTTCCATTACGCGCTGTAGCCGAAGCACTAGGCGCTAATGTTGAATGGGATGGCAATACCAACACAGTTATTATTACTACTGGGCAATCGATTCCTCAACCGGCACCTGTTCAACCTTCTAGCCCCATAGGATTAAGCCGGACAAATCCGGTTCCATTAGGCCAAAGTTTTTTGACGCCTGATGGATTTGAGATAAAAATAATCAAGAAAACAGAAGGATCTAGTGCCTGGAACATAATCAAGGAAGCGAACATGTTTAATGATCCACCAGCTGACGGGTATAAATACGTCATAGTTACTTATACCGTCAAGAACGTATCCAGTAAAGAAGAGCCAGCCTGGGTCAGTGATAGTTCATTTGCACTCATCGGTAGTTCTAATAGGGTTGTTAATACTTTTGATAAGTCCGTAGTATTGCCAAGTGAAGGTTCATATAGCGGAATGAGCGAGAGCTTATACCACGGTGGTGAGGCCACTGGATCTTCAAATTATTACGTTCCAGAAGGAGAGTCCGGAATGCAGTTGATATGGAATCCTCTATCCAGCAATGGGAAAATATACTTTGCTGCGGAATAAGAGAGTTCCGATAAAGGATTCTTTTGGGGAAAATCGTACATAGTATTAGTAATTTCAAAGCAGAGAAAAAACACCGACATATCTAGTTAAAACCGCTACTCAGGTAGCGGTTTTCTAACCCAGCGGATAAAAAAGCCGGAAGCTAATAAAATCACCCGGGAAGAAATTGAGGATATGTATGTAAATAGCGTAATTGTCAGGGCTATCGAGCCGGATCACCCAGAGATGTGCCGGACTGAACTAAAGGCCTTATTGGGTGAAATAAAAATAACCCCTCAAAGGCCTGTTAAACTATCCTTCAAAAGGTTAAATGGTTGGGTTTTATAATGGTAGCCCCAAGGGGAATCGAACCCCTGTCTCCGCCGTGAGAGGGCGGCATCCTAGGCCTCTAGACGATGGGGCCAAGTGGCAGCCGGTCAAGGATTCGAACCCTGACGAACTGATCCAGAGTCAGTCGTGCTACCGTTACACCAACCGGCTGCATGCGGAAAATACCCGCGAAGATTATTATAATATAGCCCTTTACTATTGTCAAAACAAATTCAGCCCATACTCCTCAATAATAGAGAATCAATCTTATACCTTCATTAATACCCTCATTTTACAGCCGTGCCCTCCCGTTATGCTGGTAGGAAATAACCGGAGATCCCGCTGTAATGGCAGTTCCATCAGATTTTCCGCAAGCAGGGCTAAGGTATGGGTCCATGCAATTAAACCACTTTCAAATCGTTTGTTGCAGCCCTGCCAGGTAAAATATATTTATTGGAGAAGCTTGACGGTGGGGTTATAATGAAATTGTGAATCATGATAAAAAACTGAATCAACTAGAGAGAGAAGAGAAAAAGAGAGGGAGAGGGAGTAATGAGTACCCAAGCTGCCGAGCAACATTTCCCACTTGAGATCACCCCTGACACTACGGTCGCAATAGCCGCCCGATTTATGCTGGATCACCATCTGGATATGGTAAAGGTTACCGCCAACGGTCAAACCCTAGGCATTTTAACCCGGGCGCACTTGCTGGAAACAATTGCCAATGACACTTCAGCCAAGACCAGGGTGGAAACCTTGATGAACAAGGATCCAGAATTCGCGAAGTGGGCTGAGGATCTGGAATCGTTTGCCGAGCAGCTTCAGGCGGAGACGCCCGAGGTGCCTGGTGAAGGCTGGAAGGATCGAGTCCTGGCTTACTTCAGGAAACAGGTCAAACAGGAAAGAAAGGCCTGGCGGGGTTATCTGGACGGGGTGTACAATCCAATTGTCGGGGTGGACAAATATGGCCGCCTCAATATTTTTAACAAGGCCGCCGCCAAGGTCACCGGGTTTGAGCAGCGTCAGGCCTACGGCAAAGATGTCAGAGAGATATTCAATAACAGTGAGCTGACCTATATTGTACGCAGCGGTCAAACCCAGCTCTTGCGCAGGATTGACACTGTGGGCAAAACCTTTTTATCCTCGCGCAGTCCGGTGGTGGTTGATAATGAGATCATCGGCGCTGTAGCCGTATTGCAGGAGACCTCCGACCTGGAGAAGGTAGTCCAGGAACTGGAGAGCACCCGGCAGTTGAATCGCCAGCTCGACGCCATCATCGAATCCTCATTTGACGGGTTGTATATCTGCGACGGCCAGGGAGTGACACTGCGCATCAACAAGTCCTTCGAGCGTATACTGGGAGTTACTTCCGCAGAGGTAGTAGGCCGCAATATGGCAGACCTGGTGGCTGAAGGGGTCTTCTCCCGTTCCGGGACCCTTTTAGCCTTGAAGCGCCGGGAGACTGTCACTATTCCGCTGACCTCCAGAATCGGGAAGACCGCTCTGGTAACCAGCGTTCCCATCTTCGATATGGAAAGCAACATCGTCATGGTGGTCACCAATGTCCGGGATATGACGGAGTTGATCGAACTGGAGAAAAGGCTGGAGCGGGTTGAAGATCGGCGGCAGAAGGAACTTAACGCTGTTTTCGAATCATCATTCGATGGATTATATATATGCGACGGAGAAGGCAACACCCTGAGAATCAACAAGGCCTTTGAACGTATCATGGGGGTTACTTCGGCAGAGGTGGTAGGCCGCAACATGGCCGACCTGGTCGCCGAAGGAGTTTTCTCGCGCTCCGGGACTCTGTTAGCCTTGCAGCGGCGTGAGCGGGTCACCATCCCGCTGCAGTCTAATATCGGCAAGAAGGCCCTGGTAACCAGCACACCCATTTTCGATGATCAGAGCAATATCGTATTGGTGGTTACCAATGTTCGCGACATGACGGAATTGAATGAACTGGAACGGCGTCTGGAGCATTCCGAAGGCCGGCGGCAGCGTGAACTGGCGGCAGTTTTTGAGTCTTCCTTCGACGGGCTTTATATCAGTGACGGCGAAGGCAACACCCTGCGCATCAATAAAGCCTTTGAGCGCATCCTGGGGGTATCGGCTGACGAAGTAGTGGGACGCAACATGGCTGATCTGGTACGAGAAGGGGTCTTCTCCCGTTCCGGAACCCTGTTGGCTCTGCAGCGGCGTGAGCAGGTGACCATTCCCCTGGAGGCTAACAGCGGCAAGACCGCCCTGGTGACCAGCACCCCCATTTTCGATGATTCCGGCAATATAGTCCTGGTCGTCACCAATGTCAGGGACATGACGGAACTCAATGAATTGCATGTTAAGGTTGAACACCTGGAAGGCCTAAGCCGCTTCTATCAGGCGGAGCTGACTCATCTCAAGCTGCAGAACCGGCGCAACTGCATCGCCCATTCCCGGAAGATGAGGGACTTGCTGCAGATGATAACCCATGTGGCCTCAGTCGATTCGACCGTCTTGATTCAGGGCGAGTCCGGGGTCGGCAAAGAGGTCATAGCGGATGTTCTGCACAGCTATAGCGGCCGCAAAGACCATCCTTTTATCAAGGTGAACTGCGGAGCCATCCCTGCCAATCTATTGGAATCGGAACTGTTCGGCTACGAGCCGGGAGCCTTTACCGGGGCCAGCAAATCCGGCAAGGCCGGCATGTTCGAATTGGCCCATGAAGGCACCCTGTTCCTGGATGAGATAAGTGAAATGCCCCTGGATCTGCAGGTTAAACTGTTAAGGGTCCTGCAGGACAAACAGGTCTTCCGGATAGGCGGAAACCGTCCTATAAACGTAGACACCAGGATCCTGGCCGGCACTAACCGCAATCTGCAGCAGATGGTGGCTTCACAGTTATTCCGCCAGGATCTGTACTACCGCCTCAATGTAATCCCGGTCTTTGTGCCTCCCCTGCGGGAACGGCGCGAGGATATCCCGGTTTTAAGCAAGTACTTCTTGGATTACTATAACCGAAAACATCAAATGAGCAAGGTTTTATCCAGTGATGCCATAAAGCCCATGCTTTTATACGATTGGCCCGGAAATATCCGTGAACTGGAGAATTTGATCGAACGTCTGGTGGTAACCAATCTGCACGATACCATCACCACTGATGATGTGCTTTCCTGCCTGGAGCTGACCAACATTCAGGGCGAGGTTGACATTGACCTCATGTCCCTGCCGGTGGCGATCGAGCAGACCGAGCGGCGCCTTTTGCAGAAGGCCTTTACCCTGCACAATTCCACCTATAAAGTGGCCAAAGCCCTGGGCATCAGTCAGCCTTCAGTGGTCCGCAAAGCAGCTAAATATGGAATAAAGGAAAGCGGTAGATAATCGCATCTTATCTACCGCGGGTACTCTAGAGGTACTCTATATCCTTTTACGGGCGCTCCGGGCGCTCAGTGGGGCGCTCGAAGGCGCTCCTTTTTTTATCTTTCCGGCACTCATTTGGTGCTCCTGTGGCGCTCAAAGGCGCTCTGCAGGCGCTCGAAGGCGCTCTAAATTGTCGGTGCTCACAGGCACTCAATGACACTGGCGCTCAAAGGCGCTCTAGAAACAAAGGCTTGTTCAGCCATTATTTCCCTACTGCAATGTCTACAGAACCTGCACCGTCGATCTTGTTGCTTCTTCTCCAGATCTTAAATTCGGTGGCCTTCTGAATCAATTCATCGCGGAAGTCCGGATGGGCCAGATTGACTAAAGCCTCCGCCCTTTCCCAGGTGCTCTTGCCCTTCATATTGGCGATGCCATACTCGGTAACCAGCATGTGAACGGCAGTTCTGGGGTCAGTTACAATAGCGCCCGGAGTTAGGATGGGCTGGATACGGGATTTTACAGTGCCATCCTTGGTCTTAAAAGTTGAAGGCATACATACGAAGCTCTGTCCACCCTTGGATTTGTAAGCGCCTTCAACAAAGTCCAGCTGTCCGCCGGTGCCGCTGATGTGGCGAACCCCTGCGGATTCGGAGCAGACCTGGCCAAACAGGTCAACCTCTACACAGGCATTGATTGATACAAAGTCGTCCAGCAGGCATATAACCTTGGGATCATTGGTATAGTCAACGTTGTAGGATGCCAATCCCGGGTTATCGTCCATAAACTCATAAAGTTCCTGGCTGCCCATAACGAAGGCATATACTTGTTTATATTTGTCTATATTTTTCTTGGCCCCGGTTATTTTGCCAGCTTTGAACATTTCCAGGTAGGCGTCGACATACATTTCGGTATGTACCCCGATATCCTTGAGATCGGACTCGGCTACCATAGTGCCTACGGCATTTGGAAGTCCGCCGATACCGAGCTGGATGCATGACCCATCGCGCAGTTTTTCCATAACCAGTTTGGCGATTTCTTCTTCCACCGGGCTTGCTTTGGCAGGCGCCAGGGTAGTCATCGGGCCATTATTGCTTTCGATAATAAAGTCAACCTGTGTTACATGAACACTTTCCTGTGACCCGCCCAAGCATCTGGGCATATTCTGGTTTACTTCCAGAATTCTGATTTTGGCTGTTTCCATCATCGCCCAGCAATTTACGGCGGCAGCCCCGAAATTGAAATATCCATGTTTGTCCATAGGCGTACACTGGATGACAGCGATATCATTGGGATCACAGTCATCACGGGTCATTTTGGGATTTTCGTGGAACTTCATGGGGATGTAATAGAGGTTCTGTCCTATAAATTTTTTGTCATGTGCTGCTACGTGCCAGCTGTTCCAGGTAAATACTTCACCACTGGGATCTGCCTCGGCGGTAAAGTGCTGATATGCACCGATGTCACAGCGTATCTTAACATCCTTTAACTCATTGACTCTTTTGGCCAATGCTTCGTCAAAGTCACGTCCCGATGTGATACCGAAGCCATACTCGATCCAATCTCCAGATTTCACCAACTGGGCTGCCTGGTCGGCCGTCACTAACTTCTTTTGATACTCCTCTTTCCAGCGATCATTCAACATCAAAAATTCCCTCCTCATTACCCTAACCTTCAAAATAATAATTTGTATTCCCCGGTGTTGGCTGCATTTTTCTGCGCCATAGGCAAAGCATTACCGTGCATAACTCCTCCCACTAGTATTCCCCTGTAATGATGAAAAATTATATATCTTGCGCAGGCTGTCCCCTGCCTTCTTAAAAAAGGAGGGGGCTGCTATTTTATAATGGCTTCATTGCAGACTTGAATATTGGTAAAAATATTGGTATGTTTCTGAGTATGTGTACGGTCTGTCACTATAAAATAGCAGCATGTTAATAAAATATAGCTGATAAGGAGTAAGTAATAGTAATGCGAGTACCACCCATATATACAAGCAATAAGCATGCCAATTCGCTGCAGAGGCCTGTTTTAAATGTGAATCCCCATAAATTCGACATCTTTAATGCAAAATGGTGAAATTTTTTGACCTGACCGAGGGCAAAGTGATTCTTTTTTGCATTGTTTTGTGATTCATTGAATTATTATTGTCTCGTTTTTTATTCAGCTTGAGTTGCAAAAGTCGATTCGCTTTAAACCCATTGATTATTTCAATAAATTTTTAATCCTTGTGAAACCGATTCTAATCCGTTAATGAATGGAGTGATTCAAATGCGCACGTTGGTAGCCACTGTCATGGCAAATAACAAAGGCAACGAAATTTACTGCTGGAACCGTAAAGTCAACAGCAAAGACTCACAGATACTGCGCAACACCAGCCGCTCCTCGCTGGAGGAGCGGGGCTTTACTTTTATACGCCTGATATCGCTGGAATACCCAAATGTCTCAGGATTTGCAATTTTCTATGAAGGGCATCTGGATGAAATGGGCCGGGATTTAAAAGCCCTGGAGTCAGGTCTGTAGAAGCCGGGCGAAGAGGACGGCGGGCGGTGTGAAAAGTCCCGAAATTGGCGATTTAATTCTCTAAAGCGGGAGAGGAACGAGAGATTCCGGTCAGCAAATCAGCCTCCATCCTGAATAAAACTCAAAATCAGCTGTAAGCGGAGCGACTAAAAAGCACAGAATAGTTTTCATACAGTCTGACGGGGTTGTTGACAATCTAAAATAGATTGTCAACAACCCCGTCCCTGCGGCAATGATTCATTTGTGTATCGGTCTAGCCGGCCAGAACGCGCAGGAATTTGCGTTTGCCCACCTGAATCACCAATTGGCCCTGTAACAGGATGTTTTCCCCTGCCGCCTTTTCCCCGTTAATACGGACCGCTCCCTGACTGATGGAACGGCGCCCCTCACTGGTTGAGACTGTCAACCCATGGTCCGCAAGAAACTTGGGCAGCCATACCTCGCCGCTGGCGATAGCTACTTCGGGGATATCCTCAGGGATTTCGCCCTGACTGAATACTAATTTGAATCGCTCTTCGGCTTTATCGGCTTCATCTGCATTATGGTACATGGTAATGATCTCTTTGGCCAGGCGAACTTTGGCATCCCGCGGGTTCAGGCTGCCGTTCTGCATGGCCTCATCCATGGCCTTTACCTCTTCCATAGGAACCCGGGTGAGCAGTTCAAAGTAGCGGCAGATAAGCTGGTCGGGAATAGACATGGTCTTGCCGAACATCTCATTGGGTTCGTCATTAACCCCGATATAATTGCCCAGGCTCTTACTCATCTTCTGCACTCCATCGGTGCCTTCCAGAATCGGCATAAGAATGGCCACCTGAGGTTCATGTCCGTATTCGCGCAAGAGATGACGCCCCACCAGCAGGTTGAATTTCTGGTCAGTGCCCCCCAGCTCAACATCAGCTTGCAGCGCCACCGAATCATAACCCTGCATTAACGGATACATAAATTCGTGAACCCCGATGGGTAAACCTTCCTTATAACGCTTATCGAAATCGTCTCTTTCCAGCATCCTGGCTACGGTGTATTTACCGGCCAGCTGGAGAACCTGGACCAGATCCATGGGCATCAGCCACTCACTATTAAAATGCACAATAGTCTTGTCGGCTTGCAGAACTTTGAAAATCTGCTGCTGATACGTTTTTGCATTGGCTTTAACCTGCTCTTCAGTGAGTTGTTTGCGGGTCTCGGATTTTCCGCTGGGGTCTCCGATCCGCCCGGTAAAATCGCCTATAATAAGATGGATTTCATGCCCCAAATCTTGAAACTGGCGCAGTTTGTTCAAAACCACGGTATGTCCTAAATGGATGTCTGGCGCGGTGGGATCCAATCCCAGTTTTATGCGCAAAGGCTGTCCGGTTTGCAGGGAGCGCACCAGTTTCTGCTTGAGTTCGGCCTCGGGGACTATTTCCACCACCCCGCGGCGTATATGCTCTAACTGCTGATTTACCTGAGTTTCAATCGCGTTTTCCACAAAATAACCTCCTTACCATAAAAAAAATGATAGCACAACGACTCAATAATGTGCAATATTGAGAAGAGTACAGGCGTATATAGTAGGAAATCTATGTTTTCCCTGCCTTCGGGTTAGATGGCAGGAAAGCCGGCGGGTTTCGTCAAATTATTATTTATTATTATATCCAGGAGGCTTTATTTTGCTATGACAGAGACTAAAAAAAAGAAGCCCAGGTCATTCAAGGTGGATAACTGGCCCAGGAAGATTGCGTTGGCTCTGGGTGGCCTGGCTGCGTTTGGCATCATCTGTTTAATGGCTTTGTTCATTTATGCCGCACGTGATTTGCCTTCGTTTGATCCCGGGCAGCTGTCCGGAGCCAAGACAACTTTGATTTATGATGATCAGGATGAATTGGTCAGCGGGTTGCATGCCGGCCAGAACCGTACTGAAGTCAGTTTAGACAAAGTGCCTAAAGATCTAATCAATGCCTTTGTAGCCACCGAAGACCGCAACTTTTACAAACATCACGGGGTCAACTTCCGCGGAATTGCCAGGGCGCTTTATCGCAATCTGACTTCCGGCGATCTCAAGGGTGAAGGGGCCAGTTCCATAACCCAGCAATTGGCTCGCAACGCCTACCTTACCCTGGAAACTACCTGGGAGCGCAAGGCCAAAGAGATACTAATCGCCTTCAAACTGGAATCGGTTTATTCAAAAGATGAAATTATGACAATGTATTTGAATATCATCCCCTTCGGCAATGGCGCCTATGGAGTGCAGGCTGCTGCCAATACCTATTTTGGCAAAGAGGTTTCCGAGTTGAATCTGGCGGAATGCTCGCTGTTAGCGGGCTTGCCCCAGGGTCCGTCCTATTATGATCCTTACCAGCATCTGGATCGGGCCAAGGCCAGGCATCGCGATGTGCTCAATAATATGGTAATGGGCGGATATATCGATCAGGCTGCCGCCGATGCCGCTTTTGAGGCTAAACTCGATTTTAAAAACGGCGGAGTAGCCAATAAACAATATGGTTATTATGTTGATGCAGTTATAGAAGAGGCCATTTATGTATTGAGCGCCCAGAATATCTACCCCGAGACCGATGAAGCCGAAGCCGCCATATATCGGGCCGGATTAAAGATTTATACCTCTCTGGACGCCAATCTGCAGAAGTACTCTGAGGAACTGTATGCCGATCCCAGCCGCTTTCTAAAACAGACCAGCCCCAGCGGCCAGATAGTACAGTCCGCTATGGCAGTAGTAGAAACGCAAAGCGGCGAGGTCAAATCCATCATGGGGGGCCGCACCTATCAGGCGCAACGCCAATTCAACCGGGCTATCAGCGCCTATCGCCAGCCCGGTTCCGCCATCAAGCCCTTAACTGTATATGGACCGGCTTTGGAAGCCGGGCTGATGCCGTTCAATACCCTGGATGACTCACCCATCAGCTACAAATCCGGCGGTACGGTGTGGTCGCCGCAAAACTATGACGGCCGCTTCCGCGGCATCATTACCATGCGCGCCGCGGTGCAGGACTCGGTAAACACCTATGCCGTGCAGACCCTGGACAAGGTGGGCATCCGGGCCGCTTTTGATTTTGGACGCTCCCTGGGCCTGCCTCTCTTGGACTCGCCAGGCAGCAATGACCTGTCTCTGGCGCCCTTATCACTGGGAGGGCTTACTCAGGGGGTCACCCCGGTACAGATGGCGGCCGCATACGCCGCTTATGCCAACGGAGGGGTTTATAACGATCCCCACTTCATCCGCCGCATCGTAGACGCAAAAGGAGCCGAGATATATTCATATAAACCCAATTCTAAGAGGGTGATGACCGAGCAGACCGCCTGGCTTATGACCAGTATGCTGCGCACCGTGGTAACCTCCGGCACCGGCACCCGGGCCCAGGTCCCCGGGGTGTTTACGGTGGGCAAGACCGGCACCACCGATGATTACCGGGACTCCTGGTTCTGCGGCTTTACCCCCACCTACGCCGCCGCAGTTTGGCAGGGATTTGACCAGAAGGACACTCTGCGCAATTATCCCCCGCAGTATCCGTCGGAAACGGCCTTCGGCGGAGATATACCGGCCAGGCTATTCTCCTCCATATTAAGCAGGGCCCACAAGGACTCTAAACCCGGTCAGCCGGCCATGCCCGGCAATATCGTTGAGGTATCGGTTTGCAAGATTTCAGGTAAGCTTCCCAGTGAAATCTGTCCCAAGGATCAGATTATAACGGACTACGGCCTGGCCAATGTGGCTCCCACCGAAACCTGTGACCGCCATCAGCTGGTCACCATATGCCCGGATTCAGGCAAATTGGCGGGAGTTTATTGCCCTCACCCGGAGACCCGGGCCATGGTAGTAACCGACTCGCAAAGCGCGGCTGCGGACAAGATCCCTACCGAGTTATGTGATATTCATACCGAATTTACTTTTTCCGGGGTATTCCGCAACGATGTGGTGATCTGCAGCGATCCGCGCCACAACGGGCGCCTATATCAGGCCAACATTCCCGGCAGGACCGAAAGCGGAGGCTGCCCCGAACAGTTCTGGCAGCGGGTTGTGATACAAGAAGGGCAAAAATTGCCACGCTGCCCATTGGCCGACCATCAGGAAACCAAGAAAAGTGCGCGGGATGTGGTTAAAGACATAGTAGAGGGGCGCGATTGATAACTGACAGCCTGGTTAAAAACAATGCTGAGGGGATGCCGTTTGATTCCGGCATCCCCTTGATTTTGTGTCTGCGATTATTAAGCCTTATACCAGGTCACAAGTGTGCGATAAGATGATAAGGTGTGCCGCAGATGCAGCCGGCACTGAAAGCGATCTGCCGTATAAGGCCCGATCACCCTTACGGTCGGTGCGGTTTCAGCAGTATGCCGCTGCACTTATAATTCCACCACCGTTACTCCGAAACCGCCTTCTTCGCGGAGGCCATCCCGGAACGCGCTGACGTACTGACTGTCCTTCAGATAGCTGCGCACCGCAGCCCTTAAGGCGCCGGTGCCTTTGCCGTGTATGATGCGCACTGATTCCAAGCCCACCAGGCGGGCGTCATCCAGGTAGCGATCCAGGAGGATCAAAGCCTCATCCGCCATTTTGCCGCGTAGATCCAGCTCCTTGGAGATGGCCCGGGCTTTTTCCAGATAAGTCCGGGCGCGTTCTTTGGGGGGCTTATTTTCCGGGCTCTTGCTCTTCAGCAGCTCGGACTTTTTGACGGTCAGTTTCATCATACCCACCTGCACACTGACATTGCCCTCAGAATCAGGATCGCTTAAGACCGTGCCGCGCTGATTGATGCTGCTGATGAGCACATGATCCCCGGAACTTATGGCATCCTGTGAAGGCGCCGGCTCGGGTTCGTTAAAGGACAGCTGTGAGGGCAGCTGGGTGAGGCGCTTGCGTTTGGCCTCCACCTCATGCCAACGGGGCGGATTCTGTTTGTCCTTCAGGAGTTCTTTCAGTTCCTGAACCGCCAGATCGGACTCCTGCTTGGCCTGGCGCAGGTACTGAGCCGCTTCCTGGCGGGCTTTGGCCAGAATCTCGCGATGAGCCTGTTCGAACTGCCGGTGTTCCGCCTCCATCTGTTCTTTCTGGTCTTCCAGCTGCCGCCGTATCAAAGCCACCTGTTCGGCCTCACTCTGAGCGGCCTGTCTTCCTGCCTTGAGTTCGCGGATCATATTGCCCACTTCCGCTTCTCGCTGCGGCACCAGCTTTTGCGCTTTTTCCACCAGGGCTTTATCGAGTCCCAGCCGGGAAGCGATTTGAAAGGCGTTGCTCTGCCCGGGCATCCCGATGGTTAACTCATAGGTGGGCTTGAGGGTTTTAGGGTCAAACTCCACGCAGGCGTTTTCCACCCGCTGGTTCTGGTAAGCGAAGCTCTTCAATTCGCTCTGGTGAGTGGTAACTATCACCTGGGAGCGCCTGGCCAATAGTTCTTCCAATACCACCCGGGCTATGGAGGCGCCTTCAACCGGATCGGTCCCCGCTCCCAGTTCATCCATTAAAACCAGGGAATGTTTATCCGCATGTTTTAATATGTTAATGATGTTTTTCATGTGACCGGAAAAGGTGCTCAAGGACTGTTCGATACTCTGTTCATCCCCGATGTCTACGTAGATGTCTTTGTAAATGGGGATGCGGCTGTTCTCCCGGGCGGGGATAAACAACCCGCTCATAGCCATCACCGCCAGTAATCCTACCATTTTCAGGGTCACTGTCTTGCCTCCGGTGTTCGGTCCGGTTATCACCAGAATATCAAAGCTTTGCCCCAGCTGAATATTGACGGGAATGGCCTCTTCCCCCAGGAGGGGATGCTGGCCGCGGCTGATGTCCATTATCCCGGACTGGTTGACATCCGGCCGATAGGCGTTCATACGGTAAGCCATACGGCCTCTGGCCAGGACAAAGTCCAGGATGGACAGAATCTCCTGATTGGCTGCCAGTTCCTGGGTGTAAAGCGCCACAGCGGCTGAAAGCTCCTGCAGTATACGCTCCATCTCGCGCTTTTCCTCGGCCTGCAGGCTACGAATACGGTTGTTGTTGTCCACCACCGCCATAGGCTCGATAAACACGGTTGCGCCGCTGGCTGATTCATCATGCACGATGCCCTTCACCTCGTGACGGTGCTCCTGCTTTACCGGCACCACATAACGCCCGTCGCGCTCGGTTACTATGCTGTCCTGGAGCAGCTTCTGATTATTGCCGGAGCGGATAAAATCCTGCAGGTATTCTTTGATGCGCAGGCGCAGGGTGGCGATCTGGCTGCGAATAGAACGCAGCTGCGGTGAAGCGCTGTCACGGATCTGATAGTCTTCCCCTACACAGCGGTCGATCTGGTTTTCCAGGCTGCTTATCACCGTCAGTCTGGAGCAAAGCTCGGCTAAAGCCCGGTATTTTCCGGCTTGCATGGATTTGCCGGCCAGGCGGGCGGCGTGCAGCATCAGGTATATATGGCGCAGGTCGCCGGCATTTAAAATCCCGCTGACACGAGCCTTGGCCAGAGCCTGATCAATCGGTTTCAATTCCGAAAAATAGCCGGGTTCTCCAAAGCGCAGGAATTCCATGGCCTCCTGGGTCTCATCCAGGCGCTGGCAAATGACCTGGTGATCCTGGGAAGGCTTCATTTTTAAAGCCCGTTCGCGCCCTCCCTCAAACTGGGTGAGTCCGGCTAATTGCTGCTGGATCTTATCAAATTCTAATTTCCTCAGGGTTTCTTCGTTCACTGTTTTCCCAACTCATTTCTGTTAAATGGAGAATGGCGTTAAATTATAGTACGCCCCTGTACAAATGGCCTTTGGTCGGTTTAAATCCCTGCTTTTGCTGCAGGACTTTGCGCAATAAGGCCAGGTCAGGCTTTTTGCCTTGTGACAATTCATTTATAGCCCGGCGATACACGGCTGCGGCTTCAGCGGTTTGGGCCGGGCTGTCACACCAAGCCTCGATGCGCAGGCTTTCGCATCCCAGTGGCCAGAGGCGCTCCAAATCATCCAGAAGACAGAGGCGCCTAGAATTAAATACGTAGAAACGGCATTTTTTATCTGTGGCCACCGGGAATTCATAACCTTTTTCATCCCGCAGCCAATATCGGGCCTTCTGGCAGGCACTCCCGCATTTCTCCCCGCCCTTGGCGGCTTCGATAGGGCAGCTTTCTGAGACCATCAGGGTCAGATCCCCGTGCACCATCAGTTCGGCGGCACTCAAATCCCTGAAATTGTGGAGCTGTTCCAGATTAAGCTCGGGGGACAGGCAAGCCCCCTGTACGCCCCGGGATAAAAGCCAATCCAGACTGAACTGGTTAAAGCAATTCAAACTGTAATCAGTGCGGCAGGGAATTCCATTCTGCATCGCCCAGCTTAATGCCCCCAGATTTCCAACTAACAGGGCTGGAAATGCGGCCGGTTTTATCTCCTGCCAGGGCTGCATTTCACCGGCTTTTTGTATGCGCGGTAAAGCGGGAATGACTTCGGCGCCCCGCTGGCTGCCCCAGCGCGATAAGGCCGCAATCTCTTCCCTCTTGGCAGTATAACCCCGCCAGCCCTCGATGGCAATATATACGCGATCAGCGCCGGCCTCTATCCCCTGGCGGGCTGCTTCAACGGTGCCGACCGCTATGCTCAGCAACGGCGGGGCAATGCGGCGCCGCACCGATTTTGGGCCCAGACGCTCTTTTACCCCTTGCTGAAAACGGGCCTGATCCTCCGCGTCCGGGGCCGGACGATGGGTAATCAAAGCCAGAAGCTGCTCTGCGGCCCGGCGCCTGCTTTCGTTGAGATCGCTGTAGGGCAGGATCAGGTTGCCTTCATATTCCAAGCGGTACTCATCCAGGACAAACGGGGTTCCCCCCAGGCGGGACAGCTTCTCCAGGATGACCTCTTCCTCTAAAGGCTGCCCCTGAGCCGGCACTGCTATAGTACTGCCCTCCACCCTTACACTGCGGCCGGCGGAATCATCCAGGGTCAGTTGCAAGGGGCTCCCTGCTTTAATCCGTATCATCATTTTAACCGGGATTTTGAAAGCTTGGTCGGCTTGCAGGCTGGCCTGGGCTTCAGCTATCAAGGCCTGGTCATGGGTCTTAAAGACCCGGTCTCCCGGCGCAGCCCGCCCCGGCATGGGAACAGTCACTACCTGGCCGCGCACCGCTTGAACGACGGCCTGACCGTCCAGGTCAATAGCTTTGACAATAGCTGACGGCCCTTTGCCCTGGGCCACCCACACCTCCAGGCCGTCGCCCAAAGCCAGGGTATCGCTTAACTTTATGGTAATATAACCGCTGTAGTGACTGATCACCCGGCCCAGATACACCCCGCGATTATTGGGGCGGTTAATGCTCAGCGCCTTTTGTCCCGGCACCAGGAAACCAGTGCCCAGAGTACGGTTAAAGATTTGATAAAGCTTCTTCCGCCGGGTTTCATCCACCCGGGCCTCCGGATTGGAACGCAGCAGATCCAGGGCATGACGGTAGGCCGAGGTTACAACCGCCACATATTCCGGCCGCTTCATGCGTCCTTCGATCTTGAGCGAGTTGACTCCGGCCTTTTTAAGTTCTGCCAGATGATCCACCAGACACAGGTCAGCCGGGCTTAGCAAATAGCGACCCCGAGCCTCCACCGGCTTCTTTTCGGCGCCATTATCCGCCATCAGCTGATAAGGCAGGCGGCAGGGCTGAGCGCAGCGGCCCCGATTACCGCTGCGGCCACCCACCATGCTGCTGAAAAGGCATTGGCCTGAATAACAAAAACACAGGGCTCCATGGACGAATACCTCAAATTCCATCCCCGGAGTTTCCTGATGAATGCGGTTTATTTCTTCCAAAGACATCTCCCGGGCCAAGACTATCCGGGCCACGCCCTGTTTCTGCAGTAAAAGCGCGGCCTGGTCGTTGTGCACCGTCATCTGCGTGCTGGCATGCAGGCGCAGATCAGGCAGAAGTTCATGCAGGCTGGTCAACAGACCCAGATCCTGGATGATCAGCGCATCCGCCCCGCTGCGGTACAGGGAATAGGCATAATCCAGCGCAGCCGGGAACTCCCGGTTGTCAATCAAGGTATTGAAGGTGAGGTATATTTTTTTGTCCCGTAAATGGGCATATTCTACAGCCTTTTCAATCTCAGTCAGACTGAAATTGGCCGCAGACTGCCTGGCATTGAAATGCCGGCCGCCCAGATACACCGCATCCGCCCCATTGGCAAAGGCGGCCTGTAGTGCAGCCCAGTTGCCGGCCGGGGCTAACAATTCCATTTTTTTACCTCCTGAAGCACCGGAACAGGGGTCTTAGCGCTCTACCCGGAGCAATCCGGCGCAGGGCAATATATCTATGCCCCTTTTCTGCAGCTCATCCAGAAACAGATTCATTCCCAGCGAATCGCTGGCCATATGTCCGGATATGATGACATTGATATGATGGTCTTTGGCCGCCTGGCGATGCTTGTCAGTCATATGCATAGATATCACAGTGCCTATCCCGGCTTGAGCCAACTTCTCGTAGGATTTTTCCGAGCCCCCGGTTCCCCCGGTCATTTTTATGAATATCTGTCCGGCCCGGCGCTTTTTGTCTCCGGCCAGAATGCGCGGGCCGGCTTTTAAACGTCGGGCCATCTGAAACTCGGGAATAGTCAGCAGGAGTTCTAAGACATCCTCCACACTGCGGTAAGCGTTACTGGCAAACAGTTGCTTCAGATAGTGATTTACCAGGTTGTCGGCCGGGGAATGCACGCACATAAACGGTATCCCCAGCAAACGGGAGGCATCAACCGCCCGCTGGTGGTTTACCGGCATCAAGGTGCGGTGTACCTCTGCAATGCGCGCCTCCATGATGCCTTCGGCTATGCTGATGGGCACGCCGGCCTGGGCCAGCATATCGGCTTGAACATGCATTACCTGGTGCAGAGCAGCCTGGGCGATGCCTTCGGGATGGTGGGCAATCACCGCATCAATACGGCGGCCGTTTTTCCTGAGCTGATCGGCCAGCAGGATTTCCGGGGTTTCGATGTCGATTCCGGTCATGACCGCTTCAACCTCTTCGTCCCCGCTGCCCTGCAGGATGCGGGTATCGCCGTAGGGATTGGATAAGGCCTCGGTATCATAGTACTCCTGATCGCTGCTTTTTAACGCTTCATAAGCCTTCGCCTCCCGCTCCAGGCAGGCATTGATTTCATCTCCGCGCGGATCATATCTTTTCCCCAGGCTGACGGCCAGTTCATATATCTCTTTTAACTTCATCTTTTGACCACCCTTCATCTAATGCGCTTAAAAAAATGCGTTTCCATTATATCACAAAGCCATCTATCGGGCCTTTAATGCTTTATTGATTTCGTCCAAGCGGCTGGATAAATCTTGCAGCTGAGCCTCCAGCTTGCTGAAGGCCTGGGGAAGGGACAATTCCGGTTCGCCTTGCCAGTTGGGTTTCTCCTGTTCTTTGAAAAAATTCTTCCGCGTCAATCCCACTTTGGTCAAAACCTCATTACGCGGGGGAGCATATACTCCCAAATCCCTTTTGGTGAGAGGCTCATCCCCGCTGCGCAGTATAACGCTAAAACCTCCGCAGGATTCAAGAACCCCTTTTTCCACCATGTCAATATCGGGAATCCCTTGTTTGCGCAGTTCCTGCATGAGGTCATCGACATTGAATTTCTCCTTGGCCAGATTCTCTTTGATAATGCGGCCGTCTTCTATCAAAACTACCGGGGTTCCGGTGATAAGATTGGACAGCTTCTGGTTTTTCAGTCCCAGGTAACACATCAGCCATTCCAGAAAAGCCAAGGTGCCAAGAACTCCTACCCCCTCGATGAAAGGTATACTCTGGTCCAGGGCGATGGAAACCACGGTGTGACCCACCCCGGTCATGACTACGAAATCAAAAGGCCCCAGTTCACCCAGAGCCCG
>DHBS01000034.1:0-209 GCA_002398825.1 Syntrophomonas sp. UBA4922 | reverse complement strand
AGGCCCCAGTTCACCCAGAGCCCGCTTGCCCAATACCCTGACCATGATCAAGGCCATAAAATACATCACCGCAGCGCGGAATGCATAGCTTAACATTGCTCCGACCTCCTTAAGCCCCGGATACCTTATTATTGCGCCGAGTCCCAAGGGTTTATTCTCCGGGGCGGGGAGATGTCATGAAGGTAAACCGGGAAGCAGTGGTGGGTTGT
>DHBS01000049.1:608-40901 GCA_002398825.1 Syntrophomonas sp. UBA4922 | reverse complement strand
CGAACATTTCCCGCATTGATAACACGACTTCACGCTGGTATGGGCTTCGTGCTCTATCCCTGCCAATACTGCTTCATGCACTTCAACAAGTGGACTTATTTGTGTCATATCTTGCATAGGCCATGCTCCTTTTTTTGTGCTATATGCAAAAACACCGGATTCAAAACCCAAGTGAATCGGTGAATAGCTTAATGAATTAAACCTTTGATAATTCAGATCATAGGCAATGGATTGAGTCGACCATCTTAACCAAATGCTGCTCGTTCCCAACCACTATCAGGACATAATCACTAGTTTGTCTATGCTTCGTTCTTTAACCTGAACATCGTAATTCGTGTAACCACTTTGTTAAACAATTCTACAAACAGGAAACGTTGTTGCTGTTTTATCAGTAGAGTCGGGCAATCAGCAGTTCATCGCGAAATAGCAAGTTCCCAACGAAAATACTCACGCTTTACTGCGTAGAAGATTAAAGTATCTATCTGGATTTAGAGAAACAAATCTTGCCTTAATATCTGCCCTCTCTATGGTTATGGAGTCACCTTGATTTATTTTTGTTGATTCTATCCCGTCGACAAATACCGTTAATGGCCGTCTATCCAAACTGATTACTTCTAAATTGTGATCCAGGTCGAATAGCATCGTTCTTAATGATGTCTTTCGCGGGCATATGGAGTTAACTATTATGCAATCTATTTTAGGGTCAACAATGGCTCCCCCAGCTGACAGAGCATAGCCAGTAGATCCGGTAGAAGTAGAAATAATTAATCCATCGCCTTCACAAGTGCATAATTCTTTTTCATCGACTTTTAAAACCTGACGAGATACATGAAGATCAGTCGTTCTTATTACAGCATCATTTAATGCATAGTAAGACAGGTCTTTATAGCCCTCTTTTCTTGTTATTGACACCCTGAGGACAGATCTCTCATCCAATTTATAATTCCCGTCAATTATTAAATCCCAGTAATTGATTATTTCCTCGGGTTCTAGAGAACTTAGGAACCCAACCGTTCCGAAATTTATACATAAGAAAGGAATTTGTAAATGACCATAATTCTGGAAGGCCCTTAGCATCGTCCCATCGCCACCAAGGACTAATATTAAATCTGTTGTATCGAAGTTTTTAACGCAATCTCTTTCGTACCAGGTTGAAATGCCCTTAGTTGTGAGGCTTGTCCCCAGGTGTAAGGTTAGAATTCCGGCCTCAAAATTATCGCCTTTTGTGATAATGCCCATATTCCTCATTGCTTGTACTCCCGAGTTGATCTCCACCACTTATTATGCAAATACTTTGCCATATTCCAGGTAGGCTTTTTTAAGCGATGGCCTTCAAGTCTTTTTAATAACTTAAAACCTTACTATAACCCCCCAACCAATGGCCAAAAATGATGATTTAACAAAAAAATGCTGCTACTGTTTGCCTCAAAAGACCAATGCTAAAGATTGATGTGCAGGAACAACCCTCATCATCATTAACTTCTGAGGAAAACTTTAGCATTAACTTTTGGCAGGCATCTTCATCCAGTTGAATTACTTGTACGAGACGGCAAAGGATTTTTCTTTTGTACGAAAGATCTTTCAGCACATCAAAATTGGTGATTATCGGGAAATGACAACTGCTGGTTTCGCATTTTAATACATCGTAGGGCATGGTAATATGTCTCAAAATGATACACCATATGCTTCGTTCCATCGGAACAGGTCCGAGAAGGATATGCGAGGAGTAAGATAGGATCTACTGTAAAAACAGGGGGTCCTGATCATTCCGAATATTAGGCCAATCTCAGGCCGCTATGATGCAGAGGATTGTCATTCGGGTGAGAGAGTCAAGAAATGCTGGAGAAGCACTTTATTGGGTATTGGTTAACCACAGTTTAATAATGATTACTTACATTTTTGCCATGAAAAAAGCCCTCCTTATTTCTGAGGGCAATTAGTCCAGTCGATATAATTTGATCCAGTCCTCCTGATATGGATTTTTTGCTAGACTGGACTCACAGTTTGATGGACTCATGAATCAGAGTGGCGAAAAAGTGGAGAATTAGTTTGCAGAAACATACATTTTAGAACACTTGTTTGCATAATTGGGTACTTGTGAAAACATATCGTAAAGCCTTTAAAGCCTTAAATATCTGGCGGAAGCGTGTGAGAATCGAACTCACCCGCGACGGGATCGCCGCCGCACAACTGGATTTGAAGTCCAGGCGGCCCACCAGGACCGATCCGCTTCCGTGCATGGATAGAGAGAGAACCACTATCGCTTCTCCACATGATATATTAACATAAACGCGGGCAAATATCCTCGTTTTTTGTCTGGTATTTGATGTAATACCGCAGAAAGTCTCCCGCACTTAAACTAAGCATCCCCCTATATGTAAAAATTTACACAGCAAGGTCTGCGCTTGATATACGCAGACCATTGGTTCAGGCTATATGACTGTCAAGGTCAATTGGGCCACGATTACCGTTCGGTATCCTCCACCACCAGCACTGAATCAACCTGATAACCGTGTGATTTGAGTTCTTCGGCCAGTGCTGCAGTATCCAGTTCTTCAATACGGATGATGATCTTGTAGAGATTCTTTTTCTCGTCATAATACGCCACCGCATTGAGGATATTAATGCCCATCTTGGAAATGATACCGGTGATCTCGGCCAGCCTGCCCTGTCCGTCAGGCACGTATAAATCCAGGCGGCTGTGGGCCTGGTAAACCCCGAGAATGTCAATTAAAGCGTCAAATATGTTGGTTTCGGTCACAATCCCTACCAGACGTCCGTCATCAACCACCGGGAGGCCGCTGACATTGTTGGCGCGCATGACCTTGGCAGCAGTCTCAATATAGTTTTCGCTGCCAATAGTAATAACCTGCTGTTTCTTGGGGACGATGTCTTTGAGTTTGGTTTTGCCCAGCAAATAGTTTATCTCGTGAATGCTCAGTGATGTCACTGCGGAAGGCGCCGCCCGGTTCAAGTCACTCAAGGTAACGATCCCTACCAACTTGGTCTTATCCATGATAGGGATGCGGCGTATGCTGTTCTCCTCCATCATGTGCAAGGCTTCCATCAAACTGGTATCCATGGTTGCGGTTTTGACATCGGTGCTCATTCTGTCTTTTACTTTCATCTGATTCCCTCCCTCTGCAGGGTGCCTCTTGGGGCTTATCCGCCCAGGTAGGCTTTTTTCACTGCTTCGCTGTTCATCAGCTCTTTGGCGCTTCCGGAAAGCACAATCTCGCCGGTTTCTATGACATAGGCCTGATGGGCGATGGACAAGGCCATATGAGCATTCTGCTCCACCAGGAGAATGGTGGTCCCGCGGCTGTTGATCTCTTTGATAATCTCGAAGATCTCCTTAACCAGCAAAGGCGCCAGTCCCATAGAGGGTTCATCCATGAGCATCAGTTCCGGTCTGGCCATTAAAGCCCGGCCAATGGCCAGCATCTGTTGCTCTCCTCCGCTCAAGGTTCCGGCCAGCTGTTTTTTCCTCTCCAGCAAGCGGGGGAAACGGGTAAAGACCTCCTCCATATCACTGGCAATGGCTTTTTTATCCCGGCGCAGGTAGGCCCCGGTTTCCAGGTTTTCCAGAACACTCATGGTGGAAAAGACCCGGCGGCCTTCCGGAACCTGGGATATCCCCAGGGCCACTATTTTTTCGGGCGCCAGGCGGGTGATATCATGGTTCTTAAAGGTGATAGCCCCGCTTTTGCTGCGCAATAAACCGGAAATGGTTTTTAAGGTAGTGGTTTTGCCGGCGCCATTGGCACCGATCAAGGTCACTATGCTGCCTTGTTCCACATCCAGGCTGAGGTTCTTTAAAGCGTGAATGGCGCCATAATACACATCGATTCCCTGTATGTTGAGCATTAGCTTACCTCCTCGCCCAGATAGGCTTCAATGACGCGCGGGTTGTTTTTAATCTCGTCGGGAATCCCCTGAGCAATAATCTGCCCGTAATCCAGGACATAGATTCGCTCACAAACCCCCATCACCAGAGACATATCATGTTCTATCAAAAGTATGGTTAGTTCAAATTCCTCTCTGATCCAGCGGATCAATTCCATCAGGTTCTGAGTTTCCTGCGGGTTCATGCCTGCAGCCGGTTCATCCAGTATGAGCAGCCGCGGCCGTGTGGCCAGAGCCCGGGCGATCTCCAGGCGGCGCTGCTCACCGTAAGGCAAACTGGAGGCTATTTCCGACTGTTTTTCCTCCAGCCCGAAAATTCTTAAATAGCGCCGGGCTTCTTCCTCTATGCTGGCTTCGCCTCGGAAAAAAGCCGGTAAACGCAATATGGCGGCATAAAGCTGATAAGGCACATCTTTATGCAGTGCGATTTTCACATTATCCAGAACCGACAATTGCTTGAATAAACGAATGTTCTGGAAGGTTCTGGCAACCCCCCGCTGGCAGATCTTATACGGCAGGAGTCCTTCCATTGGATTCTCATCAAATAGTATATGCCCCTGGTCGGGACGGTAGACCCCGGTGATGAGATTAAACACCGTGGTCTTGCCCGCGCCATTGGGGCCTATCAGCCCCACCAGCTCCCCGGATTCAATAGCCAGGTTGACATCCGCCAACGCGCTCAATCCGCCAAATGATTTGGAAAGATTCTGTAGGTTTAGTATCGTCATGCTGATCCTCCCCAAAACCGGCCGAATGTCTTGCGGGTCAATTCTTTATTGCCCAGCATGCCCTGAGGCCGATAGATCATCACCAGCACCAGGATCAAAGCATAGATAATCATGCGAACGGCCGGAAAGGCTTGCAAATATGCAGTCAATACCGTAATGAAGATGGCCGCCAGGACCGCTCCGGTGGTGCTGCCCAGGCCGCCTAAAACCACCATAACCAGTATGTCGAATGATTTCAAAAAGTTAAAGGTCTCCGGCTTGATAATGTAAAAATAATGGGCGAATAACGCCCCGGCCAGGCCGGCCAACCCGGCCCCGATCATAAAGGCCAGAACCTTATACCAGGTGGTATGAATCCCCATCATTTCTGCGGCCACTTCATCCTCGCGAACCGATATTATGGCGCGGCCAAAGCTGGAGTTAATGAGATTTTGAATGATAATAATAGTAAACACTATGGCACCAAAAAGGTAGGGCCAGGTGGTCAAGCGGCTGATGCCGACAATCCCTGCCGGTCCCCCTAATTCTTCAATATTCTGGAGAATAACCCGGATGATTTCTCCAAAACCCAGAGTGGCTATAGCCAGGTAATCCCCCCGCAGCCTTAAGGTGGGCACCCCGATAATGAATCCCGCCAGAGCTGCGGCCAGACAGCCTGCTATGATGGCGATGATGAAGGGCAGATCCATATTTTTGGTGCATATTGCTGAAACATAGGCGCCAACCGCCATGAAACCGGCATGCCCCAGAGACAGCTGCCCGGTAAATCCGTTGATCAAGTTTAAACTAACTGACAGGATAATGTTGATAGCCATAGCGGCCAGGTTGATCTGATAATACTGGTTGAGCATCCTGGTCGCTATCATATACTGTACCAGGGTGAAAATCCCGGCCAGGACCACGATGTTTATCAATAACCAAAGCCATTGCCTCTTTGATGACGGCATGTTTTTCACCTACACTTTTTCACTCTCATTACGGCCGAAGATCCCTGTCGGCTTAATGAGCAAAATCAAAATCAACACCCCGAAGGCCACCGCGTCGCGGTACATGCTGCTGCCATAGCCGCTGACCATGGTTTCCAGAATACCCATCAGAAACCCCCCGACCATGGCCCCGGGGATAATGCCTATCCCCCCCAGAACCGCAGCCACAAACGCTTTCAGACCGGGGATGATGCCCATGAGCGGATTGATGGTGCCGTAATAGATCCCGATCAATACCCCGGCGGCGGCAGCTAGGGCCGAGCCCAGGGCAAAGGTAAACGATATGGTCTTATCAACACTTATCCCCATGAGAACAGCGGCCTCTTGATCCAAAGAAACCGCCCGCATGGCTTTGCCGGCCCGGGTGCGTTTCACTATATACTGCAAAAGCACCATCAAGACCACCGCCAAGACTATTATGAAGATGTCTTTGTTGGAGATGTAGAGCCCCATGATTTGATACTGATGCATCGGGAAGGCCTCAGCCGGGAAAACCCGCTGTTCCGGGGTTAAGAAGAAGATGGTGACATATTCCAAAAAAAGCGAGGCGCCGATGGCAGTGATTAAGGCCGCAATCCGTGTGGAATTGCGCAAAGGTCGGTAAGCGATCTTTTCTATAAGGACCCCCAGGGCTGCACAGGCTAACATGGCGAACAACAGGGCCACAAACACGTTGCTGCCCAGCATCGTTATAGAAAAAAAGCCTACATAGGCCCCTACCATCATGATGTCGCCATGGGCGAAGTTAATTAACAGGATGATTCCGTATACCATGGTATAGCCCAGGGCTATCAGGGCATAAATTGCCCCCAACGACAATCCATTGACCATTTGTTGCATAAACTCAACCATATAATTTACTGCCTCCGTTTGTAAGGCCAGGAGAGGGGCTGTCCCTCTCCTGGCTTCACGTTTGGATTCTTAATGGGATACCAGTTTCCCGTCTTTAAATTCTATAACCACAATACTCTTAACCGGATTATGTTTTTCGTTAAAGGTCATGGTTCCGGTTATGCCCGGAAAATCCTTAGTTTTAGCCAGGGCTTCGGCTACTTTGACCGGATCCGCAGAGTCGGCCGATTTTATGGCTTCAACCAGCAGATAGGCTGAATCATAGCCTAATGCAGCGAATGAGTCCGGAGTTTTGCTGTATTTGGTCTCATAGGCTTTAACAAAGTTGGCAATGGCCGGTTTGGGGTCTTGCACTGAATAATGGTTTGTAAAATAGGTATCGTTCAGAGCCGCCGCACCGGCCACAGTCACCATGTCAGGGGAATCCCAGCCGTCGCCCCCGCCCATGGGAGCGGTAATGCCCAATTCACGGGCCTGTTTAATCAGAATGGAGACTTCTTGATAGTAACCGGGCACGTAGATGAATGCCGGTTGGGTCGCCTTGATTTTAGTCAATGTGGCTTTGAAATCCTTATCTCCAGTGACATAACCCTCATTCGCAACTATTTTACCACCTTTGGCTTCAAATGCCTCTTTGAAATATTTGGCTAGGCCTTTGGCATAGTCGTCAGAGGTGCTGCCATAGATAGCTGCGGTCTTCAGTCCCAGGGTATCATAAGCGAATTCTGCCATACGCACCCCCTGGTCAGAATCCAGGAAGCAAGCCCGGAATATGTAAGGGAAGGTCTGTCCGGTCTTTTCGTCCACGGTTGCTCCCGGCGCAGTAGCGGCCGGTGCGATCAGGGGCACCTTGTTCTCATTCATAACCGGAGTACATGCGGCCACCGCTCCGCTTACCAGCGGTCCGATCTGGGCTACAACGCCCTTGCTGACCAGGTCGGCGCTGACATTCATGGCTTCATCGGTTTTAGATTGGCTGTCCCGCTCCAAGACCTTAATCTGTTTTCCCAATACCCCGCCTTTAGCATTGATTTCTTCAAAGGCTAATTTGGCGCCATTGGCTGCATTGGTCCCATAACTGGCCACCCCACCTGACAGCTCACAGTTCAAGCCTACCAGGATTTCGGTGCCTTGCGGCGCGGGAGTCCCCTGCTGGTTGGTATTATTGGTTCCGCAACCGGCAACGATCCCCATGGCGAATAAAACCAATACCAATACTGTTAAACAACGTTTCACCTGCATCATTCGTCCTCCTTTTTGCTTTTATCTTTTACGCCTCCATAGCAAGGCGCTAAAGCCTCCGTATCTTTCTATTATCGAAGGTCATCCCACCTGCAGCTCCCATTTGCCGCAGCGGTCTCCCCAGCGGGCAATCAAGTTTTTATTCTCAAAGAACTGTACCACTTCACAGGCATTGGAGCAACCCTTACATTCAAAGCTGGTGGTTCTAAAGTCAATCTTTTCAAGATCAAAGCCTTTAAAGCTGGTCTGCCCTTTTTTGCCCACTGCATCCCTGGCCAGATAGGCGGCTCCGATGGCTCCCATTACCCCATGATGCCTGGGAACCAACACTTCAAAACCCAGATATTTGTTAAAGGCTTGTACCAGGCCGAGGTTGGCTGCCACTCCGCCTTGAAAGACCACCGGGGCCAGGATTTCCTTGCCCTTGCCGACATTGTTCATATAGTTTCTGACCAGGGCTTCACAAAGTCCGGCTACGATATCCTCCAGATTATGTCCCAGTTGCTGCTTATGGATCATATCGGATTCGGCGAAAACTGCGCAGCGGCCCGCAATCCGGACCGGGTTGCGGGCTTTGGCCGCATACCCGCCGAATTCCTCAATGGGAATACAAAGCCGGCTGGCCTGCTGATCCAAAAACGACCCGGTGCCTGCTGCGCAGACCGTGTTCATGGCAAAATCAGTAACCACCCCGCCCCGCAAAATGATAATCTTGGAATCCTGTCCCCCTATTTCGATAATGGTATGCACATTCTCAATCTCATGCGAGGCCGCGATAGCATGCGCGGTAATTTCGTTCTTAACCACGTCCGCCCCGATGATCATGCTGGTTAAATAGCGGGCACTGCCGGTGGTTCCGCATCCCATGATATTAACCTCTTGTGCTAGTTCGCGACCCAGGGCTTGAATTCCTTCCTGAACGGTTTGAATGGGGCGGCCATTAGTGCGCAGGTAGCTGCTCGCCAATAACTGGCCGTTTTCATCCATAATCACTAGGTTGGTGCTTACCGAGCCCACATCCACTCCCAGATAAGCTTTTATCATCCTTGCAACACCCTCTTCTCAACAACGGTTTCACGGCGGGAACGCCGCCACTGCAAAAGATCGACAAAGGCTTCCAGACGGGTTTGCACCCCTGCTCTGCCGGTCTGTTCATCTATAAATATGGTTTGCACCGGAATGTCAAAGTCGCGGCTCACTGCCGGGATAATGCTCTTGGCCACGATTTCGGGTATGCAGGAAAAGGGAGCCAGCTGCACCACGCCGTCAAAGCCGTGCCGGGCATATAAAATGGTTTCCGCAATACTGTTTACCCCGTGGCCGCCGATAGGGGCTTCATTAAGGTAAGGGCGGGCGATGGCGAAAAGATCCCCTTCCAGATTTACAATGGTGTTCTTACGGGCATAAGCGCTCAGATAAATGGAGCGGTCGGTTTCCACCCCCATCTCCCCCAGCAGCAGCTGAATATAATGATTGGCAGCCGGTTCCAATACCACGTAAATCTCGCCGATAATACCGATTTTCAAAGGATTCCGGCTCTGATCCTGCGGAACCCTGTCCAAGCGAGCCAAGGCTTCCTGGCGCGCCTCGGCGATTTCGTGTTCCCGCTGGGCCGCGTCTATAAAAGCCAGTCCTTCATTGATGGCCCGGGTGGTGTCGCCCCGCTTGACCTCCAGCGGCCGCACCTGATGGGAACGGATTTCTATGTCGTCGATGGCCTTAACCTTTTCCCAGGTTATCTTCAGTATCCGGGCCAGTTCTTTTAATGAAACCCCGCCGCTGCGGCGCAGCCGGTTGATCTTTCCCCAGAAGTCACCCAGGTTCAAAAGGGGCATTTCCATGGCTATGATCTGCATGGGCAGACCCATTTCCTCTAGCAGGTACTTGTGCATCACCCAGTAGTATCCGGCCCGGCAAGGCCCCATCCCTCCGGAGGTAATGACTGCTTGCGCCCCCATTTGGGCTACTTCGATATAGGTGCCCAATAGGATCTTGAAGGGAATGCAGGCAAATTCGGGGGCATAGCGCACTCCCAGATCCAGCGTGTGATTGCTGGGTTCGGGAGGCACGATACACTCATGGCCGAGATTTTCCACCAGCCATTTAAAAGCTATGTATGAATACCCCATGCGGGGAAAACTGATTTTCATTTTCCCTTCCTCTGATAACGCAGCATGTCCAGAAAGGCTTCGACTCTTGTCCTTACTCCGGCTTCTCCGGTGTGTTCATCAACCGCTATGGCCAGATAGGGCATACTGCTGCGGCGTCGTACCTCGATTTCCAGAAGACGATCCACCATGGAGTCAGGCCCGCAGGCGAAAGCAGTCACATGAATCATCCCATCCACGCGGCCTTTCTTCATGAAATGCAGTCCTCCATAAACGGCCCGGTTGGAAAAGTACCAGAACAGGGTCTTGGGCAGCTCTCGGGCTTGCCAGTTCAAAATCTGATCTGTCAGCATGTCCTGGGTTACGATGTTTACCCCTTCCTCTTGCAATATCTTAAACAGCCCGGCATTAATATAAGGATCATAAATCACATAGGGATAACCGACCACCGCGATGGTGAGGTCATGGCCGGGCGTAGCTTTCGGGGAGACCTTCTTTCCGTTTAAAACCGCTTCCAGGGCATCCGGAACCAGTACGCCCCGCTGGCAGAGGTTGCGGAAGCTCTGCTGGGCGGCTTGCGCCAGGCGCAAAGCCCGCTTGATCTCGGCCTGTCCATGCCCCAATTTTTGCCCCACCTCACAGGCGGCATCCCACAGTCCGGTTCGAGGCTGCTTCAAATCTATGCGCACATCGATCAGCGGTGGGAGGGGGTTCAAAGCCAGACGCACCATGTCCGGCAAACCCAGAAATTTGGGGCAGAAGGTTTCACTGCCAAAGTCGCCGTGTTTGCGGACGCTGACCAGTCGCGGGCAAAACAGTAAATCGCATCGCTCCGCCAGGTAAGCGGCATGTCCATGATATAGCTTGATGGGTATGCAAGCATCGTTAACGGCCTCTTTGACCCCTCGATCCAGTATCGCCCTGCTGGTAGGGGGGGATTCGATCACCTCATGGCCCAATTCAGTGATAAAGGTTTTCCACAGCGGCAGGTAAAAAAAGTAAGCCAAACTGCGAGGTATCCCAACTCTATACAATACAAAATCCTCCACTGCAGCGATTAGATCTTAACCCTGATGTCTCCCACTCTTTTCGTAAAACGAATCCTATCATAATATTCTATCAAAGGCAGAGCGTACTTACGAGAGGTATTGAACAGATCCCTGACCGCCGCCAGGGTCAATTCTCTCTGGCTGGCAAAGAAATCCTGCAGAATCTGTTTGCCGGTCTGCAAGGCCTTGGCGGAGAAAACCATTTCCTGGCTGATTTTCACCAGCTGCCCGCTGTCCAACAGATAGGCCGCCACCTCGTTGAAAGCGCTATCGCTTACCTGTAAAACCGCCTTTAATTCATTCAAGGCGGGAGGGCTAAAAAGGTCCTTTTCCATAGCAATCATAACCCGGTTTATTATTTCTTGCTCTTGAGGCCCGGGCACAGGCTCATGTTCTGGCAGAGCCAGGTTATTCTGCACCGACACCAGGAAGTTTTGTTCTTCCAGGTATTTGACGATCAAATTGAAACGGCGGGCATTGATTTTGGAAAAAAACCGGCTGCGCAGATCTTCCCGTGAATAGCCGCTGCGCAGCGGGTACTGGCGGTGGTATTTTTGCAGCCAATCGTGAATGTGTTCGCGGATAAGCCCCAGGCCTTTCTGGCTTATGTAATCTCCATTCTTAAGGTCTTCAACCATGCCATCCTGTTGTAGCTGTTCCAGCTCGGCCGAAACTGCGGAGACCGTACTACCGGTAAGTTTCACCAGGTCCGGCAAAGACATGATTTCTTCGGGCTTGTTTTCTAATTCCAAAAGGATGCGCTCGTAGAGACTGCCTTCCTCTTTCATGCTCAATTCTTCCAGGACTTCCTCCCTGAAGCGCTTCTGCTTGGGGGCCTGAGGATCAATCACCACTCCGCCGCCGATAGTGGTTACGGGAGAGTAATAGCGAATTACAAAGCGGTCTCCTTTATAAGCCACCACCGGCTTCTCCATAACCAGCTGCACCAGGGCTTCCTCCCCCGGATTAAGCTGTTCACGATCCAGCAAGACTATCCGCCCCATGGTCTCATCAGTTCCCAGGTGAAAGCGCACCCGGTTCCAGTTGGACAAATTGCGTTTGCTGGATTTGATCAATTTAAGGCGGGCGTCGATGCGGTAACTCGGTGCCAGAACCCCCGGTGTGGCCAGTAATTCGCCCCGACTCACCTCGGCCAGCTCTATGCCTTGCAGATTGACGGCCACCCTTTGTCCCGCATAAGCCGTAGCCACTCTTTCATTATGTACATGGAGATTGCGCACCTTGACATGAAGCCCGCTGGGCATCAACTCCAGGGCGTCGCCGGTATTGATCTGCCCCGACCACAGGGTGCCGGTCACCACGGTTCCAAAGCCGGCGATAGTAAAAGCCCGGTCGATGGGCAAGCGGGCATAGCCTTCCGCACTTCTTTCCTGCACCTGCTCCGCGATGCTCTCAATAGCCGCCAGAAGTTGGGGTATCCCTTCCTTTGTCACTGCCGAGACCGCGATAATCGGGGCTCCCTCCAGAATACTCCCTTTGAGGTATTCGCTGACTTCCTCCTCCACCATCAGCATCCATTCCTCATCGACCAGATCCATTTTGGTGATCACCACCAGGCCTTTATCAACCCCCAACAACTCGATGATATCCATGTGTTCCCGGGTTTGCGGCATGATGCCTTCGTCAGCGGCGATGGTCAGCAGGACCATATCTATACCAAAAGCACCGGCCAGCATATGGCGGATAAAACGCTCATGACCGGGAACATCGACAACGGCAGCCTTCTGCCCACTGGGCAGCTTGAAGGGAGCAAAGCCCAGTTCAATTGAAATGCCGCGCTGTTTCTCCTCTTTGAGACGGTCGGTATCAACCCCGGTCAGGGCTTTTACCAGAGTAGTCTTGCCATGATCAATATGTCCTGCGGTGCCGACAATAAATCTCTTCATGATCATCTCTCCTTCAGGCCTTCAGGGGCGCCAGTTTTGTCCTCCATACCGAGCCGGTGCAGGGTCTGCTGCAACAGCCCTGCAACTTGCTGCAGGTCCCCGGCCCTGAGGGTGCGCACACTGATCAGGAGGCAATTGTCCTGTATCCTTGCCAAAAGGGCGGGACGGGATTCGCGCAGGAGCCTGGCAATGGTCTCAAGCCGGCTTTTAAAGGCAATTTCCACCCCGAATCCGGGCAGGCTATGTATGGGGTAGGCGCCGCCGCCCACCCGGTCCTCCAATGCTACCGTCATGATGCTGACTACCTGGGGGTGATCCCCGATCGCCTCCTGCAACTGGCTGCAGAGCCTGAAGCTGCTCTGTTCCAATTCCTCTGCGCTGACGGTCAGCATCCGCAGAACCGGAACCAGCAGCTGTGGCTCTGCAGTTAAATAGGTCTTAAGGGTGCCCTCCAGGGCCGCAATAGTCAGCTTATCCACCCTTAGGGCGCGCAAAAGCTGGTTTTTCTTCATCGCATCGATATAGGTCTTTTTTCCTACAATGATGCCGGCTTGCGGTCCCCCTAAGAGCTTATCGCCGCTGAAAGTAACCACGTCCGCTCCGGCATTGATTGAGGCCTGTACCGTAGGTTCCTCTTTAAGCCCCCAGGGGCTGAGGTCAAAAAGCACCCCGCTGCCCAGATCGTGCATCACCGGCAGCCCGGCTTGTCTGCCCGCCTGTACCATTTCCGCCAGCGTTGCCTCGCGGGTAAAGCCTACAATCCTGTAATTTGAGGTATGCGCGCTGAACAGGAGCGCGGTTTCGGGCCGGATGGCCTCCAGGAAATCTCCGGGGTAGGTTTTATTGGTTGTCCCCACTTCAACCAAACGGGCCCCGGAAGCCTTCATAACTTCAGGTATGCGAAATGCCCCGCCAATTTCCACTAATTGGCCGCGGGAGACAATTACTTCGCGCCCTGCAGCCATGGTATTTAAGCCCAGTAACACGGCTGCGGCGTTGTTGTTTACCACCAGGGCTGCTTCAGCCCCGGTCAGCGTGATTAACAGTTCTTCCAGGTGGCGATAGCGGGAACCCCTCTCTCCGCTCTGCAGATCCAATTCCAGATTGGTGTAGCAGGCCGCCAGGCCTTGGATCTCCTCCAGAGCGGACTCAGCTAACGGGGCTCTGCCCAGGTTGGTATGCAGAACTACTCCGGTGCCATTGACCACCTCTTGCAAAGTCCCGGTGGTCAGTGCGCTGATGCGGGTTTTGATGAGCTTTACCACCTCTTCCAGCATTATGGTCTTGGGGATGGTCTGCGGCCGTTTTATCAATTGGGCACGCAGCTGCGCCACCACCGCGCGGGCGGCGGAAACCACCATGTCACGCCGGACCTGGGCAATTAAAGCCGCCACTTCAGGATGTTTTAATATCTCGTCCATATTGGGGATGTTCTTTAAATGATCCATTGCTCTTAACACTCCCGGTGCCGAAAGTTTTTTATATTATAGTATATTTCACCAATGATGTCTTTTCCGCCCCAATACAGCACCATAGCGAGTATACTGAGGCCTAACACCCCAAAAGCCGGGTAAATGTGCCCCACCAGGGATGAAAAGCTCTGGGTGGCCACCGGCACCGCCAGGGTCAGACAGCACAGCAGGCACAAGTTATAGCGGATGCCAATCAGGTGCGCCACCCGCTGGGTGATCCCATAGGCATTGGCAATGGCAGTGGTGATGATGCCCACCCATAAGACCAGACTATATACCAGCTTGGCGGCCGGGGACAGCTGCCCGGCGACGAACAGCATCGGCACCTGATAATGGAACACTACCGGCAAATAGCGATTAAGGGCCAAAAACATCATTATGATCAAGATCCCCAATAAGAGTCCGCCATAAACTGCGCCAATAATACCCTTTTTAGGGGTGGTCAGCGATTGGTATTCCACCAGTACTACCATTGCCAGAGCGAAATTATAGGCGACATACAAAAATGCGGCCAGAAGCCAGTCGAGCTTCATGGGGGTGTGAACAAAGGCCGTCATTACAGCCGGATTGACCGGCGGGACATGGAAGGCGGCATAAGCGCTTATAATTAACAGCAGTACGATTTTTATGGGCACCAAAATATTATACGAGTATACCAGCCCTTTTTTGCCGGCCAAAAGGGCTATCAGAACAGCCAGGTAAGCCGTTGCGATACCCAGATTTTTGGGCAGATGCAAATGCTCGTGGAATACTGCTCCACTGGCGGATAACATGGTGCTGATTCCCAGGAACAAAAAACAGGCCAGACCCAAGTCAATCACCCGGCTAATGGAACTGCCCCCCATTATGAGCAGCAGATCCTGATAATTGGAGACCTTGTGGCGGTGAGCCAGATGCATCAAGAAGCCGCCGCATAGAGCGAATAAAACCAGGCTAAACAGCGCGCCCATTGCGCCGGCATCCCCGTAGCGCACAAAAAACTGCATTATCTCTTGACCGGAGGCAAAACCAGCCCCGATCACAGCCCCCAGGTAACCCCACACCAAGATAGCAGCCTGTCGGATAAGAAGCCCTCCCTTCCCCATTGGCTTCTTACATTAATATTCCAGCCCGGGATCAAATAAAGCATAAAAATAATGGCAGTGGCTAGAATATGTATAAAACAGTTTAAAAGGGGGCCATATATTGCAGCTGCATATTAATCCTGTTGTGGAGGAAGCGGTTTCCTTTCATTATGATGATCCACTCTGTTTTAATCGCATTTATCAGTCGGTTTTTAAAAACCTGGTGGAGAATGACCCTAAGGCTGGCCGCGAACCGGTGTATGTTTGTATTGGTACTGACCGTGCCACCGGCGATTGTTTAGGGCCTCTGGTGGGCAGCAGGCTGAAAAGCCTGCTGCCATCAGCCCACATATTCGGCACCCTTGAAAACCCGGCTCACGCAGTCAACTTGGCCGAAACCCTGGATGAAATTAGCCGGAAGATCCCGCAGTCCTTGATTGTGGCCATAGATGCATGTCTGGGCAAGGTGGATCGGATCGGTTTTATAAATGTCAAGAAAGGCAGCCTGCAGCCGGGAACAGCCCTTAATAAGGAGCTTCCTGCGGTAGGCGATTTTCATGTTTCTGGGGTGGTCAATGTGGGAGGCTTGTTGGATCACCTGGTTTTGCAGAATACCCGTTTGTATGTAGTCTACCGGATGGCGGAATTAATAGCCGAAGGCCTGACTGTGGCCCATTTACAATACCTGCGCCTGCGCGAAAGAACTGCCCTGGCGGGGTCATAACCCAGATAATACTCTCCATTTTGCGGCACCCGGGCCTGCGCCCAAGACCGCTAGGTAGCCGCAGGGCTTTCATCCTCACAGCCAAGAATTTTAATGACCTCACAGTCTTCTACACTGCTGAATTCCTCATAAAACTGGCTGACGGCGTACATCTGCTGTGGAATATGCAGAACCAGGATTGCATCTGCCTCGTTTATTAAAGTACGATAGGCATTGCGCGAGCAGACCGGCACCGCTACGCGGATCTCCCTCACTCCCTGTCTTTTCAGGTAGCGGATGGCCGCCTTTATAGTAAAGCCGGTGGCAATGCCGTCATCTACCAGCAAAACCCTCAATCCTTTGAGGAGAATGGCCTTTTTATGGCTGCGAAACAAGTCAAGCTGCCGGTTCAGCTCTTTTTGCACCACCTGGGCCATACGTTTTATGGGTTCACGCTGCTCCTCCCAAAGGTTCTGCAGCCGTTCATGCACCAGTATTTCACCATCGGGGGTTACCGCCCCGACCGCATATTCCGGCAGGCTGGGAGAGCCCATCTTCTTGGCCAGAACTACATCAAGCGGACAATTGAATTGCTTCGCTATCTGCCTGGCGGGAACGATGCCTCCGCAGGGGATCCCCAGGACGATATCGAATTCCCAGCCTTGTTCTTGTAAGGTCTTAACCAGCATATTGCCGGCCTCTACCCGGTTCTTAAACAATTATACCCTCTCCTCCTCAAGCTGCTGGAATATATTTGCAGCGCCCTGATCTCTCTGACCCGGCTCATATACTGTGCTTACATTCCGGTTTCTTCCAAGCGACCCTACATATAGCAGCCGCTGTCACACTAATCAGGCCGGCGCCGCTTATTGCTACTTTTCCGTTAAGGCTGCCCTTCCTTAATTCAGGATCTTGGTGGATTGTCCCTCTGGCCGCCATCAAAGCCGCTATACTTTGATGTGAGAGGCTTTCCCGCTTCGCTTTATGCCGGTCAAATGTTTGCTATTTAATAATTATTGAGAATTGCAAAGGTAGGTTGGACTATGTTTTTGCGAATATCGATGCTACGGTCAGTCCTTCTATATCGCCAAGGTCCTTGAAAGCTGCTTGTAGCGTTTCTGCAAACCGCCAACGGTTATAACTGATCCTGGCCTGTTGCGCCGCTTAATGGTCATCAAACCCTGCTCCAAGCGATCCGTCCCTGTCTCTGCCTATGTTTTTATTTTTCGAATATTATTCCTTCATTATTACTGGACTGGATTCCTTCTTTTGCCATATCCCGGGGGCAGGGCAATGTTTCACGTGAAACATTCTACACCCCGGCAGGGTGCGGGAAATAAGCGGCGCTAAATGCTCCCTTGATATTCTTGCATTACATCTTAACAAGGCTCGGTCACAAATGCCCGGTTTGCTTTTCAACACCCGGCAATTTTTTGGCAGGTGAATCTTATAGCTGCTGTTTTTTACGGAATCGCCAGGTATGAATAGAAATGCCGGTCTCCTGCAGCGGAGGTCTGAATGAACAAGCATCCGGGGGTTTTTATTTTGATCTTTAAAGATTTAAAAGGAGGATAATGTTTCACGTGAAACATTCTGCTAAAGCCCTAGCAACTCCAGTACCCTTTCCAGGTCCTCATCATCATAATAGCTTATCTGTATTTTGCCCCCGCGAGGTCCCGGGTATATTTCCACCCGGGTGCTATAATGCTCTTGCAGTCTCTCTTCCAGATCTAAAATCTCCGCTGCTTTGATAGGGATATCCTCCACGGTCCTTTTTACTTTTTTCTTGCCCGCCCGCCCTTTGGCCTCGGCCTGCCGCACTGAAAGTTTATTTTTTATAATTTCCCCGGCCTGTATCAGTTGTGCCTTGGCATCCGGCAGTGTCAGCAAGGTGCGAGCGTGCCCGGCTGTTAACTGCCCGGCCTCTATCATCTGCAGTATCTCATCAGGAAGCGACAGAATGCGCATGGTATTGGCTACATGGGCCCGGCTTTTGCCTATAACTTCTGCAACCTTCTCCTGGGTATATCCGTAATGTTCCATAAGATGCCGGTAAGCCCTGGCTTCTTCTACAGCATTCAAATCTTCGCGCTGTATATTCTCAATTAATGAGATCTCGGCTGCTTCACGGTCTTTGATGTCCCTGATTATCGCCGGCAGGGAATCCAGGCCGGCCAGTTTAGCCGCTCTATAGCGCCGCTCCCCGGCAATAATCTCATATTTATTGCCCCGGGGCCGGAGCAAGAGGGGCTGCAGCAGGCCCTGAGCTTTGATTGACGCAGCCAATTCCTGTAGGGTCGCGTCGTTGAATCTGGTACGCGGCTGCCCCTGGCGCGGCATAATATGTTCAATTTCAATGTTGACGATCTGCTGACTGTCCAGGCCCATTAAATCAGTAGACAGCAGTGCATCCAGACCTCTTCCCAAGCCGCGTTCTTTCTTAGCCACGCCTGAGCACCTCCTGAGTGAATTCCTTATATATCTCGGCTCCCCTTGATCTGGAATCATATAGAACCACCGGTTTCCCGTGGCTGGGGGCTTCACTTAAGCGTACGTTGCGGGGAATAATGGTACGGTACACCTGTTTGCGAAAATGCTTTTTAACTTCATCAACCACCTGTATGGAAAGATTGGTTCTGCCGTCAAACATAGTAAAAACAATGCCCTCTATCTGCAGGGTTGGATTCAGGCGGCGTTTTACCAGAAGCACCGTATCTACCAGTTGGCTTAGGCCCTCCAGGGCATAATACTCGCACTGCAGAGGAATGATCACCGAATCGCTGGCCACCAGGGCGTTGATAGTCAAAAGCCCCAGTGACGGGGGGCAGTCGAACAAAATATAATGGTATTCATCATCAACCACCTTAATGGCGTTTTTGAGCCGGTGTTCGCGATGTTCCAATCCGGCCATTTCCACTTCGGCGCCGGCCAGTTGAATGGTGGCCGGAATCAGATCGAGCTTCTCCACCCGGGTGGGCGTGATCAGATCTGTAACCGGGCGTTGATCCAACAGCACATTATAAAGGCATTCTTTGAGGCTGCGCCGGTCGATGCCCAACCCGCTGCTGGCGTTGCCCTGAGGGTCGCAGTCCACCAGGAGCACTTTATATCCTTCCAGGGCCAGGCAGGCGGCCAGGTTCACGGCGGTAGTGGTTTTGCCCACCCCGCCCTTCTGATTGGCTAAAGCGATCTTTTTAACCGGACCCGCACCTATTTCTTGCTTTTGCTGCCGGGGCTTATTCCCTCTGCGTAACCATGCCATCTGCTTTACTATTTCCTCCACATGTCGAGTCTTTGTTTGTTATTATAGCAAAAAGCAACCATATTGTGTTTTTGTTACCATTAAACAGGCATAAAAAAAGGCGGGTTGCCCGCCGTCAAACCTTAAAATCCGCCGCTCATGCGCCGCGGTTTACGCACTTTGCCGATGCGAATATTGATCCGGTATTCATCCTCGCCGTCTTCCTCTTCAATTTGTATCTCTACCCCAATTTGCCGGGCGCGCCTCACCGTTTCTTTGATGGTGTTGATAAAAATGCGGGCGTCATGGATGATCATGGAAACTTGCTGCCCGCCGGGTTTGGCCTCGCTTTCCCGGGGCATGTTGTTTTTGCTCAGATCCTGTACCAATTTCTCGGTTTCTTTTACCGTCAACTCCTGTTCGTAGATCTGCTTAATGGCCGCGATCTGCAATTCAGGGCTGTTGAGCTTAAGCAGTGCCCGGGCGTGGCGCTCGCTGAGCATATCCGGCACTATAAGGCTCTGCACTTCCAGGGGCAGTTTTAGAAGTCTGAGCTTATTGGCTATGGCTGACTGGCTTTTGCCTATTTTGCGAGCCAGGTCCTCCTGAGTCATATCGAAATTATTGATTAACAGGCTATAGGCATTGGCTTCTTCAAAATAATTCAATTCCCGCCGCTGAATATTCTCAATAAGTGATACCGCCGCGGCGTTTTGATCATTCATGTTCTGCACAATGGCCGGGATGCGCTCCATCCCCAGCATACGGCAAGCCCGAAAGCGGCGCTCGCCGGCAATGATCTGGTATTCTCCTTCCACTGAGCGCACCACGATGGGCTGAATCAGTCCATAGGCTCTGATAGACTGAGCCAGTTTGAATAATTCCTCTTCATCAAACTGCTGCCGGGGCTGATAAGGATTAGGTCTGATAAGCTCCGCCGGGATCTGTTCGACCACCTTTTGCTGTCCTTTTCCGGTCATCTTCTCCCAGGCCTTAAACAATTCATATCCTCCTTTTACAAGGGACGTTTAGCGGGAATTCCCGGTCGTCGCGGGTAACGCGCCGGGGTAGGGGTGGTCTTTTTTACTACCAGCAAAATACGATCGCGTTCCTGCATCAAGGTATAATCATGCTGTTTGACCAGGACTCCTCCCAGGGTTTGCAGGGCATGCTGCGCTTCATCTATTTCCTGCTGATAATTGCGCCCCTTCCAAATAACCGCCTGCCCTCCCACAGTGAGCAAAGGCAGGGAAAGCTCCAAGAGTACGTTTAAAGCCGCCACCGCACGGCTGGTGCATAACTGGAATTGCTCGCGAAATCCCTCCTGATGTCCCAATATTTCGGCGCGCTCTGGGACTACTGCAACATTCGACAATTGCAGCTTAGCGGCCACATTATTTAGAAACTGCGCTTTTTTGCGGTCGGACTCCACCAGGGTCACCTGGCAGTCCGGGCGGCTAATAGCCAGAATCAGTCCGGGAAACCCGGCCCCGCTGCCGATATCAACCAGTCTTTTTCCAGATATATCCATAAGCTGGTTGGCCTGCAGGCTGTCCTCCACATGTTTGTCAATCTCTTCCGCCAGACTTTTGCGGCTCACCAGGTTTTGCTTTTTATTCTCTTCCTTTAGAATCTCAATAAATCTTTTTACTTTATATTCCATACCCGATCAGGATTTCCTTCTAGCTTTTTCCAGATTGATAAGCAGCACATTGATGTCAGCCGGGTTCACCCCTGAAATACGGGAAGCCTGACCTATTGACCGGGGACGAATAGCCTGGAGCTTCTGCAGGGCCTCATTGGAAAGCCCGTACACTTCACCATAGTCTATATCCTCGGGGATTCTACGCTCTTCGAGTTTTTCGAACTTCTTCACCTGTTCCCGCTGTTTGTTGATATATCCCTCATATTTGCTCTGTATCTCCAACTGTTCCAGGATGTCGGGCGGGGCCTCCTCCAGCCAGCCCTGTTCTACCAACTGCCCGATTTCGATTTCGGGACGGCGCAACAACTCCCATAGGGAGATGCGGTCTTTTAAAGGGGCGCTGTTTTGGGCGGCCAAAAAGCTTGTCATTTTTGCGTCTCCAGGGGTGAAAGTGGTCTCAACCATCTGTTTTTTTGCTGCCTCCAGCCTGTCCAGCTTGAGGCTGAAAGCCTCCCAGCGCACATCATCCACCAATCCGATTTCGCGGCCTTTGGCGGTTAAACGCAAATCGGCATTATCCTGGCGCAGCAACAGGCGGTATTCTGCCCGTGAGGTCAGCAAGCGGTAGGGCTCATCATTTTCTTTGTTGACCAGATCGTCTATTAATACTCCCAGATAGGCTTCACTGCGCTTCAGAATCAAGACTTCCCGGTCTTGCACCTTGAGAGCGGCGTTGATGCCTGCTATAAGGCCCTGTCCGGCAGCCTCTTCGTATCCCGATGTCCCGTTTACCTGGCCGGCGGTGAACAGCCCGGGTATAACCCGGGTCTCCAGGGACAGCTTTAATTGCGAGGGAATCACGTAATCGTACTCGATAGCATAGCCTGTGCGCATCATGTGCACATTTTCCAGGCCCGGTATACTCCGCAATACCTGCAACTGCACGTCTTCAGGCAGACTGGTATTAAGTCCCTGTACATACATCTCATCGGTGTTGCGGCCCTCCGGTTCAATGAACAGCTGATGCGATGATTTATGGGAGAACCTCACCACTTTATCCTCGAATGACGGGCAATAGCGCGGGCCTCTTCCTTTGATTACCCCGGTGAACATGGGGGCCCGGTGGATATTGTCCATAACGATCTGGTGGGTGAGCGGGGTGCTGTGGGTCAGCCAGCAGGATATCTGTTGCCGCGGTTCCAGCGGGGAGAGGTAGGAAAATCGTAAAGGACGCTCGTCCCCGGGCTGTTCGATCATCTTGGAAAAATCCACCGAGCGCCGGTTTATGCGCGGCGGGGTGCCGGTCTTGAAGCGTCCCAGAGTGAGTCCCAGTTCCATCAGGCTTTGAGAGAGTTTCATAGCCGGCACCTGATTATTGGGGCCGCCATCATAGATGACATCTCCAATAATGATGCGTCCTTTCAGATAGGTTCCCGAAGTCACCACCACCGCCTTACAGAGGTACCGCGCCCCGGTTCTGGTGACAACCGCCGCAACTCCGCTTTGATCGGCTTCAATCTTCTCCACTTCGGCCATCAGCAGGTCGAGACCAGGCTGCTGCAAAAGGGTATCCACCATAGCCCAATGGTACTGATGCTTGTCGGCCTGAGCCCGCAGGGCCTGAACCGCAGGGCCTTTGCCGGTATTGATCATGCGCATCTGAATACAGGCTTTGTCGGTATTTATAGCCATTTCTCCGCCCAGAGCATCGATTTCTCTGACTACCTGAGCCTTGGCCGGCCCCCCCACAGAGGGATTGCATGGCATCAAGGCAATATGTTCGATGCTCAAAGTGGATAATAGGGTGCGGCATCCCATGCGGGCGGCCGCCAGGGCCGCTTCGCAGCCGGCGTGTCCGGCGCCAATCACCACAACATCATATGACCCCGCGTCATAAACCATAGCCTTCCTCCTGAATATATGGATAAACCTTATTTGCCAATACAAAAATCCCTGAATATACGTTCAATTGCATCCGCTTTCAAGCTCTTGCCGGTCAGCTCGCTCATATCCTCCAATAGCTCACTGATCTCAACCGCCAGGCAGTCAAGCGATACCTGGCCCAGTATCTCGCTAACAGACTCAATGTGCTCCTGACAGTCTTGTAAAATTTGCTGCTGGCGGGCGCTGAGAAGCATCTCCACCTCTCCCTCCCGGCCTAATCCGGACAAAATCATGGCTTCAACCCGGTTCTGCAACTCGTTTAAGCCCTGTTCTTCGCGGACCGAGCCAAAAATCACCGGTATGCCGGGAAAACAGGCCTGAATCCGCTCGTGATCGATCTGTTTTTCAACCAGGTCGTCTTTATTTATGAGAATAATGGTCCGGTCCGGATTAAGGCTGTGAAATACCTCTTCATCCTCCAAGGTGATGCCGGAAGTTATATCCAGCAGGAATATGGCCAGTGCCGCTTCGCTTATGGCCTGCTGCGCCATCTGTACTCCGATGGCCTCCACCCTATCCTCGGTTTTGCGTATACCGGCGGTGTCGATGAGGCGGACGGGAATGCCTTTGATATTCACATATTCTTCTATGATATCCCGGGTGGTTCCCGGTATTTCGGTAACAATGGCGCGGTCACGGCCGCTCAGCCAATTGAGCAAACTGGATTTGCCCACATTGGGTTTTCCACAGATAACCACCTTCACCCCGCTGCGGTAGATTTCAGCCCGTTTCCCGGCCGCAAGCAATTGGCCCAGGTGATGCTGTACTTCCGCCAGCAGTCTTGCAATTTCCTCATAATCCGGTTCGCCCACCTCTTCAGGAAAGTCGATACTGGCCTCTATAAGTGCTGCGGCCTGTATCAACCGGTCTTCCAGACGGTGTATATACCGGCTGTTATATCCGGAGAGCTGTTTCACAGCCAGGTTCAAAGCCTTTTTGCTTCTGGCCCGGATAATCTCGATGACCGCTTCTGCCTGGCTGGCATCAAGCCGCCCGTTAAGATAAGCCTGCTGGGTGAATTCCCCGGGATACGCCTCTCTGATCCCCTGGCCCAGAACCTGTTCCAAGCATTGGCGGGCAGCCAGAACACCGCCATGGCAATGTATTTCCACCGTGTCTTCAGCGGTATAGCTGTGCGGCTTGCGCATTACCGCCAGAAGGCATTCATCGATAGGCTGGCCCTGATCATCGACAATCCAGCCCAGAATCATCTGGTATCCGTGGAGTTGGTTCAGAGCGCGGTCTTTTATCCTGGGCTTAAAAATGGCCCCTACTTTGGCAATGGCCTCACTGCCGCTGACCCGGATAATGGCAATGCCGCCTTCACCTGGCGGGGTGGCAATAGCCGCTATGGTTTCCTGCTGCATCTTTCAAAAACCTCTTTAACCCGGTTTGGTGTTGACTATAAATATCTTACCAGATTAAATACCGCTTTACACAAGGGCCCCGGCTGTTGTTCCCGCATAATTATGGCATTTAGCCGGCAATGTCGTGAAACTTTGCGGTCTGAATGCGGTTTAAAATGGCATAAAAAAAAGGCCCGTAATAAGGGCCTTTATTCATTTACCTTTTAAGAGATATCACTACTTTGCGATTAGGCTCATCTCCGGTCGAATAGGTGGTTACCTGGGGGTCGCTCTGTAAAGCGGTATGAACAATTCGCCTTTCCTGTGAACTCATCGGTCTCATTACCACATTTTTCTTAGTGTTTTTTACCTTATCCGACAACCGCAGGGCCAGGCTCTGCAAAGACTGTTCTTTCTTTTTTCGATAGTCTTCCACATCCAGGACGATGCGCATCTTTTCCTCCCGGTTGCGGTTGTGAATGAGTCCGACTACGAATTGCAGGGCATTTAAAGTCTCGCCTTTTCTACCGATCAGTAAGCCTACATCCTTGCCGGCAATATTGATCCGCACCCGGTCTTCTTCAACATCGACCTTATCAATGCGGTATGCCAGTTTCATGCGGTCCAGCAACTCCTCTAAAACCTTCTGGACATCTTCCCCCGGTTTCTCTCGTTTCGAAACCCTGACCACAGCCGGCTTTTTGCCCATAAATCCCAAAATACCCTTGGTAGGCTCTTCGATAACTTCAATCACCACATCATCGATGTCGCAACCTAGTTCATCAAGAGCTGCTTTGATGGCTTCATCAACGTTTTTTCCTCTTTTTTCGATTACTTGCTCTTCCATGGGTGTTCTTGCCTCCTTTGTCCCTCCCCGCTGTCTGTTCTTGTTCTAAATCGGAAGCCGGCTCATCATCCATTTCATCATCTATACCGGATGTATTTAGACGGGCTTCAATAGGCTGTTCAAATTTAGCCGCGACGGTTATTCCTGTTCCAGTATCCAGTTTTGCCTGTTTATGGCTGTGATTGACTAACAGCTGCTGCAGTATCCCTAAAATGTTAAAGGTAACCCAGTACAGTGCCAAACCCGCAGGAACTGTGGCTGCGATCCACGCCATCATCAAGGGCATCATATACATCATGGATTTCTGGGTAGGATCATCTGCATTGACGGTAGACACCTTCTGCTGCAGGTAAGTGGTTCCGGCGGAGAGTAATGCCAGTATAAATAGCGGATCCCTCTGGCCTAAATTGGAAATCCAGAAAAATGCCGCATGAGCTGGCTCCACAAACTGAAGATGCAGCAAGGACTGATAGAATGCTATAAATATCGGCATCTGTAAGAGCAACGGCAGACATCCGGCCAGTGGACTGACCCCCGATTCCTTATACAGTTCTGCCAACTTTTTCTGCATGACTTCGGGTTCATCTTTGTATCTTTCCTGTAGCTGTTTCATGCGCGGCTGGATTTCCTGCATATCCCGCATTGATTTCAACTGCTTCTGATTGATAGGGAAAAGCAGCAGCTTGATCAATAAAGTCATTAAAATAATCGCCAGCGCATAACTGGGAAATCCCAGGGTTACCGTAAAATCATACAGAAATTGAATCAGGCTAGTAAACCATTGAACAAAGGTTTGCCACAAACTAAGCCCTGCTATGAGCGACTATTCTTCGCCGCCAGCAGGTTTCACCTCCTTAAGAGTGAACCTCGTAATATGGTGTCAACGCTATAAATCTCAGGGCAGGGGATCATAACCCCCCGGATTAAAGGGATGACACCGGCAAATTCTCTTGACTGACAACCATCCTCCTTTTAATACCCCATACTTTTCAACTGCTTGCAACGAATAACTGGAACAGGAAGGATAAAAACGACAGGCAGGGAGCCTGAATACGCTGGTCTTCTGGTAGATTTTAATTATTGTCAAGACCGCTTTCTTTAACATAGCTTGGCTTTCTTCAGGGTAAACAACAGGTCTTTATGTAATTCTTCACAGCTGCTCTCTTTAATGCTGGGGCGCGCATTGATCACGACATCAAAGGGCTGCTTCAAGCCAGGCATGATCTCACGCCACAAGGCTCTGAGCCTTCTTTTGGCCCGGTTCCGAATCACAGCCTTGCCCACTTTCTTGCTTACGACAAAACCTACTCGGCTGCTTTCCCCTGCTCCGGGTCTAAAAAATAACAGTATATAGCGGCCCGATACTCTATGGCCAGATTTATAAATGTTGTGGAAATCTCGCCCCTGTTTAATCCGCTGTGATTTTGCTAACATTCAGGACCTTCCCAAAACAAATAAAGGCCGTTTTTGACGACCTATGCTGATAGCGACTTTCTGCCTTTTCTGCGCCTGGCAGCCAACACTTTTCTGCCGCTGGCGGTGGCCATCCTCTTTCTAAAACCGTGTACCTTTTTTCTCTGCCGGTTTTTAGGCTGGTATGTTCTTTTCATCTATGGTTGCCTCCCTTGTTATAAACACCATTTTATTATATTGACATAAGCCCCTTAATGTCAAGAATACCACGGATTCTAAATACTTCTAAAAAATGGCTTAATCTGCTATGATTATACTATATTTTCAGCTTGGCCTTAATAAAGGACAGTTGCGCTTGTGCAAAGCATTGGTTATCATTGGTTTCTGAGCGCTTATCCACAGCCTTTTAATTATTCACAGCAAGTTTATCCACAAACCAACAGGAGGCCTAAAGGAATGTCCATTGACCACGCCGTGATCTGGAATAAGATCATGCAATCTCTGCGCGAAGAAATCGGTTCCACCAGCTTTGACATCTGGTTCAGTTTAGTAAAATATGATTCTTTCCTTAATAATAACGTTATTATCAGTGTCCCTAATTCCCTGACTAAAGAATGGATTGAGTCACGCTACCTCGACAATATGCAAAAAAAGCTGCGCAGCATGACCAATCAGGATGTTTCACTGCTGCTTACCACAGATTCCAGTCTTGACAACAAAATTTCCTCACTCAACCGGAAATATACCTTTGACACCTTTGTGGTAGGAAACAGCAACCGTTTTGCCCATGCCGCCTGTTATGCGGTGGGGGAATCCCCTTTTAAGGCCTACAATCCTCTTTTTATTTACGGCGGGGTGGGTCTGGGCAAAACCCATTTGATGCAGGCTATCGGCCACCATATCCTGCGCAAAAACCCGCAATACTCGGTAATGTATGTTTCCAGCGAGCAGTTTACCAATGAATTGATAACCGCCATCAAAGACGACAGTACTTTCGGGTTTCGCAATAAATACCGCAATATCGATGTGCTGTTGATTGACGATATCCAGTTCTTAGCAGGCAAAGAGCGTACTCAGGAGGAATTCTTCCATACTTTTAATACTTTATACGAAGCCAATAAACAGCTGGTTATCTCCAGCGACCGTCCCCCCAGGAATATTCCCACCCTGGAGGACCGGCTGCGCTCCCGTTTCGAGTGGGGTCTAATCACCGATATTCAACCCCCCGATCTGGAAACCCGGGTGGCCATATTGCGCAAGAAAGCTCAGGCCGAAAATTTAAATATACCTTATGATATACTCGATTATATAGCCAATTATATCGATTCCAATATCCGGGAGCTGGAGGGCGCATTAATCCGTATGGTGGCCTATGCCACCATAACCAATAAACCGCTCAACATGTCCACCGCCAGTGAGGCCTTGAAAGATATTTTGCCACCGCCCCGCCCCAAAAAGATTACTATTGAACTGATTCAAAAAGAGGTGGCTTCCTATTATGGCATCGCCCTTTCGGAACTGCTTTCCAAAAAGCGCACCAAGCAGGTGGCTTATCCCCGGCAGATCGCCATGTACCTGTGTCGTAAAATGACTGACGCCTCCTACCCCCAGATAGGAGAACAATTTGGAGGGCGGGACCATACCACCGTCATCCATGCCAATGATAAGGTGGAAAAGGATTTGGATCTAGATGCTCAGCTGCAGTCCACAATCAACGTGCTGACCAGGAAACTAGACCCTAATATCCATGAATAAAGACAGTTATCAACAAAGTTATGCAGTTGCACAGTCTCAGTTTCGCCAGGATTCGAGGCAGATATACACATATTCAGCGGGCCTACTACGTATAATACTAAATTGTTAATAAGATGATGAAGATGATGCCGTCGCCGGACAGATGATTTAAGATTCAAACGCATGAAATGCGGAGAGCAACACAAGGGACTGATCCCAGTAAAAACAGCGGGTTGGAGGCTTTTCAAAGATGAAATTTGTAATCGAGAAAAAAGAATTGTCGACTATGACCACCCTGGTGCACCGGGCTGCTTCCAGTAAGAATACCATCCCGGTATTATCCGGTTTACTGATTGAGGTAAGCCAGGATAAAGGCCTAGTGATGACTGCCACCGATATGGAGATCGGCATCAAGGCATTTTCCAGCCAGGTTGAAGTGGTAGATCCCGGCTCAGTGCTGGTAAATGCCCATTATTTCTCAGACTTTATAAAATTATTGCCCGATCTGCCCATTATCCTGGAATTAAACCCGGATACTGCAAAATTGGCCATTCAATACGGGCGCTCGTCGAGTTCGATCAACACTTATCGTGATTTCGAGTATCCTGATTTGCCTTTAAGCAATATGGAGCGCAAACTGAGCCTGCCCCAGCAGGTCTTGAAAGAAGCCCTGCGCAAGACCAGTTTCGCTGCCTCCCAGACCCACTTCCGCCAGGTCTTTACCGGGGTATTGTTTGATATCAACGCTGCCGGGGAGCTGCGGGTAGTGGCGTCAGACACGCACCGCATGGCCTACTACCGGCTGCCCCTGGAAGAAACGGTAGAAGAACCCATAAGCTTTATCATCCCCATCAGAACGGTAAACGAATTGATGCGCCTGATGGATGATTCCCCCGAACCGGTCAATATCGCCATCACCGATAACAATGCCCTTTTCTATCGCGACGAGGTAATCCTCCTGTCCCGTTTGATCGAGGGTCAATACCCTAGTTATGAACAGGTCATACCACCCAATTTCAATACCATGGTCAAGATCAACAGCCAGGTCCTGCTCAATACTCTGGAGCGCGCCAAGACCATGCCTACTGATGACAAGCTCAAAATCCAGCATGTGCAGCTGGAATTTTCCGAAAAGGAAGCAGTTGTACATTCATTCTCCGAGGCCATGGGCGAGATCAAGGAAGTCATCGAGGAAATCACCACCCAGGGCGACCCCGACCTTAAAATAGCCTTTAACACCAGTTATTTCCTGGACATCACCAAGCTGATGAATGGCGAGAGCGAAACCATGGATATAAATTTATCCGGTTCGCTGGGGCCGGCCATGATAAAAAATCCTGAAAAAGACAATTATATCTATATCCTGGTACCTCTGAGAACCAGCAGCTAAAGAGGGAGTGAGATTGGCCTTTTGCGATTAAATGAGATCCGCCTCAACCAGTTTCGCAACCTTATCCAGGTGCAATTCCAGCCCGAGTCAGGTTTAAATATTCTGAGTGGTGCCAATGCTCAAGGTAAGACCAACATATTGGAAGCGGCGTATTTTCTGGCTACCACTACGACTTTTCGCAGCGGCAAGGAAGCTAATTTGATCAACCATCAGGCTTCGCGCTGTTCGCTTCAGGCCCTTTACGAAAAAGAGGAGCGTAAGCTCGAGAGCCGCATCGGTTTGGATAGGGAAAAAGGCAAGGTTTTTGAAATTAACAGTAAAAAAGCCCATCGCAACCATGCTGATCGTCTGAGAGTGGTGTTGTTTACTCCAGACGATTTGTATTTGATAAAAGGCAGCCCGGCCAGGCGCCGGGAGTTTATTGATTTTGCTCTAGGTCAGATTTCACGGCCTTATGCCTATGAAATCAGTAATTACCAGGGATTGCTGAAGCGACGCAATGAAATGCTGCGTAAAGAACAGGGCAAAAGCAGGGTATTTGCCATAACTGATGAACTTTTCGTAAAGAGCGCTGCCGAGGTTGCCTTAAGCCGGATCCGCTTTGTGCATCGCTTGCAGGAGGCTGCCAGGTCCATTTATCGGCGCCTCGGCGGTGAATCTGAAAGTCTCCATTTGAGATATGCACTGTCTTTTCCGGTAGATAGTGATACAATTAACCTGGATATTCTCAGGGAACACTTGCTCCGTGCCGGGCATGAGAAAAGAACCCTGGAAACAATAAGAAGAGTAAGTTTAATAGGGCCGCATCTGGATGATCTCAATATTTATCTGGATGATAGGCTGGCCCGATTATTCGCATCGCAGGGACAACAACGCAATCTGGTCGTGGTCTTAAAATTGGCCGAGATCCATGCATTTGCTGACATCAGCGGATATTATCCCCTGTTTTTACTGGATGAAGTTCTGGCGGAATTGGATCAACACCGCAAAGCATTATTGCTGCAAGAACTCGCTCAGGCTGATTATCAGTCCTTTTTAACCTCCGTTGAGACCATATCTGCGGTTCCGTTCCAGGCCAGCAGTTATCTGGTGAGAAATGGAACCATTGCGCGAAAGGAGTTGTAACCATGTATATTCATCTCGGCAATAACTATATCATCTCCGCACCCAGTATTATTGCCATTTTGAATTATGAGCCTCCGGTATCAACCGATGTCCGTGATATCGTGGAAATTGCCCGGATGGAAAAAAATCTGGTCAGTATCAGTGAGAAGGGCAAGGAAAAAGCGGTCGTTATCTGTGACGACAAAGTGTACCTTTCGCCTATATCCTCCATTACCCTGTACAAGCGGGTATTTCATCACTTGAAGGAGGCATAATGCGTGCAAAACGGTAACAGTGAATATAATGCGGCCGACATTCAGGTCTTGGAAGGCTTGGAAGCAGTCCGCAAGCGTCCGGGAATGTATATCGGCTCTACCGGTTCCCGGGGGCTGCATCACCTGGTTTTCGAAATTGTGGACAACAGCATAGATGAGGCGGTTGCCGGTATCTGCGATTCCATAGAGGCGACCATACATCCCGGCAACCGGGTAACGGTTTGTGATAACGGACGCGGCATCCCGGTGGATATCCATCCCACCGTAGGAATCCCCGCCCTGGAAGTGATCATGACCACCCTGCATTCCGGCGGCAAATTCGGGGGCAGCGGATACACCATTTCAGGAGGTCTTCACGGGGTGGGTTTATCGGTGGTAAATGCCCTCTCCAGCGAAATGGAAGTCAAGGTACGCAGGGATAACCTGATATACCGGCAGTGTTATGAAAAAGGCAATCCCGTCAGCTCCCTGGAGGTATGCGGGGAAACCGATGAGACTGGTACCAGCATCAGTTTTCTGCCTGATGCCGAAATATTTGAAGAGACCGTTTTCGATCGGGAAATCATCATCCAGCGCTTAAGGGAGCTGTCATTTCTAAACCGGGGCCTTCGCATCAAGGTGAGCGACCTGCGGGAGGAGGAGCCTTACCAGAAGGAATTTTTCTATTCCGATGGGTTGCGTGATTTTATCACTTATGTAAATAAAAACAAAGAGATCATCAATGAAAAGCCGCTTTATTTTGAGACCCAAAAAGATGATGTGATTGTACAGGTGGCGGTTCAATACAATACCGGGTACAGTGAAAACCTGTATTCGTTTACCAACAATATCCGCACCCAGGAAGGCGGCACCCATGAAGTGGGCTTTAAAAACGGTTTAACCCGGGTTATCAACGACTACGCCCGCAAACATAATTTAATCAAGGACAATGACGGCAATCTCTCCGGTGAGGATATCCGTGAAGGCATGGCCGCCATCGTGTCGGTCTTGCTCAAAGACCCTCAATTTGAGGGACAAACTAAAACCAAGCTTGGCAACACTTATATTCGCGGCATCGTAGAAGGCGCCCTTTACGAAAACATGACCTATTTCTTGGAAGAAAATCCGCCTTTGGCCAAGAAGCTTCTGGATAAAGCCATCTCAGCACGCCGGGCCCGGGAGGCAGCCCGCAAAGCCCGGGAATTAACCCGCCGCAAGAGCGCCCTGGAAAGCACCACTCTTCCTGGCAAACTGGCCGATTGCAGCAATAAAAACCCGGCCTTGTGTGAGCTGTATATCGTGGAGGGCGATTCCGCAGGAGGTTCGGCCAAACAGGGACGAGACCGCGATTTCCAGGCTATTTTGCCCTTGCGCGGCAAGATCCTCAATGTGCAGAAATCCCGGCTGGACAAAGTGCTGTCAAATGAAGAGATCAAAGCCTTGATCACCGCCATCGGCACCGGTATATCCGAAGATTTTGAGATTAAGAAAGCGCGCTATCACAAGCTCTTTATCATGACTGATGCCGATGTGGACGGTTCGCATATCCGGGTCTTGCTTTTGACCTTTTTCTATCGCTATATGCGCGAGTTGATTGAAAACGGCTATGTATATATCGCCCAGCCGCCTCTGTACGGCCTGAAGCGGGGCAATGATATCCATTATTTCCACAATGATGAGGAGATGAACCTCTTCCTGCAAAACAGTGACAAGAAATGGGCGGTGCAGCGCTACAAAGGCCTGGGGGAAATGGATCCCGAACAGCTCTGGGATACCACTATGAATCCGGAAAACCGCACCATACTGCAGGTGAATATTCAGGATGCCATGCAGGCCGATGCTATTTTTTCCGATCTGATGGGCGACAATGTGCAGCCCCGCCGGGAGTTTATCGAAGCCAATGCCAGATATGTAACTAACCTTGATATATAGGGAGGTGTGATGAGTGGGAGAAGCTAACCTGTTTGATCGGGTAGTGCCGATCGATATAGAAAAAGAAGTTCAAAAATCATTCCTGGAATACTCTATGAGCGTAATCGTGTCGCGGGCTATACCGGATGTCAGGGACGGCCTCAAACCAGTGCACCGCCGCATTCTCTACGCTTTATATGACATGGGCATGACCCATGACAAGCCCCATAAGAAATCAGCCAACATCGTGGGAGAAGTGATGGGTAAATACCATCCTCACGGGGATGCGGCTATTTACGACACCATGGTTAAAATGGCCCAGGATTTCGCGATGCGTTATCCTTTGATCGACGGGCACGGCAACTTCGGTTCGGTGGACGGCGACTCGGCTGCAGCCATGCGTTACACCGAAAGCCGCATGTCCAAAATCGCTGCGGAGCTGTTGCGCGATATAGAAAAAGACACCGTGGACTGGCGCCCCAATTATGATGATTCCCGCCAGGAACCCCAGGTCTTGCCGGCCCGCATACCCAGCTTGCTGATAAACGGGTCCACCGGGATCGCAGTGGGTATGGCCACCAATATCCCGCCCCATAACCTGGTGGAGGTAGTGAATGGCCTGGAGGCCTTGATCGCCGATCCAGACTTATCGATAGAAGAATTAAATGCCCATATATCCGGCCCGGATTTCCCCACCGCAGGGATTATCATGGGCACCGAGGGCATCCGGCAGGCTTATTTGACCGGGCGCGGCACGGTGCGCATCAGGGCCCGGCACACGATTGAAGAACGCAAAAACGGGCGCAATGCCATCATCGTCACCGAACTTCCTTACCAGGTCAACAAGTCACGACTGGTGGAAAAAATAGCCGAGCTGGTCAGAGACAAAAAGATTGACGGGATCGTTGACCTGCGCGATGAATCCAATCGCAACGGCATGCGCATCGTCATTGAAATTCGCAAAGATGTCAGCGTTAATGTGGTGGTCAATAAACTCTTCCGGCATACGCAGATGGAAGACAGTTTCGGCATCATCATGCTGGGACTGGTGCATGGGCAGCCCAGGGTGTTAAACCTCAAGCAGATGCTGGAAAATTATCTGGAGCACCGCAAAGACGTCTTGACCAGGCGCACCCGCTATGAATTGAAAGTGGCCCGGGACCGGCTGCATATTGTGGAAGGGCTGCAAATAGCCATTGACCATCTGGATGAGGTATTGAACCTGATTCGCAGCAGCAAGGACCGAGAAGCGGCCCGCCAGGGTCTTATGGAACGCTTTAACCTGTCGGAGCGGCAGGCGAATGCCATTTTGGATATGCGCTTCGCACAGCTGACCGGCCTGGAAAGAGCCCGGCTGCAAGAGGAGCAGAGGGATCTCCTGGCTAAAATAGCCGATTATGAGGAGATACTGGGGAATCCCCAGCGCATCTTAAACTTGATTCAAGCTGATCTGGAGGAGGTCAAGAAGAATTATGGAGATGCGCGCCGTACCGAGATCACTTTCGAAGAAAGTGATTACAACATCGAGGATCTCATCGAAGATCATGATGTAGTGGTTACCTTGAGCAACCGCGGCTACATCAAGCGCCAGCCGCTGGAGGCCTACCGGGCCCAGCGCCGGGGCGGGCGGGGCATAAGTTCAACCACCAACCGGGCTGAAGATGCTGCCGCCGATGTTCTGGTCACGAGCGTCTTATCCCAGGTGCTGTTCTTTACCAATCAAGGGCGCGTGTTTACCATTAAGGCTTATCGTCTGCCGGAATCAAGCCGGCAGGCTAAGGGCACCCCGGTTATAAACTTTTTGGACTTAAGACCCAATGAGCTTGTAACCACCATGGTGGCGGCACGCCAGATGGACGATACCAAAAACCTGATCATGCTGACCAAGAAGGGCATCATCAAAAAGACCCCCTTATCGGCCTTCAATAATATCAGAAAATCGGGGTTGATAGCGGTCAACCTCCGGGAGGACGACGAACTGGTGGGGGTGCGGCGCGTAGAAACTGGCGATCGCATCATGATAGCCAGTGCGCATGGTTTGTCCATCATGTTCGATGAAAGCCAGGTGCGCCCTATGGGCCGTACCGCAGCCGGGGTCAAAGCCATCAATTTAGCCCTCAATGACTACGTCATCGGCATAGACAAATATCGTGAAAAAGCCTGGGTATTGCTGGTGACTGAAAACGGCTACGGCAAACGCACCCCGGTGAACGAATTCAAAGAGCAAAAGAGGGGCGGTAAAGGCCTGAAAAGCATCGATATTCTGGGCAAGAACGGCAAACTGGTGGCTTTTCAGACCGTGGAAGACGGAGAAGAACTGGTCTTGCTGACCGGCGAAGGGCAATTGATACGCCTGGAAGTAGACGATATATCGGTTCAAAAACGCTACTCCCGGGGAGTCCTGCTGATGAAGCTCCCCCCCGGCGATCATATTGTGGGACTGGCCAAATTCAGGGTCGAAAAAGAAGAATAACCCTTCAAAAAAGAATAAAGTGGTTTTTAAGTCGGATTTGGTTGCAAATGGGTAATCCATGTAATATAATAATGGCCAAACTCCACATTCAGTCAAAGCGGCGATGATAGGGAGCAGTATAATCCATGGCTGGCGAAGAGAGCTGGTGGTCGGTGCAAACCAGTGCAGCCTGGCTTGGAATCCACCCTGGAGCAGGCTGTGAAAGCAGTACCGGTGGCTACGTTATAGCCTCTAAGGGGGTGCCGAGAAGGCGCCAACAAGGGTGGCAACGCGGGAGAAAACCTCTCGTCCCTGCAGGGGCGGGAGGATTAATTTTTTGCAAATGTTTTACCAAGGAGGTTTTATCACATAATGATAGGGGAACAGTATTTATTGCTTCCCGGGCCGACGCCATTGCCTGAGCAGATCATCCGGGCCATGAGCCGCTCCATGATCAATCATCGCGGACCAGCCTTTCATGATCTATTGTTTGAGGTGACGGCAGGTATTCGCTCCATATATCAAACCCAGGGGGAGGTACTGATATACCCCTCCTCGGGGACGGGAGTGATGGAAGCGGCGGTAGCTAATTTTATCGCTCCGGGAGACCAGGTTCTGGCAGTATCCATTGGTGTTTTTGGAGATCGCTTTGCAGCCATCGCCCAGGCCTTTGGAGCTGCCGTGGAGAAGATTTTGGTGCCCTGGGGAAAGTCTGCCGACCCACAGCTTATTAAGGAGCGCATCGACCGGGACACGGATAAACGCATCAAAGCGGTTCTGGTGAGTCATAATGAGACCTCAACCGGGGTGGTTAACAATATAGCCGCTATCGCGGATGCCCTAGGGGATCATCCCGCCCTCTTCATTGTTGATACGGTTAGCGGATTGGCGGCTCATTCTTTTAAGATGGATGAGTGGCGGGTCGACGTAGCCGCCAGCGGATCGCAAAAAGCCTTTATGATACCTCCCGGTTTGGGATTTTTGGCTTTTAACCAGCGCGCTTTGAGTATTCATAAAAAAATAAATAACAGCAGATTTTACTGGGATGTAAGCACCGGATTAGAGTACCTGCAGAAGGGCCAGACGCCAACCACGCCGGCTATTTCCCTGTTTTACGGGCTGCAGGAAGCTCTGCGCATGATGGCTGAAGAAGGCCTGGACAACATTATCCGCCGGCACGCCTTTTACCGCGATTTGATAAGAGCAGCGGTCAGCGCAATGGGGTTGGGGCTCCTGGCCGAAGCTGAGCAGGCCTCCTGTTCGGTGACCTCGGTTTTGGCTCCGCAGACACTGGGGGCTAACCAGATATGCCAGACCATGTTGCAGCAGTTCAACATCGTATTAGCCGGGGGACAGCAAAATCTGTATGATGTGATCTTCAGGATCGGGCATCTGGGCTATGTTAGGGAATTAGACCTCTTAGCCATCCTGGCGGCATTGGAGATGATTCTCCATAAAATGGGCCATCCGGTGGAATTGGGGGCCGGAGTAAAAGTGGCCCAGGAGCACATACTGAAAAACCATAGCGATTTCGCAGGTTGAGGAAGGGGCAATTAGAATGGAAAAGAAAAAGGTCATCGTAACAGAACGAATCGCCGAAGAAGGCATTCTGCTGTTGAAAACCGAACTGGATGTTGACTACCGGGATGGCATATCCAGAGAAGAATTGTTGAAGATCATTGATCAATATGACGCCTTAATCGTTCGCAGTGTCACCCAGGTTAACGAAGAGCTCATATCACAGGGCAAGAATCTGAAAGTGGTGGGCCGGGCCGGCAACGGAGTAGACAATATCGATGTGGAGGTATGCACCCGTTACGGGGTTATTGTAGCCAACACCCCGGACAGCAACACGATCTCTGCGGCCGAGCAAACCATCAGCCTTTTGCTTTCTTCAGTGCGCAATACCGCTTGGGCCAGCCGTTATCTGAAAGAAGTCAAATGGGACCGCAAGCCATTCCGCGGAGTGGAGCTTTACGGGAAAAGTGTAGGCATAGTAGGCCTGGGCCGCATCGGATCCATGGTGGCGACCCGTCTCAAGTCCTTCAATATGCGGGTATTGGCCTATGACCCCTACATTGCCGATCAGCGCTTTGAACGCTTTGGGGTGGAAAAGGTCGAAACCTTGGAAGAATTGATGAAGCAGGTTGATTTTCTAACCGTTCATACCCCACGCAATGAAGAGACTATGCATATGATAGATGAGAAAATGTTTGCCCTGGCCAAAGACGGCATTGGCATCGTCAACTGTGCCCGGGGGGGTATCGTGAAGGAAGCTGCCATTATTGACGGACTGCGTTCCGGCAAGATCGCCAGTGCCGGGCTGGACGTGTTTGAAAAAGAGCCGGCCGAAGCCAATCCCCTGTTTGAGTTCAACAACGTGGTGGTTACTCCCCATTTGGGCGCAGACACCTTTGAAGCCCAGAAGCGGGTGGGAGAAACCATTGCCGAGCAGGTCATCAAAGCCCTGCGCGGTGAAATAGTGCCCAATGTGGTCAATCTGCCCACTATGGTCAACGATGAACTGAATTACCTGAAGCCCTATATTACCCTGGCTGAGAAAATGGGGATGTTCTATTATCAGATGGCCAAAGCCCCGCTAAGCAGGGTGGAATTGACCTATAGCGGTCCAATGACCATGAATGAGACCGAAATGCTGACCGTGGCTTTCTTAAGAGGGCTCTTGCTTCCGGTGATGGCTGAAAAGGTTAACTACGTCAATGCGCGCTTGATGGCGGATGAGCGTGGAATTGTGGTTTTCGAGCATAAAGAAGAACAGAGCACCCGGCGTTACAAGAATGTCATCACGGCCAAAATGTCCAACCACGAATTTACGCTGGAGTTGGCCGGCACCGTATCCAGGGCCCGAAATCCGCTCCTGGTCGAGATCAACGGTTATGAAACCGAAAACGATTTGGAAGGCTATATCATCATCGTCAAGAACGAGGATCGCCCCCGGGTTATCGGTCCTTTTGCCACTGCTCTGGGTGATGCCGGGGTAAATATAGCTTCCATGAAGACCGCACGCAAAACCAAAGGCGACATCGCCATCATGCTGCTCAATGTGGACAATAAGGCCGATGATGAGGTCTTGGAGTCCCTGAGCAAACTGGATGGCATTGTTGGTAAACCCAGGCTCCTGCACTTTTAGTAAAGGCTTGAAGGAGGTATTGCCATGTTAGATGCCAAACTTATCCGTGCCAAACCCCATATAGTGGAAGCCGCCCTGCAGAAACGGAATATTTCCGGAGCCCTGGACAGGTTTATCACCCTGGATGAAGAACGGCGCGCTATTTTAGGCAAGGTCGAGGAGCTGAAGGGATTCCGCAACACCGCCTCTATGGAAGTGGGGCGTATGAAAAAAGAAGGCCTGGATCCGGCGGCTTTGATGGAAAAAGTGCGCCAGGTAGGTTTGGAAATAAAAAGCCTGGATGATCAGCTCAAAATCATCGAGACTAATCTGGACAATATACTTCTCAATATCCCCAACCTGCCCCATGAGTCGGTGCCGGTGGGGTTGGACGAGAATGACAACGTGGAAGTGCGCCGCTGGGGGGACCCCCGCCAGTTCGATTATGAGCCCAAAGCCCACTGGGATTTGGGGCCCGAGCTGGATGTGCTGGATTTTGAACGGGCAGCCAAGCTTTCCGGGGCCCGTTTTACCGTATATAAAGGCTCTGGCGCCAGGCTGGAACGAGCGGTGATCAATTTTTACCTGGATGTGCATACCGGGGAGCACGGCTATAAGGAGATCCTGCCCCCCTTTATGGTCAGCGCGGATTGCATGACCGGAACCGGCCAATTACCCAAGTTCGCTGAAGATATGTTCAAGGTAGAGGGCCGGGAGATGTATCTGGTGCCTACCGCAGAGGTTCCTCTGACTAATCTGTACCGGGAGGAGATTCTGGAAGCCGGGCAGCTGCCGATTTACCTGACCGCCTACACCCCGTGCTTTCGGGCTGAGGCCGGTTCTCACGGCAGGGACACCCGCGGAGTGATCCGCCAGCACCAGTTTAACAAGGTGGAACTGGTAAAGATCGTGGACCCGGAGCATTCCTACGAAGAACTGGAAGGCTTGACCGCTGACGCCGAAAAAGTCTTACAGCTCCTGGGGCTGCCCTACCGGGTAGTGCTATTGAGCACAGGGGATATGGGCTTTTCATCAGCCAAAACCTATGATCTGGAAGTGTGGATGCCCAGTTACCAGGCTTATAAAGAGATTTCTTCCTGTTCCAATTGCGAAGATTTCCAGGCCCGGCGGGCCAACATCCGTTTTCGCCCCGATGCCAAATCCAGGCCGCAATACGTGCACACCTTAAACGGTTCCGGGGTGGCAGTGGGGAGAACCGTGGCGGCTATTCTCGAAAACTATCAACAAGCAGACGGTTCCGTGGTAATACCGGAGGTTTTGTGCCCTTATATGGGAGGCCTGAAAGTAATAATTCCGGCGGAATCCGCATAGAAGGCTGGTTGACATTGAAGTAGCCCTGTGATATACTTTCTTTTGCATTGGATACGAATGGACCTTCGCAATGGAGGGGTGTCCGAGCGGTTGAAGGAGGCGGTCTTGAAAACCGTTGAACCTTTGCGGGTTCCGTGGGTTCGAATCCCACCTCCTCCGCCACTTTGCAAAAGAGCATAAGCAGGAAAAGACGTGGAGAGATGGCCGAGTCGGCTGAAGGCGCTCGCCTGCTAAGCGAGTAGACGGGCTTAAACCTGTCTCGAGGGTTCGAATCCCTCTCTCTCCGCCATTTTTATGCTCAACAGAGGTTCCAAAAACTGAACAATGCATTCACGCGCCCGTAGCTCAGCTGGATAGAGTAACAGACTACGAATCTGGAGGTCGCAGGTTCGAATCCTGCCGGGCGCGCCATTTCATTAAAAGCGCATTTCCCTGTTGCGTATCGGATCTGATCCGATTTTTTTCACTAATTAGGCGCCCGTAGCTCAGTAGGATAGAGCAACGGTTTCCTAAACCGTGGGCCGGGGGTTCGA
>DHBS01000049.1:0-512 GCA_002398825.1 Syntrophomonas sp. UBA4922 | reverse complement strand
TGGGTCAGGGGTTCGAGTCCCTTCGGGCGCACCATGTGGCGGTGAACCCTGTGAAAAGGGATGAAAAATATATGCGGGTGGCTCTGGAGCTGGCGGAGGAGGCCTATAAGGCTGGAGAGATCCCCGTCGGCGCGGTGATTGTATCTGATGATACCATAATCGCTCGAGCCCGCAATGAAAAGGAACTCCGCAACGATGCCACCGCACATGCTGAGCTTACGGCTCTGCAGCAAGCGGCCCAAAGCCTGGGGCGGTGGCGTTTAAGCGATGCCACTTTATACTGTACACTGGAACCCTGTGCCATGTGTGCAGGGGCTATGGTAAATGCCCGCCTGGGCCGACTGGTTTATGGAGCCGGGGACAGTAAGGCCGGTGCGGCCGGGTCCATCTTGGATGTGGTGCGTTTCCCGGGCTTGAATCATCAAATACAGGTATATGCTGGGGTTCTGGAAGCGGATTGTGCCCGCTTGCTGAGTGAATTCTTTGCAGATTTGAGGAGAGATGGCCGAGTT